>NZ_JBEYWQ010000009.1:0-297603 GCF_040644495.1 Microbispora sp. NPDC046973 | reverse complement strand
GGAAGTTAAGCCTGTCAGCGCCGATGGTACTGCACCGGGGACGGTGTGGGAGAGTAGGACGCCGCCGGACAATCTTTGTTGGGAGGGCCACCCCGCTTGGGGTGGCCCTTCCGCATTTATGGGGCCATGTCCTCACCACGCCGAAACCCGTGTCGCCCGGGAACGAAAGCTCCTGTAGAGGCCCGGGCGGTGGTGAGGGCGCGCTAGGCTGGCAGTGCCGGGCCACCCCACCACAGGTGGCCTTCGTCGCATCGGACGAGAAGCGAAGGCTGCGGCGGACGCCATCTCAGCGGACCTGCGGCGAAAACACCATGTCTTCCCTGGAACTCATCGGGTATGGGGCGGATCCCCACTAGTCAGGACAGCGGGAAGACAGAGCCCTGCGGCCGGCGAACCGGACGCGGTGAGCAAGCAACAGAGGACAGAAGTGAACAGAGAAGACGGGCGCGACGGCGCGGGCCGTGGCGGAGACAACCGCGAAGAGAGCAGCAACCGGGCTGAGCGCGCCGGAGGATTCCGCGGTAACGGAGGAAGCGGCGGCTTCGGCGGTCGTTATGGAGAGCGGAGAGAAGGCTTCCGGAGCGACCGCGGCGACCGCGGTGACCGTGGCGACCGTGGCGACCGCGGGGAGCGCCCGTTCCAGTCCGACAGACGCGGCTACCGCGACCAGGGCGGGCCGTCCGGGGGACGCTTCGGTTCACGTGATCGTGGTGACAGGGCGACCGGCTCCTACGGGGATCGCGACAGGCGCGATGGCTACCGTGACCGGGATGACCGCGGTCGCCGTCCCTTCGGTAGCGGGGACCGCTCGGGTGGCCGTCCCGACGAGCGCGGCGGGTACCGCGACCGCGACGGGGGGCGGAGTTTCGCACGCGGTGGTGACCGGCCGCGCGGGGCCGGCGGCTTCGAGGGACGCAGGGATGCCGGAGGCTTCGAAGGGCGAAAGGAAGCCGGAGGCGCCGAAGGCCGCAAGGAACGCGTCTACCAGGACCGGGACTCCTTCCGCACCGATCGGCCGCGCCGCTCTTACGGGGACCGCGACGACTTCCGAGGCGGCCAGGGCTCCCGGGATCGTGAGGAGCGAGGTGGACGCCCGTTCCGCTCCGACGACCGCGGCAGCCGGCCGTACGGTGAGCGCCGCACGGATCGGCGGGAAGGTGGCGGGTACGGAGACCGCCCGCAGCGCCAGGGCGGCGGTTTCGGCGGGCGCTACGGCTTCCGCGAGCGCGACGGTCGAGACGGCCGCGAAGGCCGGGAGAGCCGAGAGGGCCGCTCGTACACGCCTCGCGACGAACGCGACGGGCGTGATGGTCGTGATGGTCGTGACGGCTCCGGCGGCCGCCCCCCGCGGCGTCCGGACCAGGAGCGCGGTTACGGCCGCGGCGACAGGGGCGGAAGCGGGTACGAGCGCTCCGACCGTCCCCGCCGTCCGTACGGCGATCGAGGCGGCGACCGGGGGACCGACCGGCGCTTCGGCGGCGAGGAGCGGCCGCGCCGTCCGTTCGGCGACCGCGACGGCAGAGGTGGCGAGGACAGGCCCAGGCGCCCCTACGGGGACCGGCAGGACGCGGGTGGCGACCGTTATCGCGACCGTGACTCGTTCCGCGACAGGCCGCGCCGTACGCCGGGAGACGACCGGTCCGGAGGATCCTTCCGGGACCGCGACGACAGGCGTCCGGGCCGCGAGCGTGAGGAAGGAACCCGGACGTTCCGCGGGCGCGAGCCAGGCTCCGGCGACCGGCCACGGCGGCAGTTCGGCGGCGATCGTGGCGCCCGGCCGTTCGGCAGGGACCGTGACGAGCCCAGGCCCTTCAGCGGCGACCGCGGCGCGGCGCGTCCCTTCAGCCGGGACGAGCGGGGCGGCAGCCGGACCCGCTACGGCAGGCCGGACGAGCCGAGCAGGCCGAGGACGCGTGAGGAGATCCCTCCGCTCGACCCGGACATCACGCCGGACGAGCTGGACCGGGAGGCGCGTGCCGAGCTTCGCTCGTTGCCGAACGACCTGGCGGACCTCGTGGCCAGCCACCTCGTGGCGGCCGCCCGTGCGTTGAGCGGGGAGGATCCGGAGAAGGCCTACGAGCACGCCAAGGTGGCCCGCCGCTTCGCGGGCAGGATCGGCGTGGTGCGCGAGGCCACGGGGATCGCCGCCTATCACGCGGGTCAGTATGCCGAGGCGCTGGGCGACCTCCGGGCCGCCAGGCGGATCACCGGCTCGGACGAGTACCTGCCGATCATGGCGGACTGCGAGCGCGGGCTCGGGCGGCCCGAGCGGGCGCTCGACCTCGTCCGCTCGCGCGAGGCCGAACGGCTGGACCGCGCGGGCAGGATCGAGCTCGCCATCGTGGAGTCCGGGGCCCGTCGCGACCTCGGCCAGCACGACGCGGCCGTGATCACGCTGCAGCGTGTTCCGGAGCTGCGCGATCCTCAGCCGAAGCCGTGGTCGGCCCGCCTGGCCTTCGCGTACGCGGACGCCCTGGCCGAGGCGGGGCACGAAGAAGCGGCGACCGACTGGTTCGCCCGCGCGATGGCGTTCGACGAGGACGGCGAGACCGACGCGGCCGAACGCTACGCCGAGCTGACCGGCGGACTCATCGAGGACCTGGAGGAGGGGTACGACGAGTCCGGCGCCGAATCCGGCGACCTCCTGGACGACCTTGCCGACGATGAAGAGGAAATCGGCGACGAGGGCATTCGAGAGGCGGTCAAGGACGAGGCGGCGGAGGAGGACCTCCCCGGCGGGCCCCGGGACGACGTTCTCTCCGACGAGGACGATCTGACCGACGATCTGGCGGAGGGCGACTCCGTGGGCGACGATGCGGCCGCTACGTCCTCGGCCACCGAGGGACCCGCACCGGTGGCGCCTGTGTCCTCAGAGGCCCCGGCCGGCGACGAGACGGGCGAGGCCGACGAGGTGGCCGAGCAGCCTTCCGCCAAGAGCGCGCCGTCCTACGGCCCGGCGTTCATCGAGCCGAACTTCGGCGACGTGCTCGACGACCCCGAGGATTCCGAGGATCGGGTGAAGCGCCAGCCCTGATGTCCCTCCGTACGGGCGCCGCCGAGGCGGCGCCCGTACGCTTTGAGACGAGTCCCGAGAGACCGTGCTTCCACGTGTCGCTTCAGGGGGTCCGGGAGTCAGCGCGGGGCGCGGTCCAGCCAGTGCATGATCCCTGCGACGTTCGACGGCGCGCCGCTGAGCAGCTCGAACTGTTCGGCGGTGACCTCGTCGGCGCGTAGCGCGGCGTACCGCTCGCGGGTCCGGTCGCGCACCATGGCGACGGCGTGATCGAGATCGAGTCCCTCGGCCCTGGCCCGTCTGGTGAGGTCCACCCAGATGCGGAGCTCTTCGGCCGACCGTTCGAGGGTCGAGGGCACGTCATCCACCGGTCCGTAGTGACTGAACAGCAGCCGCTGCGGCTTCAGGGCCGTGAACAGCGCGATCGAGCCGAGGGCGACGTCGAGGTCGAAGTCCGGCGGCGGCGTGGCGGGCCGCAGGTCTCCGGTCTCGGGCAGATACACGCCGGCGGCGTCGCCCACGTACAGGTCACCGGTGAGCGAGTCCAGCAGGCCCACGTGGTGTTTGGCGTGGCCGGGGGAGTAGTGGCTCGCCAGGGTACGGCCGTTGCCCAGATCGATCGTCCCGGTGTCGCCCAGGGCCCTGATGCGGGCGGCATCGGTCGGCGCCAGAGTGCCGAAGAGCACGTCGAGCTTGTCGCCCCAGACCATCTTGGCGCTCGCCATGAGCCGGGAGGGATCGGCGAGATGGCGGGCGCCCTTCTCATGGACGACGATCTCCGCGGACGGATAGTAGTTCGCGATGTCCCCCACGCCGCCGGCGTGATCCAGATGGATGTGGGTGACCACGACGGTCGCGAGATCGTCCGGTCCCACCCCGAGGGAGGACAGGGCGTCCCTGACCACGGGAGCCGAGGTCGAGGTGCCCGTCTCGACGAGGCAGGGACGGTCGCCGAGGATCAGATAACCGGCGGTGATGCCGGAGTACCCCGCCATCCGCGTGTCGATCTCGTAGACGTCGCCGCCGAGTGGAGTCACGTTGTCCACAGCCCACTCCTGAAACTAGAACCGGTATTCACAGAATGGCATTCAGGGCCGTGCCGGCCCAACCTGGTCACGCATAGTGATCTCCACGTCAGAGAGGAGATCACATGCACCGCAACGAGGTGCTGCTGGCCGGGCGGCTGTCCATGGAGCCGGCACACCGGGAACTGCCGAGCGGAGCCCTGCTGACGCAGTGGCGTCTCGCGGTCCGCAGGCCGGCAAGCCGCTCGGCCCGGCAGCGGTCGGACGCGATCGAGTGCGTGACGCTCGACGACGGCGTGCGCGATATGCTGGCCGGCTGGCGGCTCGATGATCTGGTCGAGGTGGAGGGGGCGCTGCGCCGTCGCTGGTGGCGTGGCGGAAGTCGCTACGAGATCGAGGTCCGTACGGCACGCCGGGTCGAGGCGGCCGCGCCCCGCGGCAGGCCACGCAGAAGAACGCGCCAGGCCGATGACGGCACCGCCACCGAGGCCGACCAGGCCGGTGATACCGGTGGTGAGGTCGCCGACGCACCTGCGCCCGACGAGGCGTGCTCCGGCGGAGCGGAGCCCGCCGACGAGACGATCAGTCAGTGGCGAAGGTCCGCATGACCAGGCCCGTACGGGGCTTGGGACCGAACGAGGTCGACTTGCGCGGCACCCGCTCGCCCTGCGCCGCGACCGTGAGGACGTCCTCCGTGGACAGCGGATTCAGCAGCACCGCCGTCCCGCCGATCCGGCGCGCCCTCTCCACGGCGGCGAGCGGATCATGGTGCACGACCATCACCGACTGCTCGCTGTCGACGATCCCCCACACCTTGGGCAGGAGGAACGTCGTGAGGATCGAAGTGTCGAGCATCCGCCACCGCGGGGACTGCCCGGACGGCATGGCGTGCTCGACCTGCAGCGGGTCCGGATCCGTCAGCAGGTGGGCGGGCCCCTCGCCGGCGAGCACGAAGGCGGGGCCGGTCGCCGTGGCGAGCCCCGCGAGGGCGTCCTCGACCAAGGGGAACTCGTGGACCTGCCACGCCCCCTTGGCCCGGGCGGCGGCCTCCTGCAGGGGCAGCCCGGGGATGACACGGTGGATGGCCCTGAGGTCGGGCGGGTAGGCCGTGGAGTCGACCAGGTACGCCAGGCCGTAGTCCCAGGGGCCGGGACCGATGTGGTCCCTCTGCAGCGCCTCATAAGTGGCGTAGCGGTGATGACCATCGGCGATCAGCGCCTGACGATCGTGCAGGTCCTGAGCGACGGCTTCGATCTCGTGGGGATCGGTCACCGCCCAGAGACGGTGGTGCACGCCCTCACGGGTCCGGACGTCCATAAGGGGGAAGCGTTGTGTCGCCACGTCGTCGACGAGCCGCGAGGCGGTGCCGCCGCCTTCGTACAACAGGAAGATCGGCTCGAAGTTGGCCTGCGTCGCCCGCATCAGGGCGAGCCGGTCGGCGACGGGCTCCGGCAGGACGTTCTCATGCGGAAGGATCGCGGTCGACCCGACCCCGACGCCTCCGATCAGGCCCCGCTGCAGGAAACCGACGCCGCTCTGCTCGTACACGTACAGACCGGGCAGGGAGTCGACGGTCAGCACTCCATCGGCGAGCCACTCGCGCAACGCGGCGCTCGCCTCACCGTAGTGGCTGATCCCGGGAAGGATCAGGCGCACCACGTTGTTCGGATGACGACTGAGCAGTTCCCGCAGTTCGTCAGGGGAGATGAGATCGTACGGCGGGGAGGTGACAGCGGCCAGATCGTCCACCGCGTAACGGACGCCGTGGAACGGACGTAGCACCAGTCCCGCCCGTTCAGAACTCTCCATACCGGGCATGTTGCCATAAGTGCCCGGACTCCCCGACGCTGCGGTGCCCGGTTGCTTGTGAAATCGGAGTGCAGGAGGGCTTACCCCATGATCGAAGGACGAAACGAGGCCTCTGCTTTTTCCAATGATCCGGGCGGTACGCCTTCCGGCGGTGTCTACGAGTGGTTCAAGCGTGGCATGAAACTACTCGAAGAGGGCAGCCCGGCCGCGGCGGCGGCGATCCTGGAGCACGCCGTGCAGGCCGAGCCCGACTCGCGCAGCATCCGTGAGGCCCTCGCCCGGGCCCAGTTCAACTCCAAGCGTTACGACGAGGCGGCGGGCAGCTTCCGCTGGATCGTCGACGCCAACCCCGCCGAAGACTACGCCTACTTCGGTCTCGGCTTGTCGCTGTGGCGCAGCGGAGACATCGAGGGAGCGCAGGAGCCCCTCGCGGTGGCGGTGGCGATGCGTCCCGACCTCAGGCACTACGTGTCCGCGCTGAAGCAGGTCAGGGCCACGCTGCGGGCGAGGCAGGCGTGACCGTAGGCCATACTTCCGACATGCCAGAAACCACCGGCGTGCTCGTGGACGCCTACGACACGCTGCTGCTCGACCTCGACGGCGTCGTCTACCTCGGCAAACACGCGGTCCCCGGCGCGCCGGAGGCGCTGGTGAAGGCCCGGGACCGGGGCGTGCGGCTCGCGTTCGTGACGAACAACGCGTCCCGCACGCCGGGGGCGATCGCCCAGCACCTCAGCCATCTGGGCATTCCGGCCGCCCCGCAAGACGTGGTGACCTCCGCGCAGGCGGCGGCCCGGCTCGTCGCGGAGCACGTGCCGGCGGGCTCGGCCGTCCTGGTGGTGGGCGGCATGGGACTGCGGATGGCCCTGCGCGAGCACGGCCTGCGCCCCGTGACGACGGCCCTCGACGCGCCCGCCGCCGTGGTGCAGGGCATCGCCGACACCTTGTCCTACGGGCTGCTCTGCGAAGGGGCGCTCGCCGTACGTCAGGGGGCGTGGTTCGTCGCGGCCAACGGCGACACGACCATGCCGACGGGCCGGGGCGAGCAGCCCGGGAACGGCGCGATGAGCCGCGTGATCGCCACCGCGGCCGGCGTCGAGCCCGTGGTCGCGGGCAAGCCTGAGCCGCCGTTGCACCGCGAGTCGATGATCCGCACCCGCGCCGAGAGACCGTTGATCGTCGGCGACCGGCTCGACACCGACATCGAGGGCGCGACCCGGGCCGGTGTCGACAGCCTGCTCGTGCTGACCGGTGTCGCCGGTCCTCTCGACGTGCTCACCGCCGCGCCCCATCACCGTCCCACCCACATCGCCGCCGACCTGTCGGGCCTGCACGCCCCCGTGGTTCCCGTACGGCATGGCTCGGACGGCTGGACCTGCGGCGGGTGGACGGCCGCGTGGCGGGACGGGAAGCTCGTGCTCACCGGGGAGGGCGACCCCGTCGAGGGGCTGCGCGCGGCGTGCGCCGCCACCTGGGAGGCGGCGGGGGACGGCCAGGCGGACGAGGACGCGGTGAAGGCCGCCCTGGCGGCGCTCGGCCGCTGACCGGCGTGGGGCAGCGTCGCCTCACGCCCAGGTCTCACGGCGCTGCGGCCGCCGCCCCGAAAACCGCGTCTTACGATCCTGACCTCGTCCTGGGCGGCGAGGTCTCGGCGCCGGGGTGCGGCGCGGCTTCGGCGGGAGCGGTCAGAGGAGTTTGCGAAGGCGCAGCAGATCGCCGAGGCTCGCGTCGATCTTGACCCGGCCGCCCAGCAGCGCGCGGCCCATGTCGAGTTCGCCGTTGACCATCGAGACCAGGTCCTCGCTCTTGAGGGTCAGCTTGACCTCGGCGGGCCGGCCGTCCTCCGGGGGCACCTCCTTGAAGGGGTCGAGCCCGCCCCGGTGGATGCGGCCGTAGAAGGTCACGCCGAGGTCGGAGATCCGGCAGGCCAGCCGGCGTTCGACCACGTGCTTGGCACGATCCTCCTCGCTTATCTCGTCGAAGTGCTCGACGAGTTTGTCCAGCGCCGCCCGGCATTCCTCGACGGTCGCCATGCGCCTGCCCTTCTCCTCGCGGACCGTGTCTCCTGGTAAACCGTGTCCCTTGGTCAACCGTGCACGGATCAGCGGTCGACGACGTGATTCCCCTCTTCCTACCGACAGTAGCTTTCCACGGGCGGCCTGCGCGAAATCCGCGTCGGGTCATGGAAAGGCAACGGCAGGAGTCCGGCGGTCCGCGAGCCGTAGATTTCGCGACCAAAGGGACGGCGAGGTGAGCATGGCCTCGCTCGGGGCGTCTGAGGCGAGAGCATGCGGCCGGCGGTCCCCGGTCCCCCGTGCTCCCTGCGGAACGGCCGGACGGCGCACGACCGTCGGTGGGGTCCGATAGCGTCGAGGCGACCAGCGCCGCAGGGGCTCGCACGGGTGGGCCGTGCGGCATGGCCGCGTGCGTCGTCCGGCGACGTCCGGGGTGCGGTCCGGCGTGAGCCGGGCCGAATCCCGGGCGCGAGCGTGGGGGCCGCGCACGGAGAAGCGTGACAGGAAGTGACGGGGCAGCTGATCGGAGCAGGAAGGGACCATGACGGACAGCGGGATCGCGGCCGGGGAGCACCTCGCCTCGGGCGCCGACGGCGTGCAGGCCGCGTTGTCGCCCCTCGGACGGCTGGCGCACGCGCCGGTCTCCGAGCACGTGGGCGTCTTCGAACAGGTCCTCGCCGGCCTCGAAGCGGTGCTCGCGTCCGTGGAGGATGCCGGGGAGCGGCAGCCCGGAGCGCACGGCGGCCGGGAGAGCGATCAGTGAGCGCCACGGGAGCGGCCGCGGACGCCGCGAGCCGGGGGCGGACGCGGGTCGGGACGGCACGGGACGGCGCGGCGGGGCGGGCCAGGTGAAGCGCGTCCGGCTGGACAGCGAGCTCGTACGCCGCGGGCTCGCCCGGTCCAGAGAGCAGGCGGTCCAGCTCATCGAGGCGGGCCGGGTCAGCGTCGGAGGTCAGGTGGCGGGCAAGGCGGCCACGCAGGTGGACACGGCCGCCCCCATCGTGGTCGCCGAGACGGCGGAGGGCCCCGACTACGTGTCCAGGGGCGCCCACAAGCTGCTCGGCGCGCTGCGCGCGTTCGAAGGGCTCCGCGTCGAGGGGCGCCGGTGCCTCGACGCGGGAGCCTCGACCGGCGGTTTCACCGACGTGCTGCTCAGGCACGGCGCCGCCCACGTGCTCGCGGTCGACGTGGGATACGGCCAGCTCGCCTGGTCGCTGCGTACCGACGAGCGGGTCACGGTGATGGAGCGGGTCAACGTCCGCGACCTGACCCCGGAGATGGTCGGCGAGCCGCCGACGCTGATCGTCGGCGACCTGTCCTTCATCTCCCTCCGGCTCGTGCTCCCGGCTCTGGTGCGCTGCGCGGCCGAGGTGGCGGAGTTCGCGATGCTGGTCAAACCGCAGTTCGAGGTCGGCAAGGAGCGCGTGGGCGCGGGAGGCGTCGTACGCGACCCGGCTCTGCGGGCGCAGGCGGTGCGGGACGTCGCGGCGGTGGCGGGCTCGCTGGGCCTGACGGTGAAGGGCGTGACGGCGAGCCCGCTGCCGGGGCCGTCGGGGAACGTGGAATACGTTGTGTGGCTCGGGAAGGGGCCGGGACACGACCCCGTGCCCGACGTGGACGCGGCCATCGACACGGCGGTCGCGGAGGGACCGCGCTGAGCGCGGGCGGCGAGGCGTGGAGACGATGAGCGCGATGAGCACGGGCGGCGCGGCGGGCGACCGGGCGGACGCCAAGAGGACCGTCCTGGTGACGGCGCACACGGGCCGGGAGGCGGCGGTGCGCAGCGCCCGCCTGGTCATGGAGCGGCTGATCGAGGCGGGCATCAACGTCCGGGTGCTCGACGAGGAGGCCGAGGAGCTCGGGTGCGCCCATGCCGAGGTGGTCCCGGAGAACGGGGCGGCGCTGGAGGAGGCCGAGCTGATCCTCGTCCTGGGCGGCGACGGCACGCTGCTGCGCGCCGCCGAACTGGCCCGCCCGGCCGCGGTGCCGCTGCTCGGCGTGAACCTGGGGCACGTGGGCTTCCTCGCCGAGGCGGAGGTGGAGGACCTGGCGTCCGTGGTGGACCTGGTGGTCGAGGGCCGCTACGAGGTCGAGGAGCGCATGACGATCGAGGCCGTCGTACGCCTGAACGGGTCGGTGCTCGCGCGGACCTGGGCGCTCAACGAGGCGTCGGTCGAGAAGAAGGACCGCATGCTGGAGGTCGTCGCGGAGATCGACGGCCGCCCGTTGTCGCGCTGGGGGTGCGACGGCGTGATCTGCGCGACCCCCACGGGATCGACGGCGTACGCCTTCTCGGCCGGCGGCCCCGTGGTCTGGCCCGAGGTCGAGGCGCTGCTCCTGGTGCCCAACAGCGCCCACGCGCTGTTCGCCCGGCCGATGGTGGTGTCGCCGAAGTCCACGCTCGCGCTGGAGATCCTCCCCGACACCAGCGCCGGTGTGCTGTGGTGCGACGGCCGCCGCCGCTTCGACATCCCGCCCGGCGCCCGGGTGGAGGTCCGCAGGGGCGAGGTGCCCGTACGGCTGGCCCGGCTGCTCGGCGTGGAGACCACCGGGGCGCCCTTCACCGACCGCCTGGTGGCGAAGTTCGGCCTGCCGGTGCAGGGCTGGCGGGGCCGCGTACGCTCCGGCTGACCGCGAGAGGCGCCGCAGTCCACAGCGAGTTGCGGTGGTTGGTTGCGATATGCCGGATGAGCAGGGCTTTTGTGTCCACAGATTCTCGTTCGGGTCGCGGTCCGGACACGCTGTCCTCGAAAATCTTGACGAGTTACGCGTAGGATCTCTGGCGAGTTCGGTCGGCAAAACGGGAGGGACCAGTGCGGCCACGGGTCGAGGAGGTCCGCATCCAGGGGCTCGGCGTGATCGACGAGGCCGTACTGGAGCTGTCGCCGGGATTCACCGTCGTCACGGGTGAGACGGGGGCCGGCAAGACGATGGTCGTCACCGGTCTCGGCCTGCTGTTCGGGGGGCGGGCCGACCCGGCCAGGGTCCGGCCGGGCGCCGACAAGGCGCTGATCGAGGGCACGCTGGTGATCGAGCCAGCCGGCCGCGTGGCCCAGCAGGTCGCCGACGTCGGCGGCGAGATCGAGGACGGGCAGCTCATCATCTCCCGGTCGGTCTCCGCCGAGGGCCGCTCCCGCGCCTGGCTGGGCGGCCGTGCCGTGCCGGTGGGCACGTTGACGTACATCGCCGACGACCTGGTGGCCGTGCACGGACAGATGGACCAGCAGCGGCTGCTGCAGCCCGGCAGGCAGCGTGCGGCGCTCGACCGCTACGCCGGCGACGAGCTGGTCAAGCCCCTGCGGGCCTACGAGCAGGCGTACAAGCGGCACAAGCAGGTGGGCGAGCTGCTCCACGAGCTGACCGTGAAGGCCAGGGAGCGGGCCCAGGAGGCCGACGTGCTGCGGTTCGGCCTCGAGGAGATCGAGAAGGTCGAGCCCAGGCCGGGGGAGGACGCCGAGCTGAAGGAGGAGGCCGAGCGGCTCTCCCACGCCGACGCGTTGCGCACCGCCGCCACGACCGCGCACGCCGCGCTGCTCGGCGATCCGATGTCGAGCGCGCAGGACGTGCAGGACGCCGTGTCGCTGCTCGGTCACGCCAAGACGGCCGTGGAGTCGGTACGCGACTTCGATCCCGCGCTCGCCGGGCTCGCCGATCGCCTGGCCGAAGCCGGTTACCTGGTCTCCGACGTGGCGACCGAACTGGCCGCCTACGCCGAGTCGGTCGAGGCCGACCCGGCGCGGCTCGCGGCCGTGCAGGAGCGCAGGGCGGCGCTGAACGGGCTCATGCGCAAGTACGGCGAGGACGTCACGGCCGTGCTCGCATGGGCGCAGCGGGCCGCCGAGAGGCTGACGGAGCTCGAAGGCGACGACGAGCGCATCGAGGAGCTGACGCGGGAGCACGGCGAGCTCACCGAGCGGCTGGGCGAGCTGGCCGGTGAACTGACGGCCATCCGCACCGCCGCCGCCGACCGGTTCGGCCAGGCGGTGACCGAGGAGCTGACCGCGCTCGCGATGCCGCACGCGCGGGTGAGCGTGGCGATCACGGCCACCGACGGCTTCGGCCCGCACGGCGTGGACGAGGTCGAGCTCCGGCTGGCATCCCACCCGGGCGCGCCGCCGTTGCCGCTGACCAAGGGCGCGTCCGGCGGCGAGCTGAGCCGGGTGATGCTCGCCATAGAGGTGGTCTTCGCCGGCGCCGACCCCGTTCCGACATTCGTGTTCGACGAGGTCGACGCGGGCGTGGGCGGCAAGGCGGCCGTGGAGATCGGCAGGCGGCTGGCCAAGCTCGCCAGGACGGCGCAGGTCATCGTGGTCACCCACCTGCCGCAGGTGGCGGCCTTCGCCGACCAGCACCTCGTGGTGGAGAAGGCGAGCGACGGCAGGGTCGTCCGCAGCGGCGTCGTGACGCTCGACCAGGAGGGCCGCGAGCGGGAGCTGTCGCGGATGCTCGCCGGGCTGGAGGACTCCGAGCTCGGCCGGGCGCACGCCGCCGAGCTGCTGTCCATCGCCGCCGCCGACAAGGCCGCCTGGGAGAAGGCGTCCTCGGGGGCGGCCAAGCGCTCAGGCCGGCGAGCCGCCGGCTGAGGGCCGCAGACCCGCCGGGGCCGAGGTCCCGGTCCAGCCGGGCTGGGCTCTCCGGTCCAGTCGATCGGGGGTCCCCGGGCCCGCCGTGCCGGCGTCCGCCGGGCTGAGGCTCTCCGGGATGGGGCCGCCGCGCCCGCGTCGCCGGGTGAGAGCCGTGCGGGCCCGGCGACGCGCGTACACTCGGCGGGGCGCGCGCGGGGGTGACGTTTGGATCAGGGCGCGCCGGGAAGCAGTCAAGCCCCGGCAACGAGGGGGCGGAGGAACGGGGGCGGACGGCGTCACGGAAGGTGTGCGTTGGCTCGGCTGCCCCCGGTCGGCGCACCTCGGCAACATCCCTGACTTGCAGTGACAATTCAGACGAGCCGTGGGGTGTGGAAGCGTGGCGGTCGCCGCCTCTGGCAGGATGGTCATGATGAAGGTCCCGAGCTTGAATGTTCCGGGCCTCCGCCGCAGGAAGGCCGACGGCCTTCCCGGGGTGACGGCAGTGGCGAGAATCGACAGGCGGACGAAGAGGCTGACCAAGCGCCTCAAGCCCGGGGAAATCGCGATTATCGATCACGTCGACATCGACCGGGTCAGCGGGGAGGCCCTCGTCGCGTGCGGCGTGGCGGCCGTGGTCAACGCCGCCGCGAGCATCAGCGGCCGTTACCCCAACCTCGGGCCGCAGATCCTGATCGACGCGGGCATCCCCCTGATCGACAACGCGTCGCCGGAACTGTTCGAGCGGATCGCCGACGGCGACGTGATCCGCGTCCACGACGGCATGGTCTACCTCGGCGAGGAACTGGTCGGCAAGGGGCAGCCGCAGACCGCCGAGAGCGTCGAGGCGGCGATGACCGAGGCCCGCGCGGGCCTCGCCGTCCAGATCGAGGCCTTCGCCGCGAACACGATGGAGTACGTCCGGCGCGAGCGCGACCTCCTGATCGACGGGGTCGGCGTGCCCGACATCCGCACCACCCTGGAGAACCGCCACGCCCTCATCGTGGTGCGGGGATACCACTACAAGGAGGACATCGCGACGCTCCGGCCGTACATCCGGGAGTACCGCCCGGTGCTCATCGGCGTGGACGGCGGGGCGGACGCGCTCCTGGAGGCCGGGTACGTGCCCGACATCATCGTGGGCGACTTCGACTCCGTCTCGGAGAAGGCGCTGTGCTGCGGCGCCGAACTGGTCGTCCACGCCTACCGCGACGGGCGGGCGCCGGGGCTCGAGCGGGTGCGCAAGCTGGGCCAGGAGGCGGTCGTGTTCCCCGCGACCGGGACGAGCGAGGACATCGCGATGCTCCTGGCCGACGACAAGGGCGCCACGCTGATCGTCGCGGTCGGCACCCACTGGACGCTCGACGAATTCCTGGACAAGGGCAGATCGGGCGCGGCGAGCACGTTCCTCACCCGCCTGCGGGTCGGCAGCAAGCTCGTGGACGCCAAGGGCGTGAGCAGGCTCTACCGCAGCCGGATCTCCACGCCCTCCCTGCTGCTGCTCGTGGCCACCACGCTGGTCACGATCGGTGTGGTCCTGTCGGTATCGCCGATCGGCCAGGTGTGGCTGAACGGCCTGCGCGTGGCCTGGAACGGCTTCATCTTCTGGCTGGTCGGACTCTTCTCGTGATCGATTTCCGTTATCACCTCGTCTCGATCGTGGCGATCTTCCTCGCGCTCACGGTCGGCATCGTGCTGGGCAGCACCGTGCTCGAGCCCACGTTCTTCAAGTCGGCCGAGGAGATGACCGCGTCGCTGCGGCAGGCCAACGAGAAGTACCTGACGCAGATCTCGGAGCTGCAGACGCGTGAGGAGGGCGGCGACTCGCTGGTCACGACCCACCTGCCCGAGCTCGTGCGCGGCCAGCTCGCGGGCGAGCGCGTCGTGCTCGTCGAGGCTCCCGGCGCGTCGGCCGCCCTGCGCGACCCGATCGAGAAGCTCGTCAGGAGCGCGGGCGCCGCCTACACCGGCAGGGTCAGCCTGACGGAGAAGTTCCTCGACGCCGAGCAGGCGAGCGTGGTGGACGGGCTCGCCACCAACCTCGCCCCGGCAGGCACCACCTTCCCCGACGGGGCCACGCCGTACGACAAGGCCGCCGCGATGCTCGCCGGGGCGATCGTGACCAACGACCGCGCGCAGGCGGGCCGGGCCAACCCCGCGGCGACCGGCGTGCTGGAGGCGTTCCAGGCCGGCGACTTCCTGACCCTCAACGGCGACCCCGAGCAGCGCGCGACGATGGCCGTCGTGCTCGCGCCGGCCCAGCCGTACGAGGGGGAGGACGCGGACCGGCAGACGAACGCGATGGTCTCGGTCGCGGCCGGCCTCGACGGCGGCGCTCTCGGCACCGTCCTGGCGGGCACCGTCACCGCCTCCGCCAACGGCGGCGCCATCGCGGCGCTGCACGACACCGGCGGCGTGGCCTCGGCGGTCTCCACGGTCGACACCGTCGATTTCGCCGCGGGCCGTGTCGTGGTGGTCTACGCTCTGCGGGAGCAACTGGCCGGCCGTTCGGGCTCGTACGGCATCGGCAGCGGCGCGACGGCGTTCGAGCCCACGGTGACCGCGCCCAGCCAGACCCCCACCCCGGCGGCGAGCCGGGGCTGAGCCGCCGGTCGGCACATCACGCCGGACGAACACATAGAGCGCCTGACGAACACGTAGAGAAGGGCAACAGCCGTGGCCAGACGTCCCCAGGCCGGCACCCGCGCCGCCGCGGCGCTCGGGGCCGCCGTCGGCGCCGCGCTCGGCGCGGCCGCCGCGCGCGCCGCCTTCGCCGCTTTCCGGCGCCGCCCGCCGATCGGCGACGAGAAGACCGCCGACGAGTACTGGACCCGGGTCAACCACCGGGGCGAGCCGGTCACGCTGCTGGAGGGCCCCGCGTTCGCCGCCGGCGCCGTGGCCGCCTCCGCCCTGGCCCCCGGACTCCCCGTACGGGCCCGTGCGGCCGCCGTGCTCGCCGGCGCGGGCAGCGGCGTCCTCGGCGCGTACGACGACCTGTTCGGCACGACCTCGTCGAAGGGGTTCAAGGGCCACCTGGCCGCGCTCGCACGCGGCGAGGTGACCAGCGGAGCGGTCAAGATCCTCGGCATCGGCGCGACCGGGCTCGCCGCGGCGGCGCTCGCCCCCCGCCACGGCCGGGGCGGGAGCGTGGTGGCGCGCTCCCTCGACACGCTCGTCGACGGGGCGCTGATCGCCGGCAGTGCCAATCTGGCCAACCTGTTCGACCTGCGGCCCGGCCGTGCGATCAAGGTGGGGCTGCTCGCCGGGGCTCCTCTGCTGGCCGCCTCGATCGCCGCGCCGTACGGCCCGCGCTCCCGCCAGGCCGCCGCGCTGACCGCCGTCCCGCTGGGCGCGGCGGCGGCGCTGCTGCCGGAGGACCTGGGCGAGCGCGCGATGCTCGGCGACGCCGGGGCGAACGCGCTCGGCGCGCTGCTCGGCCTGGCGGCCACGGCCCGGCTGGGCAGGCCCGGCCGGATCGCCGCCCTCGGTGTCGTCGCCGCTCTCACCGCCGCCTCGGAGAAGGTCAGCTTCACCAAGGTCATCGCCGGCAACCGGGTGCTCAACCGCCTGGACATGCTCGGCCGCCGCGCTCCGCAGACCGCTCCCGGCACGCCGGGGTCGCACGGGTGACCTGGACGACCGGCAGGGCCGTCCGCGGGGGCGCACGGCACCGGCATGGATAAGCGGCATGGCTAGACGGCTCGGGGCGGGAATCGCGGGGGCGGCGGTCCTCATCGGGGTCATCACGGTCTTGGCGCGGGTGACCGGCTTCGCCAAGCAGCTGGCGTTCGCGCGCACGGTCGGCACGAACTGCCTGGCGACCGCCTACTACACGGCCAACAACGTGCCGAACATCGTCTTCGAGGTCGTGGTGGGCGGCGCGCTCGCCGGGATGGTCGTCCCGGTGCTCGCCGGCGCCGCCGCCCGTTCGGACGGCGAGGCGCGTGCGGAGGTCGGCCGGATCGCCTCCGCGCTGCTGACCTGGGTGATCGTGCTGCTGGTGCCGCTCGCGGCGCTGACCGCGCTGCTCGCGGCGCCGGTGGCGCGGCTGCTCGTCGCCTTCGGGGTCGGAGAATGCGACGTCGGCCAGGTCGCCGCCGTCGCCGCGCGCATGCTGGTCGTGTTCGCGCCGCAGATCCCGTTGTACGGCCTGGCCGTGGTGCTCTACGGCGTGCTGCAGGCCCATCGCCGGTTCTCGGGGCCGGCGCTGGCGCCGCTGGTGTCGAGCGCGGTGGTCATCGTCGCCTACCTGGCCTTCGGGCCGCTCAGCGGCGGCCACAAGGACCCCGCCACGGTGCCGGGACCGGCCGAGATCACGCTGTCTGCGGGTACGACGCTCGGCGTGCTGGCTCTGGTCGTCACCGTGGTCGGACCGACGTGGCGGCTCGGCCTGAGGTGGCGGCCCACGCTCCGCTTTCCCGAGGGCGTCGCCGTACAGGTGCGGCGGCTCGCCCTGGCCGGGCTGAGCGCGCTGGTCGCCCAGCAGGCCGCCGCGGCGATCCTGATTCCGGTCGCCAACCGTGTCGGCGGGGGCGTGCTGCCCGCCTACAACTACGCGTGGGCGATCTACCAGGTGCCGTACGCCGTGCTCGCGGTGCCCATCGCGACCAGCGCGTTCCCCGCGCTCGCCGCGCGGGCGCAGGCCGAGGACGAGGGCTTCGCGGCGCTGGCGGCGCGGACGACGCGCGCGGTCGTGCTGGTCTGCGGCCTGGCGGCCGGCGCGCTCGCCGCGGTGGCGATGCCGGTCGCGCACGTCTTCCTCGCCCAGGCCGACACCGAGGTCGCCGCGGCGGAGTTCGCCCGGGGGATCGCGCTGTTCGCGCCGGGGCTCGTCGGGTATGGCCTGGTGGCCCACCTCAGCCGGGTGCTGTACGCCGCGGGACAGGGCAGGGCGGCGGCCCGGGGACAGGTCGCCGGGTGGCTGGTCGTGGCCGTGGCCCAGGTGGCGTTCGTCCTCGTGCTCCCGGACGGCTGGGGGCTGGGCGGGCTCGCGCTCGGCCAGGCGACCGGCATGACGGTGGGGGCCGGACTGCTGCTGGCCTCCGTCGTACGGGCGCGAGGGGCGCGGTCCGCGCAGGGCGTTCCGCGGGCCGGTCTGGCCGCCCTGCTGGGCGGGGGCGCGGGCTTCCTCGCCGGCGCGGCGGCCGCCCGGCTTCCCCTGTCGGGCGAGGGCCCGTGGGGTGGCCTCCTGACGGCCGCTCTGGCCGGTCTGACAGCCGTGGTCGCGGGGGTCCTCGTCGCCGGGCTCGTGGACCGCGGGGACCTGACCGCCGCCCTGTCCGGAGTGAGACGCGGGAGAGGCGCGAGCCCGGCGGAGCCACCGATCGAGGAGGCGGGTATGAGCGAGCGGATCAGCGGGCCAGGCCGAGCCGGAGGCGAGGAGAGGGCATGAGTCGGGTCGTGCTCGTGCTGGGATCGAGCGTGGGGGGCGTGGCGCGGCACGTGCGGATGCTCGCCGCCGGACTGGTCACGCGGGGGCACCGCGTGCTGGTCGCGGGTCCAGGCAGCACCGAGGAGGCGTTCTCCTTCACCGGCACCGGCGCGGGCTTCGCCGAGGTCGAGATCGCCGATCGGCCGCACCCCGCGCACGACCTTCGGACCGCCCTGCGCCTGCGCGGGCTCGCCCGCGGCGCGGACGTCGTCCACGCCCACGGCCTGCGGGCCGGCGCGCTGGCCGCGCTCGCTCTGACGGGGTCGCGGGGATGGCCGCGCCTCGTGGTCACCCTGCACAACGCGGTCACGGCGGGCGGCGCGATCGGCGCGGTCTACCGGCTGCTGGAACGGATCGTCGCCCGGCGTGCGGACCGCGTTCTGGCGATCTCGCCGGACGTCGCGGAGCGGATGCGGGCCAGGGGCGCCCGAGGGGTCGACCTCGCGGTGGTGCCCGCGCCGCCGCTGGCCGAACCCGCCCGGCCGGCCGAGGACGTGCGGGCCGAGATCGCCGCCCGGCTGTCCGGGGCGGCGGACGCGCCGCAGGCCGCGCGGGAACGGCCGATCCTGCTCACGGTCGCCCGGCTGGCCCAGCAGAAGGGCCTGGAGACGCTGCTCGACGCGGCGGCCGGGCCTTACAAGGGGGATCCGGTCTTCGTGATCGCGGGCGACGGACCGCTGCGCGAGGAGCTTCAGGCCCGCGTCGACGCCGAGGAACTGCCCGTGGTCCTGTACGGCTGGGCCGAGCCGGCCGACCTGCTCCAGGTCGCGACGGCGGTGATCGTGCCCAGCAGATGGGAAGGGCAGCCGCTGAGCGTCCAGGAGGCGTTGCGGGCGGGCAGGCCGATCATCGCGACCCGGGTGGGCGGCGTGCCCGGGATGGTGGGCGAGGCGGCCCTGCTGGTGCCGCCGCAGGACCCCGGCGCGCTGAGCCGGGAGATCGGCCGCCTGCTCGGCGATCCCGCCCTGGCCGCCCGCCTGGCGGAGGCGTCCGTACGGCGGGGCCGCGAGCTGCCCGACGAGGAGGCGGCGCTGCGGGCGGTGCTCGCGGCGTACGGGCTCGCGTCGTAGCGGCGACCGGTGTGGCGGCGACCGGTGTGGCGGGAGGGTGCGACCACCCTCTCGGTCCGGTGACACAAGAGCGTCTGCCTGGTGAGCTGTCGCCTGTTCTCGCCGACGAGCACCGACATTCCGGCAACGATTAGGTGAGGCTAAGTCTGATCCATATACTGGACGGGTTGGGGGGGAGTATCCCTTCGCGGCGGTCCCGTCATCACGGTGTCAGCACCCGGGGCCGTCGGTCCGCCGTGCGCGTGCGGGCGGGAGAGACCTCCGGCAGTGTGTTCAGCGCGCGCCGGAGGTAATCGTGGTACATGCGCCCCTGTGGTTGTGGGCCCTGGTCATCGTGGGTCTTCTTGTCGTGGTCGCCATCGACCTGGTGATCGTCGATCGTGGTGAACCACGCGAGTTCTCCATGCGGCAGGCCGGCATCTGGGTGGGCTTCTACGTCTGCCTGGCCGTGTTGTTCGGCATCGGGTTAACGGTTTGGGCCGGTCCCGGGACGGGTGGCGAGTTCTTCGCGGGCTATCTGACGGAATACAGCCTCAGCGTCGACAACCTGTTCGTCTTCTACATCATCATGACCCGCTTCGGGGTGCCTCGGATCTACCAGCACAAGGTCCTGCTGGTCGGCATCGTCCTGGCGCTCGTCATGCGCGGGATCTTCATCGCCATCGGGGCCGCCGCGTTGAGCCGCTTCGGCTGGCTGCTGTACGCGTTCGGGGTCTTCCTCATCTACACGGCGTACACGCTGATCCGGGACCACAACAAGGAGGACGAGGAGTTCAACGAGAACATCCTCCTGCGCTGGGCCCGGCGGGTCTTCCCGACCACCCCCGACTACGTCGGCTCACGGGTGACCGTGCGGGTGGACGGCAAGCGCATGGTGACGCCCATGCTGATCGTCATGATCGCCATCGGCACCACGGACCTGCTGTTCGCCCTCGACTCGATTCCGGCCATCTTCGGCCTCACGAAGGCGGCCTTCATCGTGTTCTCCGCGAACGCGTTCGCCCTGATGGGACTGCGTCAGCTCTACTTCCTGCTCGGCGGACTGCTGCAGCGGCTGGTCTACATCAGCTACGGATTGGCGTTCATCCTCGGTTTCATCGGGGTTAAGCTGATTCTTGAAGCACTTCACGAGAACGACGTCCCCTGGGCTCCTCAGATCCCCATCTGGGTGTCGCTGGCGGTCATCGGCGTGACCATGGCCGTGACCACCGTCGCCAGTCTGATCAAGGCCCGCCGCGACGACAGGACCGTTACTCCGGCGGAAACATCTCAGACGGAGGCGTCGCAGGCGGAAGCCCCGCAGGGCTAGCAAAACGGGCACTCACCCTGTTTGCTTGTTCTCGTTGTGCCACGCATTGACTGCCGGATCGGTAATATCGATCGTTAGCTCGCATGCCGGTCCATAGTCGCCAGAAGAGTACAAAGGTCATCTGTGTCCAACGAATCGTTGCCCCGCGGCCCTGAATCCGGGCTCGCGGGAAGTGCCCGGGGCCGAGTCAGGCTCGCACGCGGGGTGTCCCCGTGGCTGGCTCCGACCGCCGCGGCGGCGGCCGCCACCGCCGTCCTCACCCGCAGGTCGCCCCGTTGGGCGCTGGCCGCGGCGCCGCTCGCCGCCCTCACCGGCGGGATGCTGTGGTTCTTCCGCGACCCCGAGCGCGCGCCCGGCGAGGGCAGGCTCATCTCGCCCGCCGACGGCGTCGTGCAGAGCATCGACCCGTGGCCGGACGGCCGCACCCGGGTCGCGATCTTCATGAGCCCGCTCAACGTGCATGTCAACCGGGCGCCCGCGGCCGGCACGGTCACCTCGGTCGAGCACGTGCCCGGCGGCTTCGTGCCCGCGTTCAACAAGGACAGTGACAAGAACGAGCGCGTCGTCTGGCATTTCGACACCGCGCTCGGGGACATCGAGATGGTGCAGATCGCCGGCGCCGTCGCGCGCCGCATCGTGCCGTACCTGTTCGCGGGCGCCAAGGTCGCCCAGGGCGAGCGGGTCGGGCTGATCCGTTTCGGCTCCCGGGTGGACCTCTACCTGCCCGAGGGCATCAGGCCGGCGGTCACCGTCGGCACCCGGACCGTCGCGGGGGTGACACGTCTTGACCACGTCTGACCTCGGGGCCGACGCCGCCTGGCCGGTGGAGGAGGTGGCCGATGAGCCGCGCGGGCCCGTCGGCAAGGCTTTCCGCCTGTCGGCCGCCGACTCCCTCTCGCTCGGCAACGCCCTCAGCGGGTTCCTCGCCGTCTGCGTGCTCGCCTGGTCGGCGATCAGCAACCTGCAGGCCGGCGTCAAGTTCGTCCCCGACCCGCGCTTCTTCGGCACCGCCGTGGTGCTGCTGCTGATCGGCGCGACCTGCGACCTGTTCGACGGCCTGGTGGCCAGGAAGTTCCGCGCGTCCGCGATGGGCGCCGAGCTGGACAACCTCGCCGACGTGATCAGCTTCGGCTTCGCGCCCGCCTTCATGGTGATGATCTGGGCCGGCTTCTCCGGCAAGCTCCCCCTGTGGCTGGTGCTGGTCGCGGCCGGATCCGTCCTGCTCGCCGGAGTCGTACGGCTGGCCCGCTTCGCCTGCGTGAAGACCAAGAGCGGCGACTTCATGGGCCTGCCGATCCCGATGGGCGCGATGACCGTGGTGTCGATCGTGCTGCTCTTCCAGCCGAACTACATCACGCTCGCCGCCATCTTCGCCGTGGCCTGGCTCATGGTCAGCCGCATCGAGTACCCCAAGCCGAAGGGCAACCTGGCCGCCGTCGTGCTGGCCTGGATGCTGATCAACGTGGCCTGCCTGACCATCTGGGCGGCCGGTCTGGCGGGCGGCGACCAGCTCATCAAGGTGGGCGCCACCATGCAGATCGCGATCGTGTCCGCCATTCCGCTTCGCGTTCTCATGTTCAAACAGCAGCAACGCAGGGAACGACGCTCGGAGAACGCGGGCTGACGTCGTCGCACGAACAGGGCCCCGGTCGGCTGGGGCCCGCCACCTTGGGCCCGGGCCAATCACGTGGAGAAAACGCCTAGTCCAATGGAGCCCTGGTCGCCATGCCTCGTGAGCACACCCGGACGTACTTCCTCGGCAAACTGGCCCGGGAGCTTGAGCTGCGGGGACTGGAGGCGTCCTTGCGCCCCGACCCGCCGTCGCTGAAGGTCCGCGACCCGGACGCGGCGCTGTTCACCGAGACCGTGGACTGCGTCGCCATGTCGGACGGCTGGTTCTACCGCTGGTCCTGGGGCGACGTGGTGGAGAGCGCGGAGGAGCCCGCTCTCGCGGCCGACCGCATCGTGAAGGTCTTCACCACCGGCGAGCCCCGCCCGCACCCTGCCCTTGGCGACGCCTGACCGGTGCGGGCCGTCTACAGCCGGATCCACTCCGTCGCCGTGGTGACCTCGTCCAGGACGTCCGGGAGGGGGTCCACGCCCAGCCCCGGGCCGTCCGGGACGTCGAGGTGCCCGCCGTCCAGCTCGAACGGCGGGGTCACGTCGGTGTGGAAGTAGCGGCGGGAGGCGGAGGTGTCGCCCGGGAGCGTGAAGCCGGGCAGCGCGGCCAGCGCGACGTTGGCCGCCCGGCCGATCCCGGTCTCCAGCATGCCGCCGCACCAGACCGCGACGCCGTGGGCGCGGCACAGGTCGTGGATGCGCCGGGCCTCCAGGTAGCCGCCCACCCGCCCCGGCTTGATGTTGATCACCGAGCACGCGCCGAGGCTGATCGCCGCCGCCGCGTGGGCGGCCGACTCGATCGACTCGTCCAGGCAGATCGGCGTGCGGATCGACCGGGCGAGCCGGGCGTGCTGCACCAGGTCGTCGTCGGCCAGCGGCTGCTCGATCAGCAGGAGATCGAAGTCGTCCAGCCGGGCCAGATGACGGGCGTCCGCGAGCGTGTAGGCCGCGTTGGCGTCCACCTGGAGCAGCAGCTCCTCCCCGAACCGCTCGCGGACCGCGCGGACCGGCGCCACGTCCCACCCCGGCCCGATCTTCAGCTTGACCCGTACGTACCCCTCCTCGACGTACGCCCCGACGGTGTCGAGCAGTTCGGCCACCGACCCCATGATCCCGACCGAGACGCCACAGGGGACGCGGTCGCGGGTGGCGCCGAGGTAGCGGGCGAAGGACTCGCCGGTGATCCGGAGCGAGGCGTCGAGGACCGCGGCCTCCAGCGCCGCCTTGGCCATCCGGTGGCCCTTGAACGGCGCGAGGGCGGGACCGACGGCCTGGGGGTCCGGCTCGCGGGGCAGCGCGGGGATCAGGAAACGCCGCAGCACGTCGGCCGCCGCGTCCACGTACTCGGAGGAGTACAGCGGCTCGGACATGGCCACGCACTCGCCCCAGCCCTCGGCCTGTGGCGTCACCACCCGGACCAGCAGGACGTCGCGGCTGGTCTCGGTGCCGAACGACGTCCGGAACGGCGCGACGAGCGGCATCGCGATCCGGCGCAGCTCGATTCCAGTGATCTCCATGAGGTGCCGGGCTCCAGGGGTGGGACGGTGTGCGCCGACCACTATACGGACGCCCTTTTCCGGTCCTCAGACCACCAGCCCGAGCAGGAGTACGCAGCAGAACGACACCACCGAGATGATCGCCTCCATGACCGACCAGCTCTTGACGGTCTCGCCCACGGACATCCCGAGGTACTCCTTGACCAGCCAGAACCCGGCGTCGTTCACGTGGGAGAAGAACAGCGACCCGGCGCCGATGGCGAGCACGAGCAGGGCGAGGTGAGCGGGGGAGAGCCCGGCCGCCAGCGGCGCGGCGATCCCGGCGGCGGAGATCGTGGCGACCGTGGCGGAACCGGTGGCCAGCCGGATCCCGACGGCGATCAGCCAGCCGAGCACCAGCACAGGCACGTTCGCGCCCTGCGCGGCCTCGCCGATGACCTTCCCGACGCCCGAGTCGACCAGGGTCTGCTTGAATCCTCCGCCCGCGCCCACGATGAGCAGGATCCCGGCGATCGGCGGCAGCGAGTCGGCGATCGCCGAGGAGATCCGGGTCCGGCCGAAGCCCGCCGCGCGGCCCAGCGTGAACATCGCCACGATCACCCCGATCAGCAGGGCGATCAGGGGAGTGCCGAGGACCTCGAACACGGTGCGCACCGCGTGGCCCTCCGGCAGGACGATCTCCGCGACGGCCCGGCCCAGCATCAGCACGACCGGCAGCAGGATCGTGGCCACCGTGACGCCGAAGCCCGGCCGGGGGCGGTCCGCCTCCTCCGGTGCCGTGTCCTCGGACTCCTGGGTCTGTCCGCGCTCGAGGCGCCCGGGCGGCGCCGGCCGCACCCATCGGGCGGCGAACCGGGCGAACAGCGGGCCGGCCACGATCACGGTCGGGATCGCCACCAGCAGGCCCAGCCCGAGCGTGAGCCCGAGGTCCGCCTTGAGCGTGTCGATCGCGACCAGCGGCCCGGGATGCGGGGGCACCAGGCCGTGCAGGACGGACAGGCCCGCCAGGGCGGGGACCGCGATCAGCAGCAGCGGACGGCCGCTGCGCCGGGCCACCAGCAAGATGACGGGGATCAGCAGGACCAGCCCGATCTCGAAGAACATCGGCAGCCCGATGAGCACCGCGATGAGCGTCATCGCCCACGGCAGGGCCCGGTCGCCGCTGCGGCGCAGGATGCCGTCCACGATCTCCTCGGCGCCGCCCGAGTCGGCCAGCAGCTTGCCCAGCATCGCCCCGAGGGCGATGAGCACGCCGACGCCGGCCACGGTCGAGCCGAGCCCGGAGGAGAAGCTGTCGATCAGCTTTTCCGGGGCCATGCCGGCCGCCAGGCCGAGCACGCCCGAGCCGAGCGCGAGGGCGAGGAACGGGTGGGTCCGCAGCTTGGTGATCAGCAGCACGATGACCGCGATGCCGGCCAGGGCGGCCACGATGAGGCGGGTGTCGTGGCCGCTCCACGCGGCCGCGCTCGCGAGGGGGGTCATTCCGGGGCTCCTCCGACGGTCGTGCGGTAGCCGCTGCCCCGCAGAAGCCCCCCGAATCACGCGAACCGGCTCACGCGCGCCCGACTGACGGTGACTACGACCGGGTGACGGAACCGGGGCGCCGGGACGAGCCGGCGGTCCGCTGCGGGACGCCGGCCGTCCGGGCGCGCGTCACGTCACGTCACCAGCCGCGGGCCTTCCACTCGGGCAGGTGCGGCCGCTCGGCGCCGAGCGTGGTGTCCCTGCCGTGGCCGGGGTAGACCCACGTCTCGTCGGGAAGACGGTCGAAGATCCGCTCCACCACGTCCGTGAACAGCTGCTCGAACCGCGCCGGGTCCTTCTGGGTGTTGCCGACGCCGCCGGGGAACAGGGAGTCGCCGGTGAACAGGTGGCGGTCCTGGTAGAGCAGGGCGATCGAGCCGGGGGTGTGGCCGCGCAGGTGGATGACGTCCAGCGTCACCACGCCGACCGTCACCCGGTCGCCGTGCTCGACCTCCCTGGTGACCTTCACCGGCAGTTCGGGGGCGTCGAGGGGGTGGGCGACGGTCTGCGCGCCGGTGGCCCGGGCGACCTCCTCCAGAGCCCCCCAGTGGTCGCGGTGCCGGTGGGTGGTCACGATCGAGCTGATCGGCATGTCGCCGACGAGGTCGATCAGCCGGTCGGGCTCGGCCGCCGCGTCGATCAGCAGCCCGTCGCCGGTCTCGGTGCACCGGAGCAGGTAGGCGTTGTTGCCGAAGTCGCCGACCTCGATCTTCGAGATCGTCAGCCCGGGCACCTCGCGTACGTCGGCGGGTCCGCCCTTGGTGACGTTTCCGGTATAGGCCATGATCGTTCCTCTCTAGCTCCCGGCGGGCGGCCAGGACGACGGTGGCTCGGCGGGCAGTCCCGCCGGGGACGGCTTCGGCCAGGGCGGCGGGGACGGCACCCTCCCGGCCTGCCGGAGACGCGCCTGTGGCGAAGCGAGTCGCAGGCCCGCGCCGTCGGTCCTGCCCGCGAGCCAGGCGAGCAGCTCGCGCGGCGTCCCCTCCACGGCCGGGCCGTCGCCGAGGCCGGTCCACGTCCTCAGGACCTCGCCGGTGGCCGGGTCGAGGGCGACGACCTCGCCCACCGGGCTCTCGTCGCCGAGCCAGAGCATCGTGTCGTACAGCTCTCGTCTCACGTACGTCTCGGGCCAGTCGGCCCATCCGTAGCCTGCCCCGAGGTCGGCGTGGTGCACCTCGACCTCTCTGAGCCGGCGGATCGGGACGTACCAGGCGGGGTGCTCGGGCGGGTTCATCCCCGAGACCGACGCGGTCCACGCCTCTGCGGGCATCCCTCTGACCGCCGTCGCGAACCGCTCCGCACTGTCGCGCAGGTCGGCGAGCTGCTCACCGGCCGGGCGGCCGGCGCCCGCCTCGATGCCGGCCTCGCGGGCCTGCGCCGACGCGTACTGCGGGGTGCGAATCCCCGTGCGCGCCCAGGCCAGCAGGTTGACGTAGCTGTCGGCGTTGCGGGCGACGTGCGTGAGCACGTGTCCCCTCGTCCACCCGGGCAGCAGGGACGGCGCGCGGAGATCCTCATCGGTGAGGCGGGCGGCGGTCGCCAGCAGGCGCTCGGTCGCCTCGGCCAGCTCCCGCTCGATCTCGTCGATAACGGACATGGAAAGAATCATGGACCCTGAAGCCTCCGGCCGCCGTCTCCGTGACCGCGCGGGAAGAGGAGGGCGCCCCAGGCGGTTTTATGAGCAGGGGTTTCGCGCGGATGCCGGGCACAGGTTTGACGAAGCTCATACCCTGGTTCACGGAGCGTGTCCCACGACAGCACGCGGGGCCGCCCCTTCCGGCCGCCGGACGACGCCCCCCGAAATTGTCGGTGGCTCTGGATAGCCTGCCCGTGCACCTCCATTCACCTCATCGACCTATCGGGACCACCGTGGCTGACCGCCTGATCGTGCGTGGCGCACGCGAACACAACCTGAAGGACGTCTCGCTCGACCTTCCGCGAGACGCTCTGATCGTCTTCACCGGGCTCTCGGGCTCCGGCAAGTCCAGCCTGGCCTTCGACACGATCTTCGCCGAGGGCCAGCGGCGGTACGTGGAGTCCCTGTCCGCGTACGCCCGGCAGTTCCTGGGTCAGATGGACAAGCCCGACGTGGACTTCATCGAGGGCCTTTCCCCGGCCGTCTCCATCGACCAGAAGTCCACCAGCCGCAACCCCCGCTCGACCGTCGGCACGATCACCGAGGTCTACGACTACCTGCGTCTGCTCTGGGCGCGCATCGGCAAGCCGCACTGCCCGCAGTGCGCACGCCCCATCGCCCGCCAGACGCCGCAGCAGATCGTCGACCGTGTGCTCGAGCTGGAGGAGGGCACCCGCTTCCAGGTGCTCGCCCCGATCATCCGCGGCCGCAAGGGCGAGTACGCCGAGCTGTTCCGCGAGCTGCAGACCAAGGGCTACGCCCGTGCCCGCGTGGACGGCACGATCGTGCGGCTGGAGGAGCCGCCCACCCTCAAGAAGTACGAGAAGCACGACATCGAGGTGATCGTCGACCGGCTGTCGGTCAAGGAGAGCGCGCGGCGCAGGCTCACCGACTCCGTGGAGACCGCGCTGCAGCTGTCCGGCGGCACGATCACGCTCGACTTCGTCGACCTTCCCGACGACGACCCCAACCGCGAGCGCTTTTACTCCGAGCACCTCTACTGCCCCTACGACGACCTGTCGTTCGAGGAGCTGGAGCCCCGGTCGTTCTCGTTCAACTCGCCCTTCGGCGCCTGCCCCGAGTGCACCGGCCTCGGCACCCGCATGGAGGTCGACCCCGAGCTCCTCGTGCCCGACCCCGAGCGCACGCTCGGCGACGGCGCGGTCAGCCCGTGGGCGAACGGCCACACCAGCGACTACTTCGTGCGGCTGCTCGAGGCGCTGGGCAACGCGCTCGGCTTCGACCTCGACACCCCATGGGAGCGGCTGCCCAAGAAGGCGCAGAAGGCGATCCTGCACGGCCACGACGAGCAGGTCCACATCCGCTACAGCAACCGGTACGGCAGGCAGCGGTCCTACTACACCGAGTTCGAGGGTGTGATCCCCTGGGTCCAGCGCCGGCACGCCGAGTCGGAGAGCGACGCCAGCCGGGAGCGGTTCGAGGGCTTCATGCGCGAGGTGCCGTGCCCGGCCTGCAAGGGCCGCCGCCTCAAGCCGGTCTCGCTGGCCGTGACCGTCGGAGAGGCCTCGATCGCCGAGGTCTCGGGCATGTCGATCGCCGACTGCGCCAAGTTCCTGTCCGGCCTGCGGCTGTCCGAGCGGGACATGCACATCGCGGAGCGGGTGGTCAAGGAGATCAACGCCCGGCTGGGCTTCCTGCTCGACGTCGGCCTCGACTACCTCACGCTCGACCGCGCCGCCGGCACGCTTGCGGGCGGCGAGGCGCAGCGGATCCGGCTGGCGACCCAGATCGGCTCCGGCCTGGTCGGCGTGCTGTACGTGCTGGACGAGCCGTCCATCGGCCTGCACCAGCGGGACAACCAGCGCCTGCTGGAGACGCTGATCCGGCTGCGCGACATGGGCAACACGCTGATCGTCGTCGAGCACGACGAGGACACGATCGCCGCCGCCGACTGGGTGGTCGACATCGGCCCCGGCGCGGGCGAGCACGGCGGCCAGGTCGTCGTGTCCGGCACCGTGCAGGACCTGCTCGCCAGCGAGGAGTCGCTGACCGGGGCGTACCTGTCGGGCCGCAAGGCGATCACCGCGCCGGAGATCCGGCGCCCGCGAGACAAGAAGCGGCAGCTCGTGGTGAAGGGCGCCCGTGAGCACAACCTGAAGGGGGTGGACGTCGAGTTCCCGCTCGGCGTCTTCACGGCGGTCACCGGCGTCTCGGGCTCCGGCAAGTCGACGCTGGTCAACGACATCCTCTACGCCGCGCTGGCCAAGGAGCTGAACGGCGCGAAGACCGTGCCCGGACGGCACTCCCGAGTCGTCGGCACCGACCTGGTGGACAAGGTCGTCCACGTCGACCAGTCGCCGATCGGCCGTACGCCGAGGTCCAACCCGGCGACGTACACGGGCGTCTTCGACCACGTGCGCAAGCTGTTCGCGGCGACGACCGAGGCGAAGGTCCGCGGTTACCTGCAGGGCCGGTTCAGCTTCAACGTCAAGGGCGGGCGCTGCGAGGCGTGCTCCGGCGACGGCACCATCAAGATCGAGATGAACTTCCTGCCGGACGTCTACGTCCCCTGCGAGGTCTGCCACGGCGCCCGGTACAACCGGGAGACGCTGGAGGTCCACTACAAGGGCAAGACGATCTCCGAGGTCCTCGACATGCCGATCGAGGAGGCGCTGGAGTTCTTCGAGGCGATCCCCGCCATCCGCCGTCACCTGCAGACCCTCAACGACGTCGGTCTCGGTTACGTACGGCTGGGCCAGCCCGCGACCACGCTGTCCGGCGGCGAGGCGCAGCGGGTGAAGCTCGCCTCCGAGCTGCAGCGGCGCTCGACCGGCCGCACGGTGTACGTGCTGGACGAGCCCACCACCGGCCTGCACTTCGAGGACATCAGGCGGCTTCTCGGCGTGCTCAACCGGCTCGTGGACGCCGGCAACACGGTGATCGTGATCGAGCACAACCTCGACGTCATCAAGACCGCCGACTGGATCGTCGACATGGGGCCCGAGGGCGGGTCCGGTGGTGGCAAAGTCATCGCCGCCGGCACGCCCGAGGACGTCGCCCGGGTCGAGGAGAGCCACACCGGCGCGTTCCTCCGCAAGATCTTGGGCGTATGAGTGTTCGTCTCATGATTTCTCCCTACTGTTCTCCTTCCGACCGCGTCACTCTGAACCGGCCACGGGGTGATGGCCGTACCTGAGGACACACAGGGTGACGCGTCGCGCAGGGGAAGGACCCGGGGCCGTGGACGTCCCGGGCCGCCGCATCAGGGAAGGATGAGCATGACGGATACCACACGCCGGGCCGTGATCTTCGGTGCCGGAGGCGCCGGACTGGCCGTGGCGCTGAGCGCGTGCGGCGCCTCCGACGGGGACGCCACGACGGCGTCGGCGGACCAGGACGGGTCCCAGAGCGACCAGTCTCAGGCCGCACAGGGCGGGGGCGAGCTCGCGAAGACCTCCGACATCCCCCAGGGCGGCGGCAAGGTCTTCAAGGACCAGGACGTCGTCGTCACCCAGCCTGAGGCCGGGCAGTTCAAGGCGTTCAGCGCGAAGTGCACCCACCAGGGCTGCCCCGTCGCGAGGGTCTCGAACAACGAGATCGTCTGCCCGTGCCACGGCAGCAAGTTCAGCGCCAAGGACGGCTCCGTGACCAACGGCCCGGCGACCAAGCCGCTCGCCGAGAAGAAGATCACGGTGAGCGGCGACAGCATCACCCTCGCCTGACGGGGAGCTGCCGGGCCTGCTGTTCGGGCAGGCCCGGCGCCCGGTGGCGGCAGGCGGGCGAGCCCTCCGTCGCCTGAAGGCGCCATGAGACCTCGCCTCGGCACCGCGGCGCCACGGATGTCACCCGGAAATCCTGCGCGTCACGCCGGCGGCCGGGCGAGTTTGGCGCCCACGGCGTCGAGGACCCAGTCCAGGCCGGTCGCGAAGGACACCTCGGCATCCACCTCCGTGCCGTCGTGCACGAACCTCGCCAGCGCCGGGAAGCGGCCCGTGGCCAGCATCCTCCTCACGTACGGTCCTGAGGCGCGCTGCCAGTCGCGGTCGGACAGGCCCGTGGCGCGCTCGGCCCGCAGGTTCGCGATCTCGCGCCTGATCGCGCCGGTGAAGTAGGCGCTGACGGTCTCCACAGCGCGCATGACGGTCTCGAGGTCGGCGAGGCCGTCGAAGGCGGCCAGCGTGGCCTCGGTCACGGCGAGGGCGTTCGGGCCCAGGGCCGGACGGCCGCCGAGCAGGTCGGCCAGCCATTCGTGACGGAGGGTGGCCTGCCTGGTGCGGTGGGCGAGGCTGCGCAGCATCTCCCGCCAGTCGCCGGGCTTCTCCTCGGGGAGGATCTCGGCGTAAACCTCGTCCACCATGAGGTCGAACAGCTCCTCCTTGGTGGAGATGTACCCGTACAGCCGCATCGGGCCGACGTCCAGCCGGGCGGCGACCTTGCGCAACGACACCGCCTCCAGCCCGCCCTCGTCGGCCAGCGCGACGGCGGCGGCGACGATTCGTTCCCGGTCGAGCGGCGCGGGGCGAGCCGGCGGCTCCGGCCGGTCCCACACAGTCATGCAGGCATCGTACCGGTTGTCATACAGCGTCTCAAGGCAATACAGTGTATCGATATGAGACAACGTATCGCGGTGATCGGAGCCGGCCCCGCCGGCCTTACCTTCGCCCGCGTCCTGCACCGTCACGATCACCCCGTCACCGTCCTCGAACGCGATCCCGCCCCCGACGCCCGTCCCCCGGGCGGCACGCTGGACCTGCACGAGAAGCTGGGCCAGCTCGCGCTGGACAAGGCGGGGCTGCTGGCGGAGTTCCAGGCGCTGTCCCGCCCCGAGGGGCAGGCCATGCGCATCCTGGACCCGGACGGGACCGTCCTCCGCGACTGGCGGCCCCGTCCGGACGACCGGGCCAATCCCGAGATCGACCGCGGGCAACTCCGTGATCTGCTGCTCGGCCCCCTGGACGTTCAGTGGGGCCGGAGTGTGACGGAGGTGGTGCCGGGGACCCGGGACGGCGTGCTGGTCCGCTTCGCGGACGGGCGGCAGGAGACGTTCGACCTCGTCGTCGGCGCGGACGGCGCCTGGTCCCGGGTCCGCCCGGCGGTCTCGTCCGCGACGCCGCACTACACCGGCGTCACCGTGGTCGAGACCTCCCTGGACGACGTCGACACCCGCCACCCCGACCTCGCCCGGCTGATCGGCGACGGTTCCGTGGCTGTGCACGGCGTGAACCGCGCCCTCGTCGCCCAGCGCAACAGCGGAGGCCACGTCAAGGTGTACGCGCAGTTCCGCGCGCCGCTGGACTGGCACACGAACCTGGACCGGCATCTGGGCCTGAACGGGCGCGCGGGCCTTGACGCAACCCTGGACGCGGGCCGGAGCCCAGGCCTGGATTGGGCCGACGTCGAGGCCGTGCGATCAAGCCTGCTGGCTCTGTTCGACGGCTGGGCCGCTCCCGTCCTCGACCTCCTCCGCCGCGGCACCGCGTTCGTCCACCGCCCCCTCTACGTCCTGCCCGCGCCCCACACCTGGACCCACGTTCCCGAGGTGACGCTGCTGGGCGACGCCGCCCACCTGATGCCCCCCTTGGGGGTGGGCGCGAACCTCGCGATGCTGGAAGGCGCCGAACTCGCCGAGTCCGTCGCCGCCGCCCCCGGCCCCGGCGATCTGGACGAGGCCGTCCGCGCCTTCGAGGAGCAGATGTGGGCACGGGCCGGCAAGTGGGCGGAGTTCACGATGGCCGGTCTGGAACGGCTCGTGAGCGCGGACCCCACCGAAGCCCTCGCCCTCTTCGACGAGGTCCAGTCATCCTGATCCGTCGAGCGCACCACCCGTCGGCGTGGAAGAATATTTGATCTACGCTGTAAAGGCTGCTTCGTCGTCCGACCATCCGCGAGGACGACGGGAATGTCGGCGGGGGCCAGTAGTCTTTGGGTGTGGCGGATCCGGCAACTTATCGACCGGCGCCCGGATCGATTCCTGAGTCGCCAGGCGTCTATCGCTTCCGCGACCCGGGCGGCCGGGTGATCTACGTGGGCAAGGCGAAGAGCCTGCGGCAGCGGCTCAACTCGTACTTCGCGGACTTCGCCGGCCTGCACCCGCGGACGCAGACCATGCTGACGACCGCGGCGTCCGTGGACTGGACGGTGGTCGGCACCGAGGTCGAGGCGCTCCAGCTCGAATACTCCTGGATCAAGGAGTTCGACCCCCGGTTCAACGTCAAGTACCGCGACGACAAGTCCTACCCGTACCTGGCCGTGACGATGGGGGAGGACTTCCCCCGGGTGCAGGTGATGCGCGGGGCCAAGCGGAAGGGCACCCGCTACTTCGGCCCCTACTCGCACGCCTGGGCCATCCGGGAGACCGTCGACCTGCTGCTGCGCGTCTTCCCCGTGCGGACGTGCTCGGCGGGGGTCTTCAAACGGGCGGGCCAGATCGGGCGGCCCTGCCTGCTGGGTTACATCGACAAGTGCTCCGCGCCCTGCGTCGGCAGGGTCACCCCCGAGGAGCATCGCGCCCTCGCCGAGGATTTCTGCGACTTCATGGCCGGCAACACCGGCCGCTTCATGAAACGGCTGGAGCGCGAGATGCGCGAGGCCGCGGCCGTGGAGGAGTACGAGCGGGCCGCGCGGCTGCGCGACGACATCCAGGCGCTGCAACGGGCCCTCGAGAAGCAGACGGTCGTGCTCGGCGACGACACCGACTGCGATGTGATCGCACTCGCCGAGGACCCGCTCGAGGCGGCGGTCCAGGTCTTCTACGTGCGCGGCGGCCGGATCCGCGGGCAGCGCGGCTGGGTGGTCGACAAGGTCGAGGAGGCCACTCCCGGAGAGCTGGTGGAGCAGTTCCTGCTCCAGATGTACGGCGAGGCGACGATCCCCCGCGAGATCCTCGTGCCGGCGCGGCCCCCGGACGAGGCCGCGCTGATCGAGCTGCTGAGCGAGCAGCGGGGTTCCCGCGTCGACGTGCGCGTTCCCCAGCGCGGCGACAAGAAGAGCCTCATGGAGACCGTGGAGCGCAACGCCAAGGAGTCGCTCGCCCAGCACAAGCTGCGCCGAGCGAGCGACCTGACCACGCGCAGCCGGGCCCTGCAGGAGATCGCGGACGCCCTCGACCTGGACCAGGCACCGCTGCGCATCGAGTGTTACGACATCTCGCACATCCAGGGCGAGAACGTCGTGGCCTCGATGGTGGTCTTCGAGGACGGCCTCGCCCGCAAGAGCGAATACCGCCGCTTCTCCATCAGGACCGCGGAAGGCGACGTCGCCTCGATCTACGAGGTCATCTGCCGGCGGTTCAAGCGCTACCTGGAGGAGCGGGCGGCGACGGGCGAGCTGGACGCGGAGACGGACGAGGCGGCAGGGCGCGACGGGGCCGAGTACGACGCGGCAGGGCGCGACGGGGCAGGGCACGACGGAGCCGAGTACGACGCCGCCAGGCACGGCGCGGGGACGCCGATCGACCCGGAGACGGGCCGCCCCCGCAAGTTCGCCTACCCGCCCAACCTCGTGGTGGTGGACGGCGGCCCGGCGCAGGCGGCGGCCGCCCAGCGCGCCCTGGACGAGCTCGGGATCGACGACATCGCGGTGTGCGGGCTGGCCAAGCGGCTGGAGGAGGTCTGGCTGCCCGGCGACGACCAGCCGGTGATCCTGCCGCGCAGCAGCGAGGGCCTCTACCTGTTACAGCGCGTCCGTGACGAAGCGCACAGGTTCGCCATCACCTACCATCGGACGAAGAGGTCGAAATCGCTCAAGGAGAGCGCGCTCGACCACGTGCCGGGCCTGGGCCCGGCACGCCGTCAGGCCCTGCTGCGGCACTTCGGCTCGGTGAAGCGGCTGCGGGAGGCGAGCGCGGAGGAGATCCGCGAGGTCCCCGGCATCGGCCGTGCGACCGCCGAGGCGATCGTCGCGGCGCTGCGCGGTGAGAGCCCGTCCCCGGCGGGGCAGGGGTCGTGAGGTGTTCGCGCGAGCACCTCGGTATGTCCCGTCCCGGCCAGGGCGGCAGGCAGGGCAGCAGGCAGGGCGCCGTCGGAGTCGCCCGGCGTGGCGGTGGCGCGATCAGGTGAAGAGGTGTCATGCTCCGGCACCAGAAGGTTCCTCCCGCGGGAGGCGGGCCCGGTCCCCGGCGGGCGGGCATCCCGGCGTGGACGGCGTACGGGGGCTGACGTTATGCGAGCTGACATGGGCGGCGAGGCGGTGAGCGGGCGATGAGCACGACTGAGCCGGCATTCGTGGTGATCACCGGAATGTCGGGGGCGGGGCGCAGCACCGCCGCGAAGGCTCTGGAGGACCTCGGCTGGTTCGTGATCGACAACCTGCCGCCGGGGCTGCTGTCGTCGCTCGCCGAGGAGGCGGGCCGGGTGAACATGGCGACCGACCGCGTCGCGGCCGTGGTCGACGTGCGCAGCCTCGCCTTCACCACCGACCTGAACGCGGCGATCGAGGAGCTCGACGGGCGCGGCGTCGGCGTCCGGGTGGTGTTCCTGGAGGCCAGCGACGAGGAGCTGGTCCGCAGGTTCGAGAACGTCCGGCGTCCCCACCCCCTCCAGGGCGACGGGCGGCTCGTCGACGGGATCGACCGCGAGCGGGGCATCCTGCGGGAGGTCCGCGCCAACGCCGACCTCGTCATCGACACGTCCCTGCTGAACGTTCACGAGCTCCGCAAGAAGATCGTGTCGTTCTTCGGCGGTGAGGACCGCCCGGGGCTGAAGGTGAACGTGGTGTCCTTCGGCTACAAGTACGGCCTGCCGGTCGACGCCGACCTCGTCGTGGACTGCCGGTTCCTGCCCAACCCCCACTGGGTGCCGGAACTGCGGCCCATGAACGGGCTCGACGCCCCGGTGCGCGACTACGTGCTCAGCCAGCCCGGGGCCAAGGAGTTCCTCGACGGCTACGAGGAGGTCTTCGGCGTCGTGGCCGCCGGATACACGCGCGAGGGCAAGGGCTACGCCACCCTCGCCGTGGGCTGCACCGGAGGCAAGCACCGCAGCGTCGCCATGGCCGAGCAGCTCGGCGCCCGCCTGCGCGAGCGCGGCATGGACGTCCAGGTCAGCCACCGGGACACAGGCCGGGAGTGACGGCACCCGCCCGGGCCGCCGGCGGGCCCGCGGGCGGAACCCCGTACGGCGAGCCCCGGCAGGCGCCGGAGCCGGGTCGATCAGCACGACGTGAGCGCCACGGCTCCGCAGAGCGGTGCTCGTGGCGAGGCGAGGAGGACGATGAAGGACCCCGCCCCGGAAGAACCCGCGGACCCCTCCGTCCCCGATCATTCCCGAGAGTCCCCCACCCCCGGCAGACCGATGCTTCCCCCGCACTCCGCCGCCGCGAGCGGCCCCAAAGTCGTCGCGCTCGGCGGCGGCCACGGCCTGTACGCCTCCCTGTCGGCCCTCAGGACCGTCACGGACGACCTGACGGCCGTGGTGACGGTCGCCGACGACGGCGGCTCCAGCGGGCGCCTCAGGCGCGAGCTGGGGGTTCTGCCGCCCGGTGACCTGCGGATGGCGCTCGCTGCCCTGTGCGGCGACGACGAGTGGGGCCAGACCTGGAGCGAGGTCGTCCAGCACCGGTTCAGAAGCGAGGGAGAGCTGCACGGCCACGCCGTCGGCAACCTCCTCATCGTCGCGCTCTGGGAGCTGCTGAACGACCCCGTCGTGGGCCTGGAATGGGTGGGCCGGCTGCTCGGCGCCCACGGCCGCGTGCTGCCCATGGCCTCCGTGCCGCTCGACATCCAGGCGGAGGTCGAGCTGGACGGGACGATCACGACGGTGCGCGGGCAGGTCGCCTGCGCGCTGACGCCCGGGCGGGTGCGCTCGATCTCGCTGGTGCCGTCCGACCCGCCCGCCTGCCCCCAGGCGATCGAGGCGATCGAGGCGGCCGACTGGGTGGTGTTCGGGCCGGGCTCCTGGTTCACCAGCGTGCTGCCGCACCTGAAGGTGCCCGAGCTCGCCGGGGCGCTGCACGGGACGAGTGCCAGGCGGCTGGTGATCCTCAACCTCGCGCCGCAGGCGGGGGAGACCGACGGCTTCTCGCCGGAACGGCACCTGGAGGTGCTCAGAGAGCACGCCCCCGAACTGGTCGTCGACGCGGTGGTCGCCGACGGCGGTGTGGTGGCCGACCCGAGGGCGCTGGAGAAGGCGGCCGGGTCGATGGGCGGGCGGGTCGTTTTGGCCGATGTGGCCGCCTCTGACGGATCTGCACGCCACGACGGACCACGTCTTGCCGCTGTCCTGGATGAGATTTTCCGTGAGAAGCGGTGATTGCGTGCTCGCCAGGTGCGAGAGACTGACGGGCAGAGTCTGTCTGGGGGAGGACACGAGCTGATGGCCATGACGGGTGTGGTGAAAGACGAGCTGAGCCGCCTTCCGGTGCTCAAGCCCTGCTGCCGCAAGGCGGAGGTCTCGACGCTGCTGCGGTTCGCCAGCGGGCTGCACCTGGTGGGCGGGCGCATCGTGATCGAGGCCGAGCTCGACACCAACGCCACCGCCCGCAGGCTGATCAAGGACATCGGCGAGGTCTTCGGCCACAAGGCAGAGGTGCTGGTGCTGGCCCCCGCGGGGCTGCGCAAGGGGTCGCGCTACGTCGTGCGCGTCTACAAGGACGGCGAGGCGCTGGCCCGGCAGACCGGCCTGATCGACAACCACGGGCGTCCGGTGCGGGGGCTGCCCCGGCAGGTCGTCTCCGGGGCCACCTGCGACGCCGAGGCGGCCTGGCGGGGCGCGTTCCTCGCGCACGGCTCGCTGACCGAGCCCGGCCGGTCGATGTCGCTGGAGGTGACGTGTCCCGGGCCGGAGGCGGCGCTGGCCCTGGTCGGCTCGGCCCGGCGGCTCAAGATCCACGCCAAGGCCCGTGAGGTGCGCGGCGTCGACCGCGTGGTCGTGCGCGACGGCGACGCGATCAGCGCGCTGCTGACCCGGCTCGGCGCCCACGACAGCGTGCTGGCCTGGGAGGAGCGGCGGATGCGCCGCGAGGTGCGGGCCACGGCCAACCGCCTGGCCAACTTCGACGACGCCAACCTGCGCAGGTCGGCCAGGGCGGCCGTCGCCGCCGGCGCGAGGGTGCAGCGGGCGCTGGAGATCCTCGGCGACGAGGCCCCCGAGCACCTGGTGATCGCCGGCCGGCTGCGGGTGGAGCACAAGCAGGCGTCCCTGGAGGAGCTCGGCCAGATCGCCGACCCGCCGCTGACCAAGGACGCCATCGCGGGGCGCATCCGGCGCCTGCTCGCCATGGCCGACAAGCGCGCCCAGGACCTCGGCATCGCCAACACCGAGGCCAACCTCACCGCGGACATGCTCGCGCAGTAGCGACGCCGTCCCGATGGATCGCGTTCCCGCCGGGCGCCGGGACGGCCTGCGCATGCGCTCTGGGCCGCCCGGCGGCGCGTCCGCGGGTGCCCGGGCGAGTGCCGGGCGGAAGGGGTGCGGCGGGGTCGCCGTCGCAGGGGAAGGGCCCGCTCACCGGCTCGTCCGGCCTGACACGCCGTCAAAGCACGGCCCGGTGGTCTACACCAATTTGGGTCCGATAAGGTCTGTCATTGAGGTTTAACACAGCCCTGGCGCCGGTACCCCGGCGCACGACGTACGAGGAGATCGGATCCGTGAGCATCCGCGTAGGCGTCAACGGCTTCGGCCGTATCGGCCGCAACTTCTGGCGCGCTGTGGCGGCCAGCGGCAAGGACATCGAGGTCGTGGCCGTCAACGACCTCACCGACAACGCCACGCTGGCCCACCTGCTGAAGTACGACAGCATCCTGGGCCGCCTGCCGTACGAGGTCAAGGCCTCGGCGGACGAGATCACCGTTGACGGCAAGGCGATCAAGGCGTTCGCCGAGCGCGACCCTGCCAAGCTGCCCTGGGGCGACCTCGGCGTGGACGTCGTCGTCGAGTCGACCGGTCTGTTCACCGACGCCACCAAGGCCAAGGTGCACGCCGACAACGGCGCGAAGAAGGTCATCATCTCCGCTCCGGCGAAGAACGAAGACGTGACGATCGTCATGGGCGTGAACCACGAGAAGTACGACCCGGCCGCTCACACGATCATCTCCAACGCCTCCTGCACCACCAACTGCCTGGCCCCGATGGCCAAGGTCATCAACGACACCTTCGGTATCGAGAAGGGCCTGATGACCACCATCCACGCCTACACGCAGGACCAGAACCTGCAGGACGGCCCGCACAAGGACCTGCGCCGCGCCCGCGCCGCCGCGCTGAACATCGTCCCGACCTCCACCGGCGCCGCCAAGGCCATCGGCCTGGTCCTGCCGGAGCTGAAGGGCAAGCTCGACGGCTACGCGCTGCGCGTGCCGATCCCGACGGGTTCGGCCACCGACCTCACGGTCGAGGTCGGCCGCGAGACCACCGTCGAGGAGGTCAACGCCGCGCTGAAGGCCGCCGCGGAGGGCGCGCTCAAGGGCTACCTCAGCTACACCGAGGACGAGATCGTCTCCAGCGACATCGTCACCGACCCGTCGTCCTGCATCTTCGACGCCGGCCTCACCAAGGTCATCGGCAACCAGGTCAAGGTCGTCGGCTGGTACGACAACGAGTGGGGCTACTCCAACCGCCTCGTGGACCTCATCGAGTACGTGGGCGCCTCCCTCTGATGATCGGAATCGACGAGCTCGACGTGAAGGGCCGGCGCGTGTTCGTGCGTGCCGACCTCAACGTCCCCCTCGACGGGGAGACGATCACCGACGACGGTCGCATCCGGGCGTCGGTGCCGACGATCAAGAAGCTGATCGAGCGCGGTGCGAAGGTCGTCGTCGCGGCCCACCTCGGCCGGCCCAAGGGCTCCGTCACGCCGAAGTACTCGCTCGCCCCGGTCTCCCGGCGGCTGGCCGAGCTGCTCGGCGAGAACGTGGCGTTCGCCACGGATGTGGTCGGCGAGTCCGCGCAGAGCGCGGTGGCGGGCCTGCAGGACGGGCAGGTCGCCCTCCTGGAGAACCTGCGCTTCGAGCCGGGCGAGGAGTCCAAGGACGACGCGGTCAGGGGCGAGTTCGCCGACAAGCTGGCCGCCCTCGCCGAGCTCTACGTCGGCGACGGCTTCGGCGCGGTGCACCGCAAGCACGCCAGCGTCTACGACCTGCCCAAGCGGCTGCCGCACGCGGCGGGCGACCTGGTCCTCGCCGAGGTCGAGGTGCTGCGCAAGCTGACCGAGGACCCGGCCAGGCCGTACGTCGTCGTGCTGGGCGGCGCGAAGGTCTCCGACAAGCTCGGCGTGATCGCGAACCTGCTCTCCAAGGTGGACCGCCTGCTCATCGGCGGCGGCATGGCCTACACGTTCCTGAAGTCCCAGGGCCACGAGGTGGGCAAGTCGCTGCTGCAGGAGGACCAGATCGACCAGGTCAAGGGCTTCCTCGAGGAGGCGGCCTCCCGCGGGGTCGAGCTGGTGCTGCCGGTGGACGTGCTGGCCGCCACGGAGTTCGGCGCCGACGCGCCGTACGAGGTCGTGGACGCCACCGCGATCCCGGCCGACCGTGAGGGCCTGGACATCGGCCCCCGCACCCGGGAGCTGTTCGCCTCGAAGCTGGCCGACGCCCAGACCGTGTTCTGGAACGGCCCGATGGGCGTGTTCGAGTTCGACGCGTTCTCCGGCGGCACCCGCGCGGTGGCCGAGGCGCTGGTGAGCTCCAAGGCGTTCACCGTGGTCGGCGGCGGCGACTCGGCGGCGGCCGTGCGCAAGCTCGGTCTGCCCGAGGACGGCTTCTCGCACATTTCCACCGGTGGCGGCGCGAGCCTCGAGTACCTCGAAGGCAAGACGCTGCCCGGACTCGCGGCGCTGGAGGAGTAGATGGCTCGCAAGCCGCTGTTCGCCGGCAACTGGAAGATGAACCTCAACCACCTCGAGGCCATCAACCTGGTGCAGAAGCTGGCGTTCACGCTGACCGACCGCGACTACGACAAGGCGGACGTCGCGGTCATCCCGCCGTTCACCGACCTGCGCAGCGTGCAGACGCTCGTGGACGCCGACAAGCTCCGCATCGCCTACGGCGCCCAGGACCTGTCGGCGCAGGACTCCGGGGCCTACACCGGGGAGATCTCCGGCGCCATGCTGAGCAAGCTCGGCTGCACGTACGTGCTGGTGGGGCACTCGGAGCGGCGGCAGTACCACGGCGAGGACGAGGCGCTGTGCAACGCCAAGGTCAAGGCCGCCTACCGGCACTCGCTGACGCCCATCCTGTGCGTGGGCGAGGGGCTGCCGGTGCGCCAGGAGGGCCGCCACGTCGAGCACACGCTGGCGCAGCTCGACGGTGCGCTGGAGGGCGTGCCCGCCGAGCAGGCGAAGTCCATTGTGATCGCGTACGAGCCGGTCTGGGCGATCGGCACCGGCGAGGTCGCCACGCCGAAGGACGCCCAGGAGGTGTGCGGCGCCATCAGGACGCGACTCGCCGAGCTTTACGGTGACGATGTGGCCTCTGTTGTCCGTATCCTTTACGGTGGCTCGGTGAAGTCGGACAACGTCGCCGGCATCATGGCGGAGGCCGACATCGACGGCGCCCTCGTGGGAGGGGCCAGCCTCGACGCGGGAGAATTCGCCAAGATCTGCCGATTTGGCGAGACCGCCGGCTAGCTGAGCCGTTTGGGGGGTGCGACTTGACATCAGGTCGTACCCTCAAAGAACACAATTGAATCGTCACGCCGATGGCATCGTGCACAACGCGTCGTGCACGCCCGGACATAGGAACAGGTCTACGGTGACAATCGGAATCTCCATCGCCCTCATCCTGTCGAGCGCTCTGATGGTGCTGCTCGTCCTGCTCCACAAGGGCAAGGGCGGCGGCCTGTCCGACCTGTTCGGAGGCGGGTTCTCGTCCTCCTTCGGCGGTTCGTCGGTGGTGGAGCGTAACCTGGACCGTCTCACCATCATCACCGGCATCGTCTGGTTCGTCTGCATCATCGCGCTGGGCCTGCTGCTCAAGCCGTAGCGGACGGCCTCCGGCCACGCGTGACAGAGATTCACCTCCCCCCGTCCGCGGGGCGATCGAGCAAGGAGTTCATCGGTGGGTAGTGGCAACGCGATCCGTGGCAGCCGAGTCGGCGCCGGCCCCATGGGAGAGGCCGAACGCGGCGAGGCCGCCCCCCGTGTGCGGGTCTCGTTCTGGTGCGCGAACATGCACGAGACGCGCCCGAGCTTCGCCAGTGACGCGGCCGTCCCCGAGTTCTGGGACTGCCCGCGGTGCGGACTGCCGGCCGGGCAGGACCAGTCGAACCCGCCTGCTCCGCCGAAGAACGAGCCGTACAAGACGCACCTCGCGTACGTGAAGGAGCGCCGCAGCGACAAGGACGGCGCGCAGATCCTCGCCGAGGCGCTGGAGCGGCTGCGCTCCTCCTCCCGCCCGATCTACTGAGGGCTTCTCGGTCAGGGCCCTTCCCCGCTGCCGGCGGGGAAGGGCCCTGACGCTTTTCTCCGCATCGGTTGTGCCGTGGACAATCGGCGAGTGTGAGCTCGGCGCAGGCGGAGCCCGCTGAGCTGAGTGGCGGACATGTCACTCACGCAAGGTCGCCAGACGACCCCGGACGAGGGCGAGGCGGCGTTCGATCTCGGGGACGAAGTCGGGATCGAGCAGGTGGCGGTGCGCCCTGACGCGCTCGGACGCCTCGTTCACCGCGTCCTCGACCAGTCGCAGCACGTCGCTTCGGCCGGTCGCGAAGCCCGCGGCGGCGGCCGCGTCGTGAGCGCGTGTGACGGAGTCCGCGAAGGCGAGGGTGTCGTGGTCGAGCAGGTCGCGCAGCCCGGACGCGCCCGCGGTCAGGGCGAGCGGCCACACGAGGGTCGACAGGTCGGCGAGGGAGACGGCGTGCGGCAGCAGCCACGCGCAGCCGCACACCACGAGGAGGAGGAAGCCGACCGCGACGGCGCGCCGGCGCGGGGCGATGTCCCGCAGGTACATCGCCGTCAGCGGGCCGGTCCAGAGCAGGAAGTGCAGGAAGGGCAGCCTGGTGAGCCCTCCGGCGCTGACGTTGCCGAGCAGCGTGGTGGAGATCGCCGCGTCCAGGGCGCCGTAGCCGAGCGCCGCCCCGAGCACGGCGCCGTGCGCGGCGGTCCCGCGCCGGGCGACCAGAATGTGCGCCCAGCAGGCCAGGCACCACGCGAGCAGGGCGAGGGGGACGGTCGCGGCGAGGGGCACGCCGTCCATGTCCGGCCAGGAGTGCGCGAGCGAGCCCGCGCCTCCGATGGCGATGATCGGTGGGCCGAGATCCAGCGGCGGCACGGAGGGCCGCCCGTCGGCGGGCAGGACCACGCGCCGCCCGGCCACCCGCAGGATCTGCTCCCCGCCCAGCGGAGACGCCCGCATCACCGCCACCTCCACCCGGCCGGACGGTCCCAGGGCGTCCAGGGCGGCGCCGAGCGCGGTCACCTGCGGGGGCGTCAGCAGGAGGCCACCGTCCGGCGCGGGCGGGAACTCGACGTCCCGGGAGAGGTCGGGGCTGGACGCGTTGTGGCGCTGTTCCCAGCGAAGCAACGCCGTGCGAAGGTATTCGGCGTGATCCGCCGTCTCCTCGGCGAGGCGCCGCCGCCAGGCGGACAGCGGGGAGCCCACCGGCCGGCCGGGCACGGCGAGCAGCGGCCAGGTGCGAGTCAGCACGTCCACGATCGTGTCGGCTCCCACGGCGACGCTGTTGCGCCCGGCGAGCACGGCCTGGCTGTGGGCGGCCTCACGCTCGGCGGCGGCGGCGCGGAGCCGCCTGTGCACCCGTCGTTGCAGGTAACGGGCGAGCAGCAGCCCCTGAACGAGGCCGAACGCGGGCCAGACGAAAGGCGCGAGCGACTCGGGACGACCCCCCAGACGCAACGTCACGGACGTCACGCCACCCACGACCAGCGGCACGAGCACGCCGGCCGCCCCGCGTTCGATCACCGCCTCGGCGGCGAGCGGCGCGGCGAGGAGAGCGGGGGCGTCCAGGGGACGGCCGAGCGCCAGGGCCCAGGCGGCGACGTCGGCCGAGTCCAGGGCCAGGCGGTAGCGCAGCCGGATCCGGCCGCCCCGGCGGAAGAAGCGGAAGGCCACCAGATCGTAGGCGCAGCACACGGCTCCGGCGGCGCAGGCGACGGCGGGCGGCAGCGTGCCCATGGTGATGCTCATCATCACGCAGGCGACCCGGCAGGCCAGCCGGATGTTGAGGGACACGCGCCGCAGGCCGTACGGGATCGAGCCGGCCGCCACCTCGCCGATCGGGGGCAGCGGTTCAGCCATCGGGCGGGGGCCGCCGGGTCTTCACCCGCGTCGCCCACGTCAGGAACCGGGAGATCTGCGGCAGCGACGGCGTGTCCTGCGGCCGGTCGGGCAGCCGGCCGTCGGATGTCATCGCCTGGAGGCGGGCGTGCCGGTTGAACTCCCGGCGCAGCCGTTCCCAGGCGCGGGACCGGGGGTTGGCCCGCTCGGCCAGCCGGTCGGGCAGGCCCTCGGCCAGCGCGTGCGCGACGGCGGCGTTGACCCGGCTGTGCGGCGAGACCCCGAGGCGGATCTCCTCCTCGGGGTCCTCCGGTTCGGGCACCGGCCGGCCCGCGCGGCGCAGTACGGCGGCCCGCAGGGCGGCGGCGTCGGCCAGCTCGCTGCGGTGGTAGAAGAAGTCGGCCCCGGCCTCGCGGACCCGGCGCCGCACGGCGCCGTCGAAGAAGTGCCCGGTCAAGACGATGACGCGGGTCTCTCGCCGGTCGCGGTGGTGGCGCACGGACTCGACGACGGAGACGCCGGGGAACTGGTCGTCGTTCCTGCGCTCGTCGGCGGCGTCCACCAGGACGACGTCGACGTCACGCCACTGCTCGCCCCACGCCGTCGCGGCGGGATGGTCGAGGGAGGCGACGATCTCGAGGCCCTCGACCGCCGAGAGGATGGCCGTGATCCCGGCGCGGCTGATGTCGTCGTCGTCCACGACGACCAGCCGGACTCCGGCGTGCGGCGCGTGCTCGGTCCCGTTCACGTGGCCCCCGGGGGACGGATGCACGCAAATCATCACCGGCCAAGATCGGGTCGGTCAAGTGCGCCTGTGAAGCTCCCAGATCATGAAAACCGCCGCCAGATCGCCCTGGCCGGCGGCTGGAAGACCGGCGAGGACGGCGGCCTCAGGGCCGTCACGGACGCGCCGGCTCCCGGCTCGCGGAGCGGTAGACGGCCGTGGCGATGTGGGTGAACGAGCGGATCAGCGGGTTGGCGTCGGCGCTGTTCCAGGCGAGGACGAGGCGGCTGGGCGGCATGTCGGCCAGCGGCACCGACGTGAGCCCCTCGGGCAGCGCGTGAGCCGCCGGCGCCAGCCCGACCGTGCCGTTCCACAGGACGGCCTGCAGGCATTCGTGGACGGTGCGCACCACCGGGCCGTCCCTGAGTTCGCCGCCGGGCGTGGTGGCGTTCCAGTAGGCGCGCCAGACGGGATCGGTGCCGTCGGGCAGGCGGAACCAGGGGCGATCGGCGAGATCGCTCAGCCGCAGCATCTCGCGGCGTGCGAGCGGATCGTCGGCCCGCAGGACCACCCCCATGGGGTCGGAGCGCAGCAGGCGGGTGGTGATCCCGGTGTCGTCGAACGGCTCCCTGGTGAGGGCGACGTCGACGAGGCCGGCCCGAAGGCCCGTGGTCGGATCGGTGAAGTCGGCTTCACGGACGCGGACCTGGACCGCGGGATGACGCCGGCGGAAGGCCGCGGCGAGCCGGGCTCCGGCCTGTTCGGCGCTGTCCGCGAGAGTGCCGATGGTCAGGGTGGCGGCGCCGGCCGCGGCGGCGACCCGGGCACGCACCCGTTCGGCCTGCTCCAGCAGTGCGCGTGCCTCGTCGTAGAGCGCGGCGCCGGCGGTGGTCAGCGTGACGCCGGTGGGCGACCGGTGCAGCAGGAGGGCGCCGAGGTCGGTCTCCAGTTGCCGGATGGCGCGGCTCAGCGGCGGCTGGGTCATGTGCAGGCGTGCGGCGGCCCGCCCGAAGTGACGCTCCTCGGCGACCGCCACGAAGTAGCGCAGCGAGCGTAGGTCCATCACCGGCGACGATACCGGCACGGTATCGGGCGTGCGCAACCGGTGTTGGACGCCGCAGAACATCCCGTAATGGACTGGAGCGGCCCGATTGTCAGGCTCTCCGAGGAGTGGACGTCATGTCTGAACACGTGCTGCCCGAGCCCGTCGTGCGGATCGAGGAGGTGCGGGAGCTCGCCCGTGACCTGGTGGTGATCCCCAATCGCCGGGTGCAGCTGGTGCCCAACATCGGTGTCATCGGCGGCACGCATTCCGTGCTGGTCGTCGAGACCGGAATGGGCCCGCGAAACGCCGAGACCGTGCTCAAGTTCGCGGCGGAGTACGCGGCGGGTCGCAGGCTGTACCTGACCACGACGCACTTCCACCCCGAGCACGCGTTCGGGGCGCAGGCGTTCACCGGGGAGGCGACGTTCCTGGTCAACCGGGCGCAGGCCGAGGACCTGGCGGCGAAGGGGGCCGCCTACCTCGACATGTTCAGGGGGCTCGGCGAACCGGTCGCGCGTCAGCTGGAGGGCGTCGAGATCGCCACCCCGGACGTCGTCTACGACGACGCGTACGACCTCGACCTGGGCGGCCGGGTGGTGCGGCTGCGGGCCACGGGCCGGGCGCACAGCAGGGGCGACCAGGTGATCACGGTCCCCGACGCCGGGGTGATGTTCACCGGCGACCTCGTGGAGGCCGGGCAGTTCGCCATCTTCCCGTGGTTCCCGCCGCACGACACCGACGTGTCCGGCACCCGGTGGATCAGCGTGATGCGGCGGCTGGCCGACGCGTCGCCGCGGGTGGTGGTGCCCGGCCACGGCGACGTCGGCGGCCCGCAACTGCTCGCCGACGTCCGCGACTACCTCGAACTGCTGCGCGACGAGACCTGGGCGCGCCGGGACTCGGCCGTGGGCGAGCAGACGATCGTCGAAGAGGTCAGGGCCGTCATGATCGAGCGGCACCCGGAGTGGGCCGGCCGGGAATGGATCGAGAAGGGCGTCGGCTGCCTGTGCGCCGAGCACCCCGCGTGACGCATGCGGGGGAGCGCGTCAAAGGCCGCATTCGTAGGCCAGCACCACCGCCTGGATCCGGTCGCGGGCCCCCAGCTTGGCCATGATCCGGGAGACATGTGTCTTCACGGTGGCCTCTCCGACGAACAGTTCGGCGGCGATCTCGGTGTTCGACAGGCCCCGGGCCACCAGCCTCCAGACCTCGACCTCTCGCGGTGTCAGCCTGTCGGCGCCCGGAGGCAGGGCGGCCTGAGCAGGAGGACGCCGCGTGTACGCCTCGATCAACCGGCGCGTGACCGACGGAGCGAGCAGGGTGTCCCCGCGGACCACCGTGCGCACGCCCGCCACGAGTTGCTCGTCCGGAAGGTCCTTGACGAGGAAGCCGCCGGCTCCCGCGCGCAGTGCCTCGTAGACGTACTCGTCCAGGTCGAACGTGGTCAGCATGATCACGTGGACGTCGGGCATTGAGGCGAGGATCTGGCGGGCGGCGGCGAGCCCGTCGAGCCCCGGCATGCGGATGTCCATCAGCACGACGTCCGGCCGCAGGTCGCGGGTGAGCACGACGGCCTCGTGACCGTCCCGCGCCTGGCCGGCGACGTCGATGTCGGGTTCGGCCGACAGAATGGTGCGCAGCCCGGTCAGCACCAAGGGCTGGTCGTCGGCGAGCAGGACGCGGATCACGTTACTTCCTCCAGGGGGAACACGGCGCGAACGCCGAAGCCGCCGCCGGGCCGGGGGCCGGCCGCGAACGTGCCGCCGCAGGCGGCGCTCCGCTCGGCCATGCCGCTCAGGCCGTGCCCGCCGGAGGTGGACAGCGCCGGCCGGTCGGCGGGCGGGGTGTTGCTCACCTCGATCGCCAGGGTCCGCTTCGTGCGCGTGATCCTCACGCGCACGAACGCGCCGGGGGCGTGCCGGGCCGCGTTGGTCAGCGCTTCCTGGGCGATCCGGTAGGCGGCCGCGTCCACCGCACGCGGAAGCGGCGCCCCCGTGCCTGGGTCCGGATCCACTTCCAGGGCCACCCGCAACCCGCAGCCGCTCGCTCTTTCCGCGAGCGTGGGCAGGCCGCCGAGCCCGATCGTGGCGGGGACGTCGGCGAGTGCAAGCGAGAGCAGGAGCGGGCGCAACTCGCCGAGCGCCTCGGCGAGCGTGCGGCGCAACACGGCCACGTGCTCGCCGGCCAGGTCGGGGCGAGTCTCCCAGACCCGCCGCGCGGCGGCCGCCTGCAGCACGATGACGGTCATCATGTGCCCCGCGGCGTCGTGGAGGTCCCGGGCGACGCGGGCGCGCTGTTCGTCCAGCGCGGCGGCCGCCCTTCTCCGGTTCTCCTCGGCGGCGGCGATGGTGGCCCGCGCCCGCGCGGCCAGCGCCTCGGCGCCGCCGCGCAGCACCCGGCCCGCCGCCCAGCACCCCACGATCACCGCGACGGCCCCGGCCGCCTCCGGCGCCGTGACCACCGCGGCGGGACTGGCCAGGCCGACGGCCGCGCAGCCGAGCAGGCAGAGCGCGAGCCCGGCCAGCGCCCGGCGGATCGGGCAGGCCACACCGAGGATGAACGGCGACACGACGAGGACCCCGCAGGGCACCAGACCGTCGAAGGGATCAGGGCTCGCGGTCGCCGCCGTGTAAGCCGGGGTGACGACCAGGCAGATCACGGCGCAGCTCAAGGGATGCCGCCCGGCCCATGTCAGTGGCGCCGCGACGCCGGCCGGAGCCGCGTCCCGCCATCCCGAGGAGGCCAGAGCCCACCGGCCGGCGGGGCGCAGCCCGCTCCAGTGCGTGTCGGGCAGGTTCGCGGCGGCCAGCGCCTCCCGCACCTGCGTCCGCAGCTCCGCGACCTCGCGGACCGGACGCCTGCCGTCGGAGCTCGGCGCCCGCAGCTCCCCGACCAGGGCACGCATCCGGGTCAGCAGGTCCCGGGCGATCCGTTCCAGAGCGGTCACGTCCGCCAGCCCGGTGACGGCCGCGTGCCGCCTGGTCTCGTCCAGGCCGCCGAGCAGAACCTCCAGGGCGGCGAAGACCCGGCGCCGTTCGCGTGCGAGCTCCTCCGCGATCCGCTCGTGCCGCGCGGCCCGCAGCCGTTCCGTCCCCGCGTCCAGCCGCCGCCCGAGCCGGTCGCGCGCGCCCACGACGCCGCCGACGACCCCCGGAGCCAGCACCAGCGACGCCACCAGGAACAGATCGGCGGAGGCGCGTGAATACCCCTGCGAGGGCCCCAGATACTGGGCGGTCGCCACCCCGGCGGTGGCCAGCGCCAGGCCCGCGACGAGCGGCCAGGTCGACGCGTACGCGCCGAGCGAGTACGTGGCGACCATGATGGCGAGGAACGCCGGAGCCGTGCTGGCCTGCGGGGAGGCGACGACCTCGGTCACGGTGGCCACGATCACGACGGCGACCACCGTGGCCGGACGGCGGCGCCGGTGAGCGAGGACCAGCAGCCCGCCCGCGGCGACCACCGCGCCCACCCGGCCGCCGAGGGTCGCCGGCCCGTCCAGGGCGGCCGCCGCGGCCATGACCAGCGCGAGCGCGGCCGCGAGCAGCAGATCGCCGCTGACGGCCGTACCCCATCGGGATAACGGGAAGTGCCGGTCCATCGCCCGAAGACTAGGCCCCCGTCCGTGCCGTGTCGTCCCACCACGGGCGGACTTCCGGCTCACACGGCGGGCGGACGGGATTTCCCCGCGCGGCCGGACGACCGGCGGCCACCCGGTTTCTAGTGTCGTCGCCGACCGTCGGATCACCGCATCGAGAGAGGACACCGATGACGACATCGGCCCCCCAGGCCCACACCGGACCCGCTCGCCTGCCGTACGGGCTGGCCCAGACCGGCCTCCTGACGGGCGCGGCGTCGGCCGCCGCGCTCGCCCTGCTCGACCTGTTCACCTCCGTGCCGCAGCACGACCGGCTGATCGACCTCGCCGACTACGTCTTCGCCGCGGACGGGTTCCCCCTCGCTCTCGGCATGCTGGTGTCGGCCGCGGCGATCCACGCGCTGCACGGCGGCCGGGACGGCCGGCTCGGCTCGGTGGCGCTCGTCCTCACGACCGTCGGCATGCTCGGCTTCCTGCCTCCGCTCGTGGCGTCGCTCGTCAGCGGCGACACGGAGGCGCTGGGCCCGGTCTACCTCCTGTCCATGCTCGCCTCGCTGATCGGGCTGGCGCTCTTCGCCATCGGGCTGCTTCGCGCCGGGATGCTGCCCTGGTGGGCCGGTCCTTCGCTGGTCGTCGGCTGGGTGGTGGGCGGCCCCGTCGGAGAGGACGGTCCGCTCGGCTTCCGCGGCTCGGCGCTGCTGCTCGCCGCGGCCTGCCTCGCCGTGGCGTTCGCCGTGTCCCGGCGCCGCCCCGCCCTCGCCGGGGACCGCTGAAGCGCCGTTCCGGTCAGCCGTGCACCTGCTCGCCGTCGAGGAACGTCATGGCGACCTCGGTCGTCCAGATGTCCTTCGAGTCGAGCGTGAAGGGGTCGCGGTCGAGCACGACGAGGTCGGCCGGGCGGCCCTCCTCGATCACCCCGGCGGGGGAGCGGTTGATCCAGGCCGAGCCCTCGGTGTAGGCCGTCATGATCGTGCGCAGGTCGAGGCTCTGCTCGGGCAGGAACGGGGTCTGGGCCGTGGGGTACGTCGCGTGGACGGAACCGCCCGGCTCGGTGCGGTTGACCGCCACGTGCATGGCCTCCAGGGGGTTGGCCGAGGAGACCGGCCAGTCCGAGCCCCCGGCGAAGCGGGTGCCGTGCCGTACGAGGTCGGCGAAGGGGTACTGCCAGGAGGCGCGCTCCTCGCCGAGGTAGGGGATGCACAGCTCGTCCATCTGCAGGTGGTGGGTGGCCCACAGCGCCTGCAGGTTGGCCGTCACACCGAGCTCGGCGAAGCGCGGCACGTCCTGCGGCGTGATGATCTGCACGTGCGCGATGTGGTGCCGGTTGGCGGGGTCGGTGCCGGTCAGCGCGTCGAGCGCCTCGCGCACGGCCCGTTCGCCGATGGCGTGGAAGTGCACCTGGAAGCCCAGGGCGTCGAGCTCCTTGACGTAGCCGTCGAGCAGGGCCGGCTCGATGTACGACAGCCCGGTGCCGCCGCAGCGGCAGTAGGGCTCGATGACGGCGGCGGTGAAGTTCTCCGGGATGCCGTCCTGCATGATCTTGACCGAGGTCGCCCGGAACCGGTCCAGGCCCTCGGCCATCGTGCGCCGCTCGACCAGGCTCGCGATCTGCTCCGCGCCCTGCGTGCGGTCCCACCACAGGGCGCCGACCACGCGCGCCTTCAGCCGTCCCGAGGAGGCCGCGGAGAGATAGGCGGGCAACTGGTCGTCCGACCCGGCGTACGACCCGACGATGGCGTCCTGCCAGCCGGTGATGCCCAGCGAGAACAGGTGGGCCTGCGCGTCCATCAGGGCGGCGTCGACGTCGGCCGGGGTCGGGCGCGGGGTGAGCAGTCCGACGAGGTCCATGGCGCCCTCGTGCAGCACGCCGCTCGGCGTGCCGTCAGGGTCGCGCTCGATGCGGCCGTCCGCGGGGTCGGGGGTGTCCTTCGTGATCCCGGCGAGCTCCAGCGCGCGCGTGTTGACCCAGGCGGCGTGGTGATCGCGCTGCACGAAGTACGCCGGCCGGTCGAGGAAGTCGATCAGGGACCGGTGGGGGAGGCCGCCGGGGAAGGCCGACATGTCCCAGCCGCCGCCGTCGATCCACTCCTTGCCCGGATTTCTCGCGGCATAGTCGGCGATCTTGGCCGTGTAGGCGTCGAGCCCGTACACCTCGGCCAGGTCGCACTTGGCCCGCTCGAGACCGGCCTGCACCGGGTGGACGTGGGCGTCGGTGAACCCCGGCGTCAGCAGGCCGCCACCGAGGTCCACCGGTTCGGCGTCCGGCGACAGCCGTACGAGGTCGGACTCGGCGCCGACGGCGGCGATCACGCCGTCGCGGACGAGGACCGCCTCGGCGAAGCCGCCGGGAACGAAGACGCGGCCGCCGCGGAACAGGAGGGAGGAACTCACGTGATGCCTTTCAGTGCCCGGTGATCTTGTCGGCGATCCTGGCCAGTACGGACGTCCTGGTCATGCCCCTGCTCTCGCGGGCGTCGGCCAGGCGGTAGAGACGGTACATCGAGTGGACCCCGAGCCAGCGCAGCGGCTCGGGCTCCCAGGCGCGCACCCGCCGGTCCACCCACGGCATCCGGGTCAGGTCGCTGTCGCGGCGCAGCACCAGGTCGCACAGCGTGCGCCCGGCGAGGTTGGTGGTGGTCACGCCGTGGCCCGTGTAGCCGCCCGCCCAGCCGAGGCCGGTCGCGGGGTCCACGTGGACGGCCGAGCACCAGTCGCGCGGCACGCCGAGAACGCCCGACCAGGCGTGCTCCACGCGCGACCCGGCGACGGCGGGAAAGAAGGAGACCAGCAGGTCCCACAGGGCGTCCACGGTCCAGTCGTGCGTGTGCCCCCGCTCGTCGACCCTCGACCCGTACAGGTAGGGCCTGCCGCGCCCGCCGAAGGCGATGCGGTCGTCGGCCGTCCGCTGGGCGTACATGTAGTAGTGCGCCATGTCGCCGAGCAGCTCGCGGCCCTGCCAGCCGATCTCCGCCCAGACCTGCTCGGGCAGCGGCTCGGTGACGATCATGGAGCTGTTCATGGGCAGCCAGTCGCGGTGGTGACCGGCGATGGTGGCGGTGAACCCCTCGGTGCAGCGCAGCACGTGGTCCGCCCGCACGGTGCCGTACGGCGTGACCGCCCGGCCGGGCGCGATCTCGGTGACGGGGGTCCGCTCGTAGATCTCGACGCCCAGGTCCCGTACGGCCCGCGCCAGGCCGCGGACGAGCTTGGCCGGCTGGATCCTGGCGCAGTGCGGGCTCCAGGTGGCCCCGGTGGCGCCCGCCACACGCAGCCGGTCGTTCATCTCGTCGGTGGTCAGCAGCCGGACGTCGCCGGCGTCCCAGCCCCAGGCGCGCTGGCCCGTCAGCTCCTCGCGCAGCCGCAGGTCCTGCGCCGGGCCGCGGGCGACGGTGAGCAGCCCGCCCTTGACGATGTCCGCGTCGATGCCCTCCTCGCGGGCGACGCGGATGACCTCGTCGATGGCCTCGAACATCGCGCGCTGCAGCCGCCGGGCCCCGTCCCGTCCGTGGGTCTTCGCGTACCGCTCGGGTGAGCCGGCCAGCGCGCCGGTCAGCCAGCCGCCGTTGCGTCCCGACGCGCCGAAACCGGCGAACTCCTTCTCCAGCACGACGACCCGCAGCGACGGGTCGGCCTTCTTCAGGTAGTAGGCGGTCCACAGTCCGGTGTAGCCCGCGCCCACCACGGCCACGTCGGCCTGCAGGTCGCCGCCGAGCGGCTCTCCGGGCGCGGGCACCCCCAGCGACCGGTACCAGAAGGACACCTCGCCGTTGACGAAACCGGGGGACAGGGGAGCGGTCATGGTGCACATCCTGCTATATCCGTGCTCATCTCGCGATTCGCCGACGGATGTCGTGGAGATCCGTGGAGACGCATGCGGATAACCGTAGTCGTAACGTGCTCAATCGAAAGGAAACGATCGGCTCACTGCTGTGTAGCAAACGCGTAACAGCGCTCCGGCACCCTGAAGACCAGCGCGATGGAGGGAGCGGGTAGCGATGGGGTTCTTCCGGATCCGTACGACGGTGGACGAGCGGCCTGGGCGGCTGGCGTCGCTGGCGACCGCCCTGGCCGACAAGGGCGGCAACATCCTCGGCCTGTCGGTGCAGCCCGACACCGACGGCACGGTCGACGAGTTCGTCACGGACATCCCCGCCTCCCCGGAGGCCGTACGCGAGGCGCTGGAGGCCGCGGGCGGGAGGCGGGTGCGGATCGTGCCCGCCACCGCGCACGAACTGACCGACGAGCCGACGCGTACGCTGCTGCTCGCCGCCCGGCTGCGCTCGGCTCCCTGGCGCCTGCCGGAGATCCTGGGCGAGCTGCTGCGCGCCGACGACGCCCGCTGGGTGTACGGCGCGACCGCCGTACGCTCCCGGAACGAGGAGGGCGAGCGGGACGAGGGGGAGGCCGTGGAGCTGCCCGACCCGACCCTGCTCGTGGTGCCCGTGGCGCCGCGCCGGTCGATCCGGCTGCGCCGCTCCGGGCTCCCGTTCACCCTGACCGAGGCGGCCCGCGCCGCCGCGATGGTGAGGCTGGCGCAGCCGCCGGCTGAGCCGTCCGCGGCCGAGGGGCCGGTGCGGCTCGCCGACGGCGCGGAGGTGCAGGTCAAGCCGCTGACCTCGCTCTACCGCGAGGCGCTGCGCGACCTGCACGAGCGCTGCTCACCCGAGACGCGCAGGTTCCGCTACTTCACCGCCAACCCCAACCTGCCGTCGCGCGTCTTCGACCGGCTGTGCGACCGGGCCCGCGGCCAGTCGCTCGTCGCGGGGCACGACGGCCAGGTCGTCGCGCTCGCGTCGCTGATGTTCACCGCCGACCCCGGCATCGCCGAGATCGCCTTCCTCGTGGAGGACCGCTGGCAGGGGCGGGGGCTCGGCGGCCGGCTGGCCGGGATGCTCCTCGCCCAGGCCAGGGACCTCGGCTTCGCCGAGGTGCGCGCGACCCTCCTGTACGACAACACGCGCATGCGCAGGCTGCTGAACTCCCTCGGCGCGACGCTCACCCACACCGAGGATCCCGGTGTGATGGAGGCGCGGATCGCCGTGGGCGTGATGGCGACGGCTTCCCCGAGCTGACGTCCTCACGGGTGATCCTCCTGGTCCGGCGTAGCTCAGGGCGCCGGACCAGGACGGAACGCCGCGGTTCGTCACCGCCGCCCGCCGAACTCCCAGTCGTGGACCTCGATGCCGGCGTACCTGTCCCGGGTCAGGACGGCGCGTGCCGTGTCCGGATCAGGCGCCCGGACCAGCGCCGCCGTGCCCAGCCAGGCGGCGCCGTCGTCGGACAGCAGTGGCCCATAGGCGATCAGCTCGCCCTCGTCGGACGGCGGAACGAGATCGGCGGCCTCCCCGCAGCCCAGGCCCAGCACCAGATATCGGTTGCCGCCACGGTGGAACGCCAGGAGGAACTCGGGTACACGTGGTCTGTGGACTTCGACGAGGCGGCCGACCGGCTCTACGGCATGGTGCCCGAGGAGTTCACCTCGGCCCGCGACGCGCTGGCCAAGGAGGCGAAGGCGGCCGGCGACGCCGCCCTGGCCAAGCGGATCAAGGCGCTGCGCAAGCCCACCGTCGTGGCGTGGGCCGTCAATCAGGCGTCCCGGCGCGAGGGGGAGCTGGATCCGCTGCTCGATCTGGGCCGGCGGCTGCGGGAGGCCTGGCGGGCCCAGGACGCCGACGCGCTGGCCGAGGCCGGACGCGAACGCACCCCGCTCGTCGCCCGTCTCGTCCGGTCCGTACGCGAGGAGGCCGAGGCGGCGGGGCATCCGCTGGCCGCCGCGGCCGATCTGGAGATCGAGCAGACCCTCGACGCGGCCGTGGTGGACGAGGACGCGGCCGAGCAGGTTCGCCGGGGCCGGCTGACCCGCCCCCTCAGCTACAGCGGCTTCACCCCCGCCCCCGTCGTGCGGCCCGCCCCCGGACCGGCGGCGCGCGAGCGGCCCGCGCCGAAGGCCGAGCGCCGGGAAGCCGAGCAGGAGCGCGAGAAAGCGGAGCGGGAGCGCCGGATCAAGGAGCTGGAAGACGCCCTCGCCGAGGCCGAGCGGGCCGCGCAGGAGGCGGAGCGGGGCCGCGCCGACTGGGAGGCCGAGCGGGCCGAGGCCGTACGCGAGCACGAGCGGCGCACGGCCAAGGTCGAGACCCTGACGGCGAAGCTCGCCAAGGCCAAGGACAGGCTGAACGCGGCCGGACACCGGCTGGAGGTCGCCCGCCGTGAGGAGACGAACGCAGAACGCGCCGCCCGATCCGCCCGCGTACGCCTTGAGGAGGCCCGTTCGGCCCTCGACAAGGCCCGCTCCGGCCAGGAATGAAGGCCGCCGGGACGCGGAACGGCCGGGCGGGGGAGTGCCCCGGCCCGGCCGTTCCGCTGTTCCGCTATTTCGCTGTGATCTCCCGTCAGGGGGAGGCGATCCGCCCCAGAGACGGCGGGATCTTGTGCGCGGCGGCGCGGTCGAGCAGGAACAGCGTGCGCTGCCGCCCGCGCGCTCCGGCGGCCGGCACCTGGAACGGTCCGGCGTCGGACAGCGCCATCCTGACCGCCTGCGCCTTCTCCTCGCCCGCCGCGACGACCCAGACCTCCCTGGCGGCCCGCAGCGCGGGGAACGTCAGCGACAGCCGGGTCGGCGGCGGCTTGGGGGAGCCGTGCACGGACACGACCGGCCGCTCCTCTTCGTAGACGGCCGGCTGGCCGGGGAACAGCGAGGCCACGTGGCCGTCGGGGCCCATGCCGAGCAGCAGCACGTCGAACGACGGCACCGGCCCGTGGTCCTCCGGCCTGGCCGCCTTGGCCAGCTCCACCGCGTAGGCGTCGGCGGCCTCCTCGGCGGTCATCCCCGAGTCGGGGCCGGGCATCGGATGCACCCGCGCCGGGTCCACGTCGACGTGGTCGAGCAGGGCCTGGCGTGCCCCGGTCTCGTTGCGCTCGGGATGGCCGGTCGGCAGGAACCGCTCGTCGCCCCACCAGATGTCCAGCGCCCGCCAGTCGATGGCGTCGTGCGCCGCCGTCCCCGCGAGTGCGGCCAGCGTCGCGATGCCCACGGTGCCGCCGGTCAGCACCAGGTGCGCGGAACCGCGGGCCGCCTGCGTGTCCACCAGCCGCGTGATGAGGCGGGCGGCCACGGCCTGGGCCAGCAGTTCTGCGTCCCGGTGGACGATGACGGTCGGAACGCCGGTCACGCCCGCCCCCGCCCCTTCATCTCCGCCAGGCGGCGGATCGAGGCGGCGTAGATGTCGTCGGGGTCGAGCCTGCGCAGCTCCTCGGCCAGCAGCTCCGAGGTCGGCCTGCGGGCCAGGGCGACCCGCCGGTCGGGGTTGCCGGGCCGCGACAGCGTGGCGAGCCTGGCGTCGGTCCTGCTCACCGTCAGCTCGCCGCCGCCCTCGATCGTCAGCCGCACACCCGTCAGGCCGGGGCCGCCGGAGGCGGCGACCTCGATCGGCGCCTCCAGCCGGTCGCACAGCCAGGCGGCCAGCAGCGGCGCGCTGGGGTTGCCCGCAGCGGCCTCCACCACACCCCCGGTGATCTTCCCCATCGGCTGGTCGAAGGCGGCGGCCAGCAGGCTGCGCCACGGCGTGAGCCGGGTCCAGGCCAGGTCGGTGTCGCCGGGGACGTAGCTGCCCGCTCGCGAGGAGATGGCGGCGACCGCGTCTCCGGCCGACCTGGCGTCCATGATCCGGCGGCTGCCCAGATGCCCGACCGGGTGCTTGGCGGGAATCTCCGGGCACTCGCCCGGCCACCACACCACCACCGGCGTGTCGGTGAGCAGCAGCGGCGTGATCACCGAGTCGGCGTGCTCGGTCAGCTCGCCGTACAGGCGGAGCAGGACGACCTCGCCCGGCGCCGACTCGCCCACGCGGATCTCCGCGTCCAGCCGGTTGGGCTCGGCCGGGTCGCGGTTGATCACCAACAGGATGCGCGAGGGGTGCTCGCGCGCCGCCTCGGTGGCCGCGCGCAGGGCGTCGTACTGCCCCGCCTCGTCCACCACCACGACGAGGGTCAGCACCATGCCGACGGCGGGCGCGCCCATCTGGTGTCGCAGGCGGGTGAGCGTCGAGGAGATCTTCGACGCGGTCGTCTCGGTCAGGTTGAAGGTCGTCACACCGCTCTCCGCTCGCTCCACCCCAGATGCGCCGCGCTCACAGCCGCCTCCAGGCGCGTCCGTCCCTGGCCAGCATGGCGTCGGCCGAGGCGGGACCCCAGGAGCCGGACGCGTACCCCTCGGGCTGGCCCTGGGAGGCCCAGAACTCCTCGATCGGGTCGAGGATGTTCCACGACAGCTCCACCTCCCGCTGGTGCGGGAACAGCGGCGGGTCGCCGATGAGCACGTCGAGCAGCAGCCGCTCGTACGCCTCCGGGGAGGACTCCATGAACGACTCGCCGTAGGCGAAGTCCATGTTGACGTCCCTGACCTCCATGGCCGTGCCCGGAACCTTGGAGCCGAAGCGCACCGTGATGCCCTCGTCCGGCTGGACACGGATGACCAGCGCGTTGTGCCCGAGGATCTCGGTGTCGTCCTTGCTGAACGGCAGGTGCGGCGCCCGCTGGAAGACGACGGCCACCTCGGTCATGCGGCGGCTGAGCCGCTTGCCCGTGCGCAGGTAGAACGGCACCCCCGCCCACCGGCGGTTAGCCACCTCCAGCTTCACGGCGGCGTACGTCTCGGTGGCGGAGTCGGGGGAGATGCCCTGCTCCTCCAGGTAGCCGACGACGGGCTCGCCGCCCTGCCAGCCCCGGACGTACTGACCGCGGGCGGTGCCGGTGGCCAGGTCGGCGGGCAGCTTGACGGCCCGCAGCACCTTCTCCTTCTCCCGGCGCAGCGCGTCGGCGTCGAAGGAGGTGGGGTCCTCCATCGCGACCAGCGCGAGGAGCTGGAGCAGGTGGTTCTGGATCACGTCACGCGCCGCGCCGATGCCGTCGTAGTAACCGGCCCGGCCGCCGATGCCGATGTCCTCGGCCATCGTGATCTGGACGTGGTCGACGTACCCGCGGTTCCAGATCGGCTCGTACAGCGTGTTGGCGAAGCGGAGCGCCAGGATGTTCTGGACGGTCTCCTTGCCGAGGTAGTGGTCGATCCTGAAGACCGAGCTCTCCGGGAACACCGCGCTGGTGATCTCGTTGAGCTCCCTGGCGCTCTTCAGGTCGTGCCCGAACGGCTTCTCGATGACGACCCGGCGCCAGGAGCCCTCGGGACCCTTGGCCAGGTTCGTCCGCTTGAGCTGCTCGATCACGACCGGGAAGAACTTCGGCGGCACCGACAGGTAGAACGCGTAGTTGCCGCCGGTGCCCCGGGTCTCGTCGATCTCCTTGAGCATCATGGCGAGCACGTCGAAGGCGCCGTCGTCGTTGAACTCGCCCGGGCAGAAGTGGATGCCCTCGCTGAGCTGCTTCCAGACCTCCTCGCGGAACGGCGTCCGCGCGTGCTCCTTGACCGCCTCGTACGTGACCTGGGCGAAGTCCTCGTGCGCCCAGTCGCGGCGGGCGAAGCCGACCAGGGAGAAGCCCGGGGGCAGCAGCCCCCGGTTCCCCAGGTCGTAGATCGCCGGCAGCAGCTTTCGCTTGGCGAGGTCGCCGGTGACGCCGAACAGCACGAGCACGCACGGCCCGGCGACCCGGGGCAGGCGCCGGTCGCGCGGGTCGCGCAGCGGGTTGGCGGCCACGGTCAGCTCGGTGGTCGCGGTCGTGGCGGCCTGAGCGGCGGCCAGGACCGCCCGCTCCACGACCGTCAGCTCGTCCCCCGCCTGCTGCGTGGCGCCGCCGGGCGCCTCCGGCGCCTGCCTGGCGTCGTCGGCGGGGGCCTGCGGCTCCTGTTGCTCCGTCATGTGTCCTCCCTGCGGACGGGCCCTTCGCCAGTAACGCATCGCATGGTCAGAGCTCCTCCGCCACGGAGAGCAGGTGCCTGACCCCGGCGACGCGGTCGGTGAGGTGCAGGCGCACGGCCGGCCTGCCGCGGGAGGTCAGGGCTCCCAGGTCGCCCAGGGCCTGCGCGAGCTGCAGCCTGCCCAGCGTGTAGGTCTTGCCCGGGACCTCGACGTCGTCGGTCACGGCCCCGGTGATCTGCAGGAACACACCCGACGCCGGCCCGCCCTTGTGGTACTGGCCGGTCGAGTGCAGGAAGCGCGGGCCCCAGCCGAACGTGACCGCGTGGTCGGTGCGGTAGTCGAGCAGCGCCCGCAGCGTGGCGACGTCGGCGCTCGCCCAGGTGTCGGTCATCTCCTCGAAGGACGCGTCGCCGACGACCGCCGCGTCGAACGCGGCCTCGCGGTCGAGGTAGGCCATGACCGCCAGGTAGCCGCGCTCGGGAATCGCGCGCAGCAGCCAGGTGAGGACGTCGGCCAGGTTCTTCAGGTCGCCGGGCAGGTCGCCGTACACCTCGACCGGGCCGTCGGTGAGCACCGGGGTGCCGGTCGGCAGCGGGCCGTCCCCGGCCTCCTGCAGGATCCGGGTGGTGTTCTCCTTCGACTCGGCGACGTTGGGCTGGTCGAACGGGTTGATCCCGAGCACCCGGCCCGCGATCGCCGTGGCGTACTCCCAGACGAGGAACTGCGCGCCGAGCGGGCCGTCGACGGTCGTACCGCTGTCGGGCCCGATGGTGACGAGGAACTGGTCGTCCGCCTCGGCGGCCTCGGCGCCGACGACGGGCAGGATGCCCTTGCCCTCCTTGCCGGTCGACTCGGCGATGAGCTGCTCGATCCAGTCGGGCAGGCCCGTGATGTCGGACGGCGCGTCGCGCAGGATCAGCTTGTCGCGCCCGCGCAGGGCCTGCGCGCCGAGCAGCGCGCCGAGCTCCAGGCCCGGGTTGCCCTCGTCCTGCGCGAGCAGCGGCGCCACAGCGGCGGCGTCGTCGAGCAGCTTGGCCACGTCGGCGCCCGCGAGGGCGCTCGGGACCAGGCCGAACGCGGTGAGCGCGCTGTAGCGGCCGCCCACGTTCGGGTCGGCGAGCACGACCGGGTATCCGGCCTCGATGGCCGTGCGCTCCAGCGGAGAGCCGGGGTCGGTGACGACCACGATCCGCTCGGCCGGGTCGATCCCCGCGTCGCGGAACGCCTGCTCGTAGACGCGCCGGTGGCTGTCGGTCTCAATTGTGCCGCCGCTCTTGCTCGCCACCACGACGATCGTGCGGTCGAGCCGGTCGGCGAGCGCGCGCCGCACCTGGTGCGGGTCGGTCGTGTCGAGGACGGTCAGCGGAACGTCCTCGGTGGCGCAGATCACCTCGGGAGCGAGGGAGGAGCCGCCCATGCCGGCGAGCACCACGTGGTCAAGGCCCTCGGCACGGGCCCGCTCCACCAGCTTGGCGATCTCCGGCAGCAGCTCCCGGCTGCTGTGGGGCAGGCCGAGCCAGCCCAGCCGGATCGCGGCCTCGGACTGCGCCTGCGGGCCCCACAGCGCGGAGTCGCCCGCGGCGAGGGCCGCGGGCACCCCCTCGGCCACGAGCTTGTCCTTGACCGCCTTGACGGCGTCCGCCTCGTCGCCGAGGGTCACCTCGATTGTCATGTGCAGCTCAGGCCTTCCGCAGCTCGCCGTCGACGGTTTCGAGAAGCTCGTTCCAGGACGTCTCGAACTTCTCGACGCCCTCCTCCTCCAGCGCGCGGACGACGTCGTCGTAGTCGATGCCGGCCTGCTTGAGCGAGGCCATGACGTCCCACGCCTGCTGGTAGAAGGGGCGGATCGTGTCGCCCGAGATCCGGCCGTGGTCGGCCGAGGAGTCCAGCGTCTTCTCCGGCATGGTGTTGACGACCCCGGCCGTGACCAGCTGCTCCACGTACAGGGTGTCGGGGTAGTCGGGGTTCTTCACGCCGGTGGAGGCCCACAGCGGGCGCTGCGGGTGCGCGCCGGCCGCGCGCAGCGCCTGCCAGCGCGGCGAGTTCATGACCTCCTCGTACGCGGCGTACGCCAGGCGGGCGTTGGCCACGGCGGCCTTGCCCTTCAGCTCGGCGGCCTCCGGCGTGCCGATCTTGTCGAGGCGCTTGTCGATCTCGGTGTCGACGCGGCTCACGAAGAACGACGCGACCGACTCGATCGTGGCCAGGTTGAGGCCGTTGGCCTTCGCCTTCTCCAGCCCGCTCAGCCAGGCGTCCATCACCTGGCGGTAGCGCTCGAGCGAGAAGATCAGCGTGACGTTGACGCTGATGCCCTCGGAGATGGCCTGGGTGATCGCCGGCAGGCCCTCGACGGTCGCCGGGATCTTGATGTGCACGTTGGGCCGGTCGACCAGCCACCACAGCGCGCGGGCCTCGGCGATCGTCGCCTCGGTCTTGCGGGCCAGGCGCGGGTCCACCTCGATCGACACGCGCCCGTCGACGCCGCGGGTGGCGTCGAAGACCGGCCGCAGCACGTCGGCCGCCCAGCGGATGTCGAACGTGGTGATCGCGCGTACGGCCTCCTCGACCGTCACGCCGCGGGTGGCGAGGTCGCGCAGCTGCGCGTCGTAGGCGTCGCCCTTGCTCAGCGCCGAGGCGAAGATCGTGGGATTGGAGGTGACCCCCGTCACGTTCTTGTCGCGGATCAGGGCGGCGAGGTTGCCGGAGCGCAGCCGCTCCCTGCTGATGTCGTCGAGCCAGATGGAGACTCCGGCGTCCGTCAGCCGCTTCAGATTCTCATTCATCCTTCGTCCCTCAGTTTCCGGTCGTCTCGCCCTTGTCGGCGCCCGTCTTGGCCAGGCTGGCCTTGGCGGCGGCGACGACGCGGTCGGCGGTGAGGCCGAACTGCTCGTAGATCGTCTTGTACGGCGCGGAGGCGCCGAAGTGCTCGAGACCCAGGACCTCGCCCGCATCTCCCACGAACTCACGCCAGCCCAGCGTGATTCCCGCCTCGACCGCGACCCGGGCCTTGACGGCCGGGGGCAGCACGGTCTGCTTGTAGGCGGCGTCCTGCGCCCGGAACCACTCCACGCACGGCATGGAGACCACGCGGGTCGGAATGCCCTGCGACTCCAGGATCGTGCGGGCCTCGACGGCGAGCTGGACCTCGCTGCCGGTGCCGATGATCACGACCTCGGGCTGGCCGTTGGACGCGTCCTGCAGGACGTAACCGCCCCGCGCGACGGCGTCGGGGTCGCCCGTGCCGTCCAGGGTGGGGACGTTCTGCCGGGTCAGGGCGAGGCCCGCCGGGCGGTCGTTGTTCTCCAGGACGGCCTTCCACGCGGCCGCCGTCTCGTTGGCGTCGGCCGGGCGGACGACGTCCAGGCCGGGGATCGCGCGCAGCGCCCACAGGTGCTCGATCGGCTGGTGGGTCGGGCCGTCCTCGCCGAGACCGATCGAGTCGTGCGTCCAGACGTAGGTCACCGGCAGCTTCATCAGCGCGGCGAGCCGCACCGACGGCCGCATGTAGTCGCTGAAGACCAGGAACGTGCCGCCGTACGGGCGGGTGCCGTTGTGCAGCGCGATGCCGTTCAGGATCGCGCCCATGCCGTGCTCGCGGATGCCGAAGTGCAGCGTCCGGCCGTACCGGTTCCCCGGGAACTCCTTGGTCTGGTACTCGTCCGGGATGAAGGACGGCTCGCCCTTCATCGTGGTGTTGTTGGACTCCGCGAGGTCGGCCGAGCCGCCCCACAGCTCCGGCAGCACCGGCGCCAGCGCGCTCAGCACCTCGCCGGACGCCTTGCGGGTGGCGACCTGCGAGCCGATCTCGAACGACGGCAGCGCCTTGTCCCAGCCCTCCGGCAGCTTGCGCTTGGAGATGCGGTCGAACAGCTCCGCCCGCTCGGGGTTGGCCTCGCGCCAGCTCTGGTAACCCTTGTCCCATTCGGCGCGCAGGGCCCGGCCGCGGCCGACGACCTCACGCGCGTGGTCGAGCACCTCGGCGGGAACATCGAAGCTCTTGTCGGGGTCCATGCCGAGGACGCGCTTGGTCGCGGCGACCTCGTCGGCGCCCAGGGCCGAGCCGTGGATCTTGCCGGTGTTCTGCTTGTTCGGCGCCGGCCAGCCGATGATCGTGCGGAGCTTGATGAACGTCGGCCGCTCGGTCTCGGCACGGGCCGCCTCGAGCGCGTCGTACAGCGCCCGGACGTCCTCCTTGTACTCGCCGGTGGCGGTCCAGTCGACCTCCAGGACGTGCCAGCCGTACGCCTCGTAGCGCTTGACGATGTCCTCGGACAGGGCGATCTGGGTGTCGTCCTCGATGGAGATGTGGTTGGAGTCGAAGACCACGGCCAGGTTGCCGAGCTTCTGGTGACCCGCGAGGGCGCTGACCTCGTGGCTGATGCCCTCCTCGAGGTCGCCCTCCGAGGCGAAGCACCAGATCATGTGGTCGAACGGCGACGCGCCGGGCGCGGCGTCCGGGTCGAACAGGCCGCGCTCGCGGCGGGCCGCCATGGCCATGCCGACCGCGTTGCCGATGCCCTGGCCGAGCGGGCCGGTCGTGGTCTCCACGCCGGCCGTGTGGCCGTACTCGGGGTGGCCCGGAGTGAGGCTGCCCCACTGCCGGAGCGCCTTGAGGTCGTCCAGGGTCAGGCCGTAGCCGGACAGGTAGAGCTGAATGTAGAGCGTCAGGCTCGAATGCCCGCAGGAAAGGACGAACCTGTCTCGTCCCGCCCACTTGGGATCCGAGGGGTCATGACGCAGGACCCGCTGGAACAGAAGGTAGGCAGCGGGGGCGAGGCTCATCGCGGTGCCGGGGTGACCCGATCCCGCCTTCTCCACGGCGTCCATCGCCAGGGCCCGCACGACGTCGACCGCCTGCCGGTCAAGATCATTCCACTCAAGGCTTGCGCTGCTCAACTGCTCGATCCCCTCTTGTTTTCGCGCCGTTCTGGCATTTCCCGCCCACAGGGGACCCTAACGGGTTCCTCGTAATACCGTTTGGTAGCCACCTCGGTAACGGTGCCTGCGGCTTCGGCCCCGGTTCGGGGACCACCGCCGGTGGCGACTACAGTGATTGACCAAGTGCCGGCTGCTGCCCGGAGACCGGCTGCCCGGAGATCCGCCCTAATCAGAGGTTACGCGTTGACCCCGCACGTGTTGGAAGCGCCTTGACGGTCCTGACGAACAAGCAGACGGTGACCCCGCTCGGGTCCACCGCGACGGCCACGGCTCCCCGCTCCATCGGGGCGCTCGTGAAGGCCTATGTGGCGCTCACCAAGCCCCGGATCATCGAGCTGCTGCTGATCACGACCCTGCCGGTCATGTTCCTCGCGGCGCACGGCCTGCCCGACCTGTGGACCGCGACCGCCACCATGGTGTTCGGCACCCTGTCGGCGGGCAGCGCGAACGTCCTCAACTGCTACATCGACCGGGACATCGACCGGACGATGCGGCGCACCCGCAGGCGGCCGCTCGCCAAGCACGACGTGTCGCCGATGGGCGCGCTGATTTTCGGTGTGATTCTCGGCACTCTTTCCACGCTCGGGCTCGCGCTCACGGTCAACGGACTGGCCGCCGCGCTGTCGCTGGGCGCCATCCTGTTCTACGTCTTCGTGTACTCGCTGGTGCTCAAGCGGCGCACCTCGCAGAACATCGTGTGGGGCGGCATCGCGGGCTGCATGCCGGTGCTGATCGGCTGGGCCGGCATCACCGGCGGCCTGTCGTGGGCCCCGGTCGTGCTGTTCGGCGTCGTGTTCTTCTGGACGCCGCCGCACACCTGGACGCTCGCCATGCGCTACCGCGAGGACTACGCGGCGGCCGAGGTGCCCATGCTCCCGGTGGTGACCACCGAGCGCCGGGTCGTCCAGCAGGTCGTCGCCTACACCTGGGCCACCGTGCTGTGCTCGCTGCTGCTGTGGCCGATCGCCGGCACCTCCCTGCTCTACCCGGCCGCCGCGCTCGTGCTCGGCGCGGTCTGCCTGGTGGAGGTCTACCGCCTGCTCGGCCGGGTCAACGCCGGCAAGACCGGCGTCGATCTGCGCCCGATGCGGTTCTTCCACTGGTCGAACATCTACCTGGCGCTGCTGTTCCTCGCCGTCGCGCTCGACTCCCTGCTCGTCTGATCCTTTCCCGCCCGGCCCGCCTACGTCCGGTGTGCCGCCGGAATACGTCACAGCGCTGATGCCGTCCGACGCGTCCTTGCGTACGTTCGAGCCATGGAACGGATGGCGGCGTTGCGCGCCGCGTGGGCGCGGCCCGGCGGCGAACCTCGCCGGGTGGAACCGGTCGACGCCCTGTTCGCGGCCGTCCTCGGCGTCCTCGCCGCGCTGGGCTCTGCGTCCGCCCTGTCCGAGCGCGGCCTGCGGCTCGACGCGGCCGGGTACGCGCTGGTCGCGGTGGCGGCGGCCGGGCTCGTGGCGCGGCGGGCGTGGCCGCTCGCGGCCCTCGCGGTGACCTTCACGGCGACGATCGCCTTCCTGGCCCGCGGCCATCCGTACGCCCCGGCGCTCGAACTGACCTCGGTGGCGGTGTACTCGGTCGCCGCCTGGCGCCCCGAACGGGTGTCGGCGGCGGCGCTGGTGACGGTGACCGTCGCCTACCTGTCGTTCTCGTCCTGGACGGCGGCGCCGGACGCGCCGGAGATGGGCGTGCCCGCGCTGGCCGCCCTGTGGCTCCTCGCGCCGTGGGCGGCAGGGGCGGCCGTCCGCGCGTACCGCAGGGTCAGAGCGCGGGCCGCCGAGGCCGAACGCCTGGGCCACATCCAGGAGGAGCGCCTGCGGATGGCCCGGGAGGTGCACGACATCGTGGGCCACAGCCTCGCGGTCGTCAACATGCAGGCGGGAGTGGCCCTGCACGTGCTGCACAGACGGCCCGAGAGGGCCGAGGAGTCGCTGCGGGCCGTGCGGGAGGTCAGCGCTCAGGCGCTGGAGGAACTGCGGGCGGCGCTGCGGACGCTGCCGGGGACCGCGGACCCGGGCCTGGCCCCGGCGCCGGGACTGGAGCGGGTGCCGGAACTCGTCGACGCGATGCGGCGGGGCGGCCTGCCGGTGGACCTGGTCGTCGAGGGAGCGCGGCGCCGGGTGCCCGTGGCGGTGGACCTGGCCGGATATCGGATCGTGCAGGAGTCGCTGACCAACGTGGTGCGCCACGCCGGTGCGTCCCGGGCGGACGTGCGGGTGACGTACGGGCCGGACACGGTGTCGGTGACGGTGACCGACGACGGGACCGGTGACCTGGGGTATCAGGGTGGCGGGCAGGGCGGCGGGCACGGCCTGCCCGGCATGCGGGAGCGCGCGGCGTCGGTGGGCGGGACGCTGGAGGCCGGTCCGTGCCCGGGAGGCGGCTTCCGGGTCCTGGCCGTCCTGCCCTGTGGGCCGCGCCCCGGCGGGGTGATCCGCGGATGAGGCCGGCGGGGGACGGGCCCGGTCCCGTCATCCGGCTGGCCGTGGTGGACGACCAGGCGCTGGTGCGCATGGGCGTGCGCCTGCTGGTGGAGGACGAGCCGGACATCGACCTGGTGGCCGAGGCGGCGGACGGGGCCGCCGCGGTGGCCGCCGTCCGCCGGTGGCGTCCCGATGTGGTCCTCATGGACATCCGGATGCCGGTGCTCGACGGGATCGGGGCGCTGCGGCGGATCGTCGCGGAGGCCCCCGCGACCCGGGTGGTCATTTTGACGTCGTTCGACCTGGACGATCACGTGTTCGACGCGTTGCGGGCGGGCGCGTCGGGCTTCCTGCTGAAGAGCGCGGAGCCCGACGAGATGCTGCGGGCGGTGCGGGTGGTGGCCGAGGGCGAGTCCCTGCTGTCGCCCGCCGTCACCCGGCGGGTGATCGCGCGGTTCGCCGGGCGGCCGGGGCCGCCCGGCGAGGTCAGGGCTCGGCTGTCCGTGCTCACCGAGCGCGAGCGCGAGGTGGTCGGGTGGGTGGCGGCGGGCCTGTCCAACGACGAGATCGCGCGCAGGCTGGTGGTCAGCGCCGCCACCGTGCGCACGCACGTGGGCCGGGCGATGACGAAACTGGGCGCGCGGGACCGCGCCCAGCTCGTCGTGTTCGCCTATCAGGGCGGGCTGCCGATCCCCGAGGGCTGACTACGCGGACGCGGTGCGGGCACGGGACGGGCGGGCCACCAGGTCGCGGGGCCGATGTCGAGGGCCAGGGCGGGGACCAGGAGCGTGCGCACCACGAACGCGTCGACGAGCACGCCGAGCGCGACCAGCAGGCCGAGCTGGATGTTGAGGACCACCGGGGTGATGGTCAGGACCAGGAACGTCGCGGCGAGCACGACACCGGCACCGGTGATGACACCCCCGGTCGCGACGAGCGCGGTCACCGTTCCCTCCCGGTGACCACGCCGCGCGACCTCCTCGCGCGCCCGGGCCATGAGGAAGATCGTGTAGTCCACGCCCAGCGCGACCAGGAACAGGAAGCCGAGCGTGAGCGCGGTCTGGTCGGTGCGGGGGAACCCGAGGGCGTGGAACAGCAGCGTGGACAGGCCGGTCGCCGCGCCGGACGAGAGCAGGGCGCAGCCGAGCAGCAGCAGGGGCGCCACGACCGCGCGGAGCAGGACGCCGAGGACGAGGGTGACGACACCGATGACGAGAGGGGCGATCACCGCGAGGTCACGGTCCATCGCGGCGTCCCGGTCGATCAGCGCCGCGGTCTGGCCCCCGACCAGCGTGCCGGGCGCCGCCTGGGCGAGCCGGGCGCGCAACCCCGCCAACGACCGCCTGGCCGGCTCGCTCGCCGGGGCGTCGGCGAGCACGGCGGTGATCCGCACCCAGCGGCCCGAAGCGGAGGTCTCGGCCGCGCCGGTGGCGGCGATCCCGGGAGCCGTCCTGACCAGGGCGGCGACGGGTGCGGCGGCCCGCGCCGGGGCGTAGACGAGGGCGGGTGCGGTGGTGCCGCCGGGGAAGTGCGCGCGGATGATCTCCTGTCCGGCCGCCGACTCGGGCTTGCGGGTGAAGTTGTCGCCGCCGTCGAGGGCGCCGACCCGCAGAACGGCCGTGCCGCAGGTCAGCGCGGCGAGCGCGAGCCCGGCCAGGACCCAGGCGCGGCGCGGCCGCCGGGAGACGAGCGCTCCGATCCGCTGCCAGATCCGCGCCGCGCGGGCGCCGGGAACCCGGCGGCGGGGGATCGCGGGCCAGAAGACGCCCCGGCCCGCCGCCGTCAGGAGCGCCGGCAGCAGGGTGGTCATCGCCAGCAGCGCCGCCACGACGGCGACCGCGGCGAGCGGGCCGAGCCCCTTGGTGGAGTTCATGCCCGCCGCGAGCAGCGCCAGCGCGGCGAGGGCCATCGTCGCGGCGGAGGCGGCCACGGACGGCGCCGTGCGCCGTAGTGCGAGCGCCATCGCGTGGTGCCGGTCGGCATGCTCCGCCAGCTCCTCCCGATAGCGGGAGATCAGCAGGAGCGCGTAGTCGGTGCCGAGCCCGAAGACCAGGACGATCATCAGGATCGAACCCGAGCCGCTGACCACGGCGCCCGCCCTGCCGGCCACCACGGCGCCGGCCTGCGCGGTCACCGCGCCCGCCGCCACGCAGGCGAGGGGGACGAGCGGCAGGACCGGGCTGCGGTAGGCGACGAACAGGAGGAACGCGACCACCCCCACGGTGACCAGGGTCAGCGTCCCGTCGATCCGCCCGTTTGCGTCCGTCGCGTCCGCGCGGAAGGCGGCGGGCCCCGTGGCGGCCGCCGCGAGCCCGGCGGGCAGTCCGGCCCGGATGATCTGCCGGGCCCGGGCCACGATCTCCCCGGCCTCGCCGGTCTCCATGGCGCGGGCCGGCACCGGGACGGTCAGCGTGAGAGCCTCCCCGTCGGCCGAGGGCGCCGGGCCGGTCACGCTCCCGCCGGTGAGGGCCCGGAGCCGGTCCCGGTCGTGCCGCACGGCCTCGCGGTCGGCGGCGCTCAGGCCGCCCTCTCGTGCGTACACGAGGACCAGCGTGCTGTCGCGCCCGGCGGGGAACTCCCGTCTGGCCAGCTCCACGGCCCGGGTCGACGGGGCGCTCGCGGGCATCCAGTTGGCCTCGTCGTTGTCCTGCACCTGGCCGATGCCCCCGGCCAGCGCGCCGAGGGGAACGAGCATCACCAGCCAGGCGGCGATCACCGCCCACTTGCCGATCCGCCCGGCCGGCAGCCCGGCCAGGCGTCGCAACGTCACCATTTCGCACCTCTCGTCGTCCTGGATGGGACATCAACGGTGGTGCGCAGGGGGCGTCACGGGCGTCCCCCGTGGAACGTCACGTGCCGCTACGGCGCGGCGCGTACGCCCCGGGGGCCGTCCGCGCCGTGGTCAGATGGTGATGACGACCTTGCCGAACGCCTCCCCTGAGGCGTAATGGCGGTAGGCGTCGTGAGCCTGGTCGAAGGGGAATGTGCGGCCGACGACCGGGTGAAGGCCGTTGACCTCGATGGCTCGGTTCATGGCGAGGAACTGGGCTCGGCTGCCGACCGCGACGGCGCGCACGGTGGCGCCGGAGGCGAAGAGCGCGCGCGCATCGAGCGCGGGCGCGGTGCCGGAGACGAAGCCCACGCAGGCGACGTGCCCTGCCATCGCCACCGCCGTGAGGGACTGTTCCAGCAGGCCGGCGACGTCGACCACGCGGTCGGCGCCTCGCCCGCCGGTGAGTTCGCGGACCCTCGCCGGCCAGTCGGGGACGGCCCGGTAGTCGATGACCTCGTCCGCGCCGAGGGCGAGCAGGCGGGCCGCCTTCTCGGGGCTGCTGGTGGTGGCGATCACCCGGGCGCCGAGCGTCTTGGCGAACTGCAGGGCGAACAGCGACACCCCGCCCGATCCCTGCGTCACCACGGTCTGGCCAGGACGCAGGCCGTCCCCGCCGGTCACGGCGTTCCAGGCGGTGACCGCGGCGCACGGGAGCGTCGCCGCCTCCTGATAAGACAGGTGGCCGGGGACGGGCACCAGGGCGTCCTGGTCGACCACGGCGCGTTCGGTGAGCATGCCGTCCAGCGAGCCACCGCGCTGAGGCAGGTGCTCGATGCCGAACGGGCCGTCCTGCCAGCTGGGGAAGAGGGTGGCGGTGACCCGCTCGCCGATCAGCCGCGGGTCGACCCCCGGCCCGACCGACACGATGTCGCCGGCGCCGTCGGACAGCGGGACCACGTCCGGTTTCACCGGCAGGACGTAGTCGCCGCGGGCGATCATCAGTTCCCGGAAGCTCAAAGACGCCGCGCGTACGGCGACGACGACCTGACCGGCGCCGGGGACCGGGTCGGGGTGGTCTCTGATCGTCAGACCCGCGAGCCCGGCGCCGCTGTCGAGGTGGTAGCTGCGCATGGTCAGGCCTGGGCCTCGGTGTCCGTGGCGAGGGGGACGGGGGCGCCGGTCTTGCTGTAGCCGAGGGCCTCGATGATTCTCCCGTCGCGGACCCGCATGAGGTTCACGCCGCGCACCGAGTCGTCGGGGCCGTCGCCGAAGCGGTAGCGCCACAGGATCGTCGCGCGGTCGCCGTCGACCCAGACCTGCTCGGGCCCGAACTGCGTGGTGCGGTCGTCGGCGAGCGTCCGCCAGAACGTCAGGCACGCCTGGCGACCCTCGACGCGCTCCCCGTCGGGAGCCGGCTGGATCGCCTCCATCACGCAGTCCTCGGCGATCAGGTCGTCGAGGACCTCGGGGTCGTGGTGGACGAACGCGTGGTTGAAACGGTCGATGACCTCGGCCGTGGTCAAGTGCGGCACATCGGCTCCTGGGAAGAGATAGAACATTCGGTCTATGGATTTATATCGACCAGTCGATCTACTCGTCAACAGGGCGCGAGGACGGCGCCCAGCCGTGACGCGCCGGAGCGTCAGGCGCGGTAGGTGCGGCGGACGTTGTCGTCGGGCGTGGGCAGGCGCTCGGCGGCGGGGCCTTCGGCGAAGCCCTTCAGCAGGTTGGTCGTCGCGGCGGTGACGAAGGCCCGCGTACGCGCGTCGATCCCGTGCGCCCGCGGCAGGTCGCGGGTGCGGGCCATGAGCGTCTCTGCCCACCGCATGGTCCCCGAGGCGAACACCCCGGCCCCGCTCGGGACGGTGTAGTAGGCCGCGTCGGCGAAGCTGGGCCGTCCCACACAGGTCACCGGCGAGTGGGCGAGGATCTGCAGCGGCCGAGGCGTCGGCACGTCCGTGTTCACCCGGTCGTACTCCACGCCCACGAGGTGGGGGAACGCGTCGCCGCGGCGCACGCCGGTGCCCGCGAAGATCCAGTGGCGGGGCTCGTGCACCACGAACGGCGCGTCCACCGGATAGCCGTCGTAGTAGACCCCGATGAGCGACGACTCGGGATCGGCCTTCGGCGCCGCCCGGAAGTCGGTCGTCGCGAGCGACGGGCGCGTGCGGACCAGCGGGTCGAGGTCCACCGCGGTCTTGTAGCAGACCACCAGCTTGCCGTCCTCCTCCATCCGGACGCGGCGGTAGCAGGTGTTGGCGCCCAGGAAGGCCAGGTTGGCGCCCGCGTCGCGGGCCTCGGTCACGGTGCGGCGCACCCCGGGCGTCCAGTACTCGTCGTGCCCGAGGAAGATCACGGCGGAGGCGCCGGTGAGCACGTCGTCGCCGGCCTCCAGGTCGCCGCCCGTCGTGTACGCCAGGGGCAGGCCGAGCCGTTCGGCCAGCGCCACCACCGGCCGCTCGTGGATGAGGAACTTCTCCATGCCGGTGCTGTCGTAGGGCCGGTCGAAGCTGACCGCGAGCGAGCGGCTCTCGTAGCGGCCGTCCTCGCCGTAGTAGAGGCTGTAGCCGCCCCACCGGTTGTACGCCTGCCAGGTGGGGGTGGCGTGGACCAGGACCGTGCGACCGGCCCCGGAGGCCGAGCGCACGACCAGCGGCACGTACCGCTGGTAGCCGCGCTCGGTGTCCAGGCGCAGCAGATAGGCCCCCTCAGGCCAGCCTTCCGTGGACACGGTCAGGGAGCGCCGCCACCCGGCCCGTACGGTGCGGGTGTCGCCGGCGAGCCGTCCGCGGCCCTGGTCGCGTCCCCTCATCCACCCCGAGCGCCACACCTGGCGGGCGAGCGTCCCGCCGTACCAGCCCATCCGGTAGGCCGTGACCCGGTAGCGCTCCTCCGTGGTGGAGACGTGCAGCCCGAACGACTCCCCGGGCAGCACGCTCGCCCGGTCGCCGTAGCCCTCGATCGCCTCGTCGGGGCCGTGCCTGCGCACCCGCCAGCCGGGGTCGCCGGGCAGCAGCCGTTCCGCCACCGGCTTCCTGCTGGGCGACGTGGAGGTGGAAGAAGGCGACGGGGAGGCGGGAGTGGAGCTTTCCCGGGACCCGGGCGCGCATGCGGCGACCGAGCCGACGGCGGCGGCGCACGCGATGCGGAGGAAACCGCGTCGTCCGAGCTCGTCACGTGGTGCGACATCCATGATCGCCCATTGTGCCCGCAACCGGGGCGTGCCCGGGACCGACGGCCCGCCCGGCCTGCGAGATACTTGCCCCGGCACGGAATGCATGGGGATCTTTTGGAGCCGGAGGAGGACCGCGGCGGGCGTGGTCGGTTACAGTCGCACAGTGGCAGGCCTCGACCCCCGCGCCGTTCTCAGGGAGCGTCCGTCCATCGGCCTCATCGTGGGTCTGGTCGTCGCCGGAATCTGCGCCCTGGTGTCGTTCTCCTTCGACATCATCAACGGCGAGCCGGTCCAGTTCTTCATCGCGCTCGGGCTCGCCGTGGCGCCGGTGCCGTTGCTGCTCGCGGGCGTGCTCGCCCTCGACCGCATGGAACCGGAGCCGCGCAGCAACCTGATATTCGCCTTCGCCTGGGGCGCCGGCATCGCCGTCCTGCTCGCCGGCGTGCTCAACTCTCTCAACCTCGTCTACGTGGCCCACCAGCTCGGGGACACGACCAGCGCGCGCAACCTCGTCGCCACGTTCGGCGCCCCGCCCGTGGAGGAGACGGCCAAGGGGCTGGTCCTGCTCGGGCTGCTGTGGTTCCGGCGGCAGGAGCTGGACGGGCCCACCGACGGGATCATCTACGCCAGCATGGTCGGGCTCGGCTTCGCCATGTCGGAGAACGTCAGCTACTACCTGGCCGCCCTGGAGGAGAACGGCGCGCAGGGGCTGGCTGCCACGCTCGTGCTGCGGGCCGTGCTGTCGCCGTTCGCCCATCCGCTGTTCACCTCCCTGATCGGCATCGCCGTGGCGTACGCCGCCCAGCGCGGGGGCGCGGTGGGGGTCGTCGTCATCGTCATCGGGTGGATCGGCGCCATGCTGCTGCACGGCCTCTGGAACGGCTTCGCCTCCTTCGGCGGCCTCGGCGGGCTCGCCATCGCCTACCTGCTGCTGATGATCCTGCTCATCGTCGAGATCATCGTGATCTTCCGGGACAGGCGGCGGATCGTCGGCCTGATCCACCACTACCTGCCGCCGTACGAGCGCAACGGGCTGATCAACCAGGCCGACATCTTCATGCTGTCGTCCCTGCGCCGGCGGCGGCAGGCCAGGGCGTGGGCCAAGGCCCACGGCGGCAGGGCCGGGGCACGCGCGATGATCGACTACCAGGTCGCCTCCACCGAGCTCGGGCTGCTGCACGCCCGTGCGGCCCGGGGCGGGGTGGACGAGGAGACCTTCCGCGTTCAGCAGCGGTCGCTCGCGAATCTCATGGCCTACGCCCGGCTGTCGTTCCCGCTGCCGGAACGCCACCAGGCGAACGCCGCGCGGGGGGTGCCCCCGCCGGGGTACGCGCCGGGCGCCCCGCCCCCGGGCCGGTGGCCCGGCGCCAGCCCCGCCGTGCCGCCCTGGTACGGACAGCAGCCGGGCGGGCCGGGCAACCGGCGGCAACCGGGCGGGCCGGGCTACGGCCCGCCGCCGGGAGGGCCGCCTCCCGGGTACGGGCACCCGCCGGGCGGTCCCGGACAGCCACCCGGTCCGCCGCAGGGCCCGCCCCAGGGTGGCCTCGGTCCCGGCGCCGGGCCGGGTCCGGGGCCCGGCGACCCGCGGCGCTGATCCGCTCGGCACGGTCGCGGTACCGCTTGGCCCGGACGGCCGGTGCGTGTTTCAATCACTGTGCGCGGTGGCCACTTGATGGGTGGGCTCCAGGAGGGCGTGCGGCGATGCCGCATGCGTTCTTCTCGTACGACAGCCCGAGACGGCGCGGCCTTCCCCCGAAGGCGTGCCCGCCCACCATGAGGAGAACCCCCAACCATGAGCACCACAGCGCAATCCCCGCGTTGGAGATCGCTGTCCCTGAGGTCCGGGCGAAAACTCGCCGTGCTCGCCGCGGTGGCGGCCGTGCTCGCCGGCCTCGTCGCGGTCCTGACGCAGACCGCGGCCGAGGCGCACGGCGCCCTGCAGGCCCCCGCGAGCCGCACGTACGCGTGCTACACCGACGGCCTCACCGGCGGCCAGATCATCCCGAACAACCCCGCCTGCAAGGACGCCGTGGCGGCCGGTGGCACCCAGCCCCTCTACGACTGGTATGGCGTGCTCCGCTCCGACGGGGGCGGCCGCACCCGGGGCTTCATCCCCGACGGCCAGCTGTGCAGCGGCGGTTTCAGCAAGTACGCCGCCTACGACGCGCCCAGGACCGACTGGCCGACCACCACGCTGAAGGCCGGCAGCACGTACGACTTCGTCTACGGCGCGTGGGTGCCGCACCCCGGCGGCTTCAAGCTCTACGTCACCAAGGACGGCTACGACCCGACCAAGCCGCTGACGTGGGCCGACATGGAGGAGCAGCCGTTCCTCACGGCCGACCCCGAGCCCGCGGTCACCAACGGCGCCTACCGCTTCTCCGGCAAGCTGCCCAACAAGAGCGGCAGGCACATCATCTACGCGGTCTGGTACCGGTCCGACAGCCAGGAGACCTTCTACGGCTGCTCGGACGTGAACTTCATCAACGACGGCGTCTCGCCCAGCCCCTCGCCGAGCGCCTCGCCCACCAGGAGCCCGTCGCCGAGCCCTTCGCCGAGCGCCTCGCCCACCAGGAGCCCGTCGCCGAGCCCCTCGGCCTCCCCGACGTCCGGGAACCCGGCGTGCACGGCCACGGTGAAGCTGACCAACACCTGGCAGGGCGGCTTCCAGGGCGAGGTCACGATCAAGAACACCGGCACGGCCCCGCTCAACGGCTGGTACGTCCAGTGGCAGATGTCGAACGGCGCGACGATCACCCAGGCGTGGAACGGGACGTCCATGCAGAGCGGGCCGTTCGCGATGATCCACGCGCCGGAATGGAACTCCTCGCTGGCCCCGGGGGCCTCGGCCACGGCCGGGTTCCTCGGCAGCGGGTCGGCCACGCCGTCGATCAGCGACATCAGCTGCGGCTGAGCGGCGCCTGATCGCGCCGGGCACGGCCCGGCGCCGGAGCCCGCGGGAGACGCCCGGGGAGCCGTCACGGCGGCGCCCCGGGCGTTGCGCGATGGGTGGACGGAGGAGGATCCGCCTCGTACCCGCGGTGCGATAGCCACTGTGGGTGTGGCCTCACCTCCCTCTGGGGATGGTGGGAGCGCTCCCACGTGGCCCGGACCCTAACGCGCCGCGCCGTCACCGGCCAGTGGACGCACCCGCGCCCGTCCTGTCCGCCCAGCTCAGGGCGCGTCGCCCGATGAAAGTTTCGTCCTGCCGGCCGCCGGGCCGCTGACCCTCAAAGGGGGAATTCAGCCGGCCAGCGCGCGATCGAGCGCGGTTTCGCGACGGCCGAGAAAACGCGGCGAGGAGTGCAGGACCAGACTGTCCAGCAGGCCCTTGGCGGAGGCGGGGAACTCCCTGACGGCGTAGGCCGCCGTCTCCATCGGCCAGTCGTGGCTGGAGTCGTCGCCGACGCCGAACGCGTCCAGCCCGGCCGCGCGGCACAGCGCGACGGCCCGCGGGAGGTGGAACACCTGGGTCACGACGACGAGACGGGACGCGCCGAAGATCTCCTTGGCCCGTACGCAGGAGTCCCACGTGTCGAACCCGGCGTAGTCGAGCACGATCCTTCCGGCCGGGACGCCGTGCGAGATCAGGTAGTCACGCATGATCGAGGGCTCGTCGTAGTCCTTGCGGCTGTTGTCGCCCGACAGCAGCAGGGCCCGCACCCTGCCCGTGCGGTACAGCTCGGCCGCGATGTCGAGCCGGGCGCCCAGCATCGCGCTGGGCTTCCCGTTCCAGACGCCCGCGCCCAGCACGAGCGCGGCCGGCATCGCGGGCACCTCGGCGGTCCAGCGCGTGCCCGGCTCGGCCGTGACCCGATGGGCGGCGCTCGTCAGCCAGACCCAGGTCATCGGCGCCAGCGGCAGCACGCTCAGGGCGACCAGCCCCTGGAAACCCCGGCGCAGGGCCGTACGCGACCAGGTCCAGGGGCGGGCGACCCGGGACAGGACGCCCGCGCGCGACGAGGAGCCCGATGATCCCCCCACCGGGAGTCACACCCCCGCGTGGTGGAGCTCCGGCTGCTCGGGAGCGGGGGCGGGGGCCGGGCCCCGGGTCCGCATCAGGAAGACGACGCGCAGCGCGCAGACCCACACGAGCGTGGCTCCCAGCACGTGCAGGAGCACCAGGGCCGCGGGGACGGCGAGGAAGTACTGCACGTACCCGATCACGCCCTGGGACAGCTCCACCCCGAGCAGCGCGAGCGCGCCGCGCCGGGCGCGGCCGGGGGAGTCGCTGACGCGCAGGGCGAACAGCAGGGCGAACGTCAGCCCGACGACGACGTAGGCGATGTCGGTGTGCAGCCGCACCACGCTCTGGATGTCGAAGCCGAAGCGGGAGGCCGCCTCGTCTCCCGAGTGCGGCCCGGTGCCGGTCACCACCACCCCGGCCAGCAGCAGCGCGAAGGCCGCCGCGGCCAGCACGTACGCGAGCGTGCGGATGTCCTTGTGGACCAGCCGCTGCGCCGGGGCGTCGCCCTCGCCCGCCCGGGCGAACAGCACGACGGCGGCGGCGGTCATGCCGATGGACAGCAGGAAGTGGACGCTGACGGTCACCGGGTTGAGCATCGTGTGGACCACGACCCCGCCCCACAGGGCCTGGACGAGGACGCCGGCCGGCTGCACCAGCGCGAGCCGCAGCAGGACCGGGCGGCCGCGCTCGCCCCGCGACAGCCGCCACGCGGCGACCACACACGCGGCCGCGACCGCGAGCACGAGGAACGACAGCAGCCGGTTGCCGAACTCGATCGCCATGTTGAGCGGCGCGTGCGTGTCGATCCTCGCCGGCACGAAGCTGTCGGGCGTGCAGCGCGGCCAGGTCGGGCAGCCGAGGCCGGAACCGGTGACGCGGACGGCGGCGCCGGTGACGGTGATGCCGACGTTGACCACGATCGCCGCCAGGGCCCACCGCCGCATCGACTCGTTCGTCGGGAACGTGAACGAGCGATACAGGGCGAGCAGCGTGCCGCGGATCCGGTCAGTCGTGGGATTCACGGAATTCATCGTAGGCGGCCCTGGGGGTGGTCCCCTCTCCGGGCCGCGCGCCGCCGGCGGGGGCCCGCGCCGCCCCCGCTCCCCAGGCCCGCCTGGGGACGCGCTGATCGTTTCCCCCGGCAGGGGCCGGTACGATCGGCCGTACGGGACCGAGGAGGGCGGTGGCCGGTCGATGGGCGCGGCGTGGAACGGACCGGCGGGCCGCGAGCGTGACGACCTCCGCGTGCCGGGCGCCGGAGCGCGGCAGAACCTGCGCGAGCAGGTGGCGCAGGCGCTGCGCGACGCGCTGGTGGCCGGGGAGATGCGGCCCGGCGCCGTCTATTCGGCCCCCGCGCTGGCGGCCAGGTTCGGGGTCTCGGCCACACCGGTGCGAGAGGCGATGCTCGACCTCGCCAAGGAGGGACTGTTCGAGGCCCTGCGCAACAAGGGCTTCCGGGTCGCCGAGGTGTCCGAGCGCGACCTCGACGAGATCATCGAGATCAGGCGGCTGATCGAGGTGCCCACGGTGGCCAGGCTCGCCGCGGAGTCCCCGGGCGCGCGGGCCGAGGCGCTGCGCCCGATCGCCGAGGAGATCGTCTCGGCTGCCGCAAGGGGCGACCTGCTCGCCTACGTGGCCGCTGACCAGCGGTTCCACCTCGCGCTGCTGGCCCTGTCGGGCAACGCCCGGCTGGTCGAGACGGTCAGGGACCTGCGCGCCCGGGCCCGGCTCTACGGGCTGCGCGGGCTGCCCGACGCGCGGATGCTGGCGGCCTCGGCGCGCGAGCACCTCGATCTCCTCGACGCCCTCGTACGCGGCGACGCCCAGGCGGCCGAGCGCCTGATGAACCACCATCTCCAGCACGTGCGCGCGATCTGGTCGGCCGACTCGCCGCAGCCGGGGGCCGGGCCGTACGGGTAGGCGAGAGGTCGCCGGCGCGGCCGGCGCGGCCCGGGAAAGCGGCCCGGGAAAACGGGAGGCGTCGGCGGGCGCGCCCTTCCTAGGATCAAGCGCGTGGACACGCCGAGCCAGGTCGACCTCGCCGCCGACCGCGATCTGCTGGCGGAGATCTACCGCCTGCGCGCGGAGTGCCATCGTCTCGACGCGCCTGAGGAGCCGTTCGCGACCGAGCAGGTATGGCGGGGCGTCGTACTGCACCCGCCGGCGCCCGTGACCCGCCTGCACTGGGTTGCCGGGGACTGGGTTGCCGAGGACTGGGTTGCCGAGGACTGGGTCGCCGAGCGAGGAGCCGTCGAGGGCGGGTATGCGGGGCTGTCGTGGATCCGCGGGGCCGCGGGCGCCTCGGTGGAGATCTGCGTGGCACCGTCCCGACCTGGATCAAGCGGGAGTCGTTGCGGCTGCCGGCCGCGGACCGGCCCGACGTCGCCCTGGTGACCACCGCGAACGACGCGTCGAACGCCGCGATCCTCGCGGTCAACCGGACGCTCGGCTTCGGGCCCGTGTCCACCTGGACCGACGCCGTCCTCCGGTTGTAGTCCCCGGCCCGAGCGGTACGGCTCAGCCGCCGCCGGCGCGGGTGGCGCCGATGGAGGCGACGACCACGCAGCCGATCGCCGCCCACTCGCGGACCTGGAGCACCTCGTGCAGGACGAACAGGCCGACGAGCGCGGCGGCGGCGGGCTCCAGGCTCATCAGGATGCCGAAGACCCGCTTGGGCATCCGGCGCAGGGCCTCCAGCTCCAGCGAGTAGGGGATGACCGAGGAGAGCAGGCCGACCCCGGCACCGATCAGCAGGATCTCGGGCCGCAGCAGGTCGCTCCCGCCCGCGGTGACCCCGATGGGCGCGATGACGATCGTGGACACGATCATGGCGAACGACAGCCCGCTCGCTCCGGGGAAGCGAGCGCCGGTGGCCGCGGAGAACACGATGTAGGCGGCCCAGCACGCCCCCGCAAGCGCCGCGCACCCGATGCCGACCCAGCTCGCGGTCCCCGCCCCTCCCCACGGGGCGAGCAGGATCACGCCCGCCGCGGCCAGCGCCACCCACAGCAGGTCGAGCCGGCGGCGGGAGGACACCACGGCCAGGGTGAGCGGCCCGATGAACTCGATGGCCACCGCGATCCCGATCGGCAGCCGGGCGAGGGCCTCGTAGAACGACAGGTTCATCAGGCCGAGGCTGAGCCCGAACGCGACGCCGACGGCGAGGTCGCGCCGCGACAGCCCGTGCACCCTGGGCCGGACGACGGCCAGCAGCATGACGGCGCTGGTGGCGATGCGCAGGAAGACCACGGCCGAAGGGGGGAGCTGCGTGAACAGGTTCTTGGCCAGTCCGGCGCCCACCTGCACCGACAGGATGCCCAGCAGCACCAGCCCGGACGGCGGTATCGCGTCCGAGGCGGCCCGCAGCGCCCTGCCCGGCGACGGCCTCATGCGATACGGCTCGGCTCCCGGAAGGGACTCAGCGGTCATGCCGGCAACCCCACAAGATGGCATTGATCACGAACAAACGCACGCAATCATATGCGCCGGCCGCCAGGCCGCAGGTAGGGCCCCCGGCGTCATACGCCGGGGCCCGGTGTCACTCCCGGCGGCCCGGTGTCACTCCCAGCGGAACGTGCGGGCGGCCAGGGCGAGCGCGGCCACCGTCCAGCACAGCAGCACGAGCAGCGCGCCGCCGGGGAAGCCGCCGCCGGCGCTCAGGACGGTCCGCAGGCCGGAGGTGAGCGCGCTGATCGGCAGCAGCCCGAGCACGTGCTGCACCCCGGCGGGGAACCGGTCCAGCGGGAACAGCACGCCGCCGAGCCCGAGCAGCACCAGATAGACGAGGTTGGCCCCGGCCAGCGTGGCCTCCGCCCGCAGCGTGCCGGCCATGAGCAGGCCGAGGCCGCTGAAGGCCGCCGTGCCCAGCAGCAGGAGCGGCACGGCCCACAGCGGATCGCCGTGCGGAGACCAGCCGAGCGCGAGCGCCACCGCGACGATCACCACGACCTGCAGCGCCTCCACGGCGACGACCGCGACGGTCTTGGCCAGCAGCAGCCCGGCCCGCGACAGCGGGGTCGCGCCCAGGCGCTTGAGCACGCCGTACCTGCGCTCGAAGCCGGTCGCGATCGCCTGCCCGGTGAACGCGGTCGACATGACCGCGAGCGCGAGGATGCCGGGAGCGACGAAGTCGACGCGCGCGCCGCCGCCGACGTCCACCAGCGGGGCCGTGGAGAAGCCGACGAGCAGCAGGATCGGAATGATCATCGTGAGCAGGAGCTGCTCGCCGTTGCGCAGCATGGCCCGGATCTCCGCGCCCGCCTGGGCGAGGACCATCCGGTGCAGCGGCGCGGCCCCGGGCCGCGGCGTGAGGTCCAGCGTGGCGATCGTGCTCACCGCAGCTCCCTGCCGGTCAGTTCGAGGAAGACGTCCTCCAGCGTGCGCCGCTCGATGCGCAGGTCCTCGGTGGTGACGCCCTCGGTGGCGCACCAGGCGGTGACCGTCGCGAGCAGCTGCGGGCCGACCTGCCCCTCGATGATGTAGTGGCCCGAGGGCGACTCCTTGGCGGCGCTGCCCGGCGGCAGCGCGGCCAGCAGTTCCTCCAGATCGAGTCCGGGGCGCGCGCGGAACCTGAGCTGGCGCTCGGCACCGGTGAGCGACTCGGGCGTGCCCTCGGCCACCACCCGGCCGTGGTCGATGACCACCACGTGGTCGGAGAGCTTCTCCGCCTCGTCCATCTGGTGGGTCGTCAGCACCACCGACACCCCGGCGGCGCGCAGCGCGGCGACCAGGTCCCAGCAGGCGTGCCGCGCCTGCGGGTCGAGCCCGGCGGTCGGCTCGTCCAGGAAGACCAGCTCCGGCCGCCCGATCACCGCCGCCGCGAGCGACAGGCGCTGCTGCTGGCCGCCCGACAGCCGCCGGTACGGTGTGCGCGCGTGGTCGGTCAGGCCGAGCACGCCGAGCAGGGCGCCGGGGTCGATCGGGTGGGCGTAGAACCGGGAGACCACCCGCAGCCACTCGCCCGCGCGGGCGGCGGGAGGCACCCCTCCCGTCTGCGGCATGATGCCCAGGCGCGGTTTGAGGGCGGGGTCGGCCGGGTCCAGGCCGAGCACGCGCACGGTCCCGCCGTCCGGCCGGCGGAAGCCCTCGCAGATCTCGATCGTCGAGGTCTTGCCCGCGCCATTCGGCCCGAGGATCGCCGTGACGGCGCCCCGCGCGCAGGTGAGGGTCAGCCCGTCGACGGCCGTGGTGCTTCCGTAGCGCTTGACGAGCCCGTCGATCTCCACTGCCGGCGCGGCGTCGCCCGCGCTGCCGAGCGTGCTCTCGAACGTGCTGTCAACCCCCGGCACTCCCACCGGCCTCCCCTCGCAGGACCGACCGCCGCAGCCGGCCGGATGCGGGCGGCCCTGGTCAGTCGTCGACGGCATCGAGTCTAGGGAGCGGGGGGCGCGCTCTCGTCGGCGAGTGCCGCCATTCCAGCCCAAGGAGGTAAAGGATGCGGAAAAGTCGCGTCGTCGCAGGTTAGGTAAGGCTTACCTGCGTGAGAAATTGCATCTCCGTCGACCTCGCCTTGGGTTTGTCGCCGGGGAAGGAATTACGGCACACTGATGTTGTGAAAAACGTGCAGGGGAAGCAGAGCGCCGAGAAGGCCGTGGTGACGCGGCCCGTTCCGGCATCCCCTGTGCACATGGACATCAGTGCCGAGCGCGGCACCCGGGCCAGGGTGGCGCGGCTCATCCTGGAGCACGGGCCGGTGACCGCCGCGGCGCTCGGCGAGCGGCTCGGGCTGACGCCGGCCGCGGTGCGCCGTCATCTCGACGCGCTGCTGGCCGAGGGCATGATAGAGCCGCGTACGGCCCGCCCGCGCGGCCAGCGGGGGCGCGGCAGGCCGGCGAAGATGTTCGCGATCACCGACGCGGGCCGCAGCGCCTTCGTCCACGCCTACGACGACCTCGCCGGCAGCGCGCTGCGCTTCCTGGCCGAGCGCCTGGGTGGCGAGGCGGTGTCGGAGTTCGCCCGGGCGCAGGTGTCCGGGCTGGTCGGCCGGCTCGAGGCGCTGATGCGCGAGGTCCCCGCCGACCAGCGGGTCCGCGTGCTGGCCGAGGCGCTGTCCACCGAGGGCTACGCGGCGTCGGCGTCCGCGACGGGCAAGGGCGGCGAGCAGCTGTGCCAGCACCACTGCCCGGTCGCGCACGTCGCGGCGCAGTTCCCGCAGCTGTGCGAGGCGGAGACCGAGGCCTTCGCCCGGCTGCTGGGCACGCCCGTGCAGCGGCTCGCCACGATCGCCAACGGCGACGGGGTCTGCACCACCCATGTGAGTTCACACGCGCTCGCCGCACGGCACGCGCGTCCCGATCTATCGACCGCCGATTCATCGACCGCCGATCTATCGGCCGCACATCAATCGAGCACATCGACGAGCAAGGAGTCCGGAAGGTGACTGTCACCGACCGCCCGGAGCTGGAAGGCCTCGGGAATTACAAGTTCGGCTGGGCCGACACGGACGTGGCCGGGGCCGCGGCCCGTCGTGGGCTGTCCGAAGAGGTCGTCCGCAACATCTCCGCGCTCAAGAACGAGCCGGAGTGGATGCTCGACCTGCGCCTCAAGGGCCTTCGGCTGTTCGGGAAGAAGCCGCTGCCGACCTGGGGCTCCGACCTCACGGGCATCGACTTCGACAACATCAAGTACTTCGTCCGCTCGACGGAGAAGCAGGCCGCGTCCTGGGACGAGCTGCCCCCCGACATCAAGAACACCTACGACAAGCTCGGCATCCCTGAGGCGGAGAAGCAGCGCCTCATCGCCGGCGTCGCCGCCCAGTACGAGTCCGAGGTCGTCTACCACAAGATCCGTGAGGACCTCGAGGAGAAGGGCGTCATCTTCGTCGACACCGACACCGGCCTGCGCGAGCACGAGGAGCTCTTCAAGGAGTACTTCGGCACGGTGATCCCGGTGGGCGACAACAAGTTCGCCGCGCTCAACACCGCCGTGTGGTCGGGCGGCTCGTTCATCTACGTGCCGCCGAACGTGAACGTCGAGATTCCGCTGCAGGCCTACTTCCGGATCAACACCGAGAACATGGGCCAGTTCGAGCGGACCCTGATCATCGTGGACGAGAACTCCTACGTCCACTACGTCGAGGGCTGCACCGCGCCGATCTACTCGTCCGACTCGCTCCACTCGGCGGTCGTCGAGATCATCGTGAAGAAGGGCGCCCGCTGCCGCTACACGACGATCCAGAACTGGTCGAACAACGTCTACAACCTGGTCACCAAGCGCGCCGTGGCCTACGAGGGCGCGACCATGGAGTGGATCGACGGCAACATCGGCTCCAAGGTGACCATGAAGTACCCGGCCGTCTACCTGATGGGCGAGCACGCCAAGGGCGAGACGCTGTCGGTGGCCTTCGCCGGCGAGGGCCAGCACCAGGACGCGGGCGCCAAGATGGTGCACCTCGCGCCCAAGACGTCCTCGACGATCATCTCCAAGTCCGTGGCGCGCGGCGGCGGCCGCACGTCCTACCGCGGCCTGGTGCAGATCGAGGAGGGCGCGGCAGGCTCGGCCTCGACCGTCAAGTGCGACGCGCTGCTGGTCGACCAGATCAGCCGGTCCGACACCTATCCCTACGTGGACGTCCGCGAGGACGACGTGTCGATGGGCCACGAGGCCACGGTCTCCAAGGTGTCGGAGGACCAGCTCTTCTACCTGATGAGCCGCGGCCTGGGCGAGGACGAGGCGATGGCCATGATCGTGCGCGGCTTCGTCGAGCCGATCGCCCGCGAGCTGCCCATGGAGTACGCCCTGGAGCTCAACCGCCTGATCGAGCTGCAGATGGAAGGAGCGGTCGGCTGATGGGCCTGGAGACCAAGCCGCTGTCGACGCTGCACGAGAAGTCGTCGTACGACGTGGCCGACTTCCCGGTGCCGACGGGCCGCGAGGAGGAGTGGCGCTTCACGCCGCTGTCGCGGCTGAAGGGGCTGCACAACGGCACGGCCGCCGTCACCGGCGGCGTCGTGGTGGACGTCGAGGCCGCGCCCGAGGTGCGCGTCGAGACGGTCGGCCGCGACGACGCGAGGCTCGGCAAGGCCTACACGCCGGCCGACCGGGTCAGCGCGCAGGCCTACTCGTCGTTCGAGAAGGCCACCGTCGTCACGGTGCCGAAGATGACGGCCGCCTCCCGGCCCACCGTGATCACGCTGCGGGGGTCCGGGGCGGGCGCCGCCGCGTACGGGCACATCCTCGTGTCGGTGGAGCCGATGGCCGAGGCCGTGCTGGTCCTGGACCACCGCGGCAGCGCCGTCTACGCCGACAACGTCGAGTTCGACGTGGCCGAGGGCGCGACGCTCAAGGTCGTCAGCCTGCAGGACTGGGACGACGACGCCGTGCACGTCTCCCACCACCACGCGCGGCTCGGCAAGGACGCGACGTTCCGCTCGTTCGTGGTCACCCTCGGCGGCGACCTGGTACGGCTGTCGCCCTCGGTGTCGTACACCGCCCCGGGCGGCGACGCCGACCTGACCGGCCTGTACTTCGTGGACGCGGGCCAGCACCTGGAGCACCGCCTGCTGGTGGACCACAGCGTGCCCAACTGCCGCAGCAACGTGACCTACAAGGGCGCGCTGCAGGGCGACGGCGCCCACGCGGTCTGGATCGGCGACGTGATCATCCGGGCCGAGGCCGAGGGCACCGACACCTACGAGCTGAACCGCAACCTCATCCTCACCGACGGCGCCCGCGCCGACTCGGTGCCGAACCTGGAGATCCTCACCGGCGAGGTCGCGGGAGCGGGCCACGCGTCCGCCTCCGGCCGCCTCGACGACGAGCACATCTTCTACCTGCAGGCCCGCGGCATCCCGTTCGACGAGGCCCGCCGCCTGGTCATCCACGGCTTCTTCGCCCAGCTGCTGGAGAAGATCGAGGTGGCGGAGATCCGCGAGCGGGTCCTGTCCGCGGTCGAGGCGGAGCTGGCCCGATGAGCGCCGAGACCGCCCACTGGGAGAAGGTCTGCCAGGTCGGAGACATCCCCGACGGCGGCGTCCTCGGCCTGGAGGTCGGGGAGACGCCCGTCGCGCTGGTGCGGACCGCCGGCGAGGTCTTCGCCCTGCACGACGTGTGCTCCCACGCCGAGGTCCGCCTCAGCGAGGGCGAGGTCTACGACCACACGCTGGAGTGCTGGCTGCACGGCTCCTGCTTCGACCTGCGCACCGGCAAGCCCACCGGGCCGCCGGCGACCAGGCCCGTCAACGTCTACCGAGTCAAGATCGAAGGCGACGACGTGTACGTCTCGCTCTCGAAGGAGTAAATACAAGTGTCCACCCTTGAGATTCGTGACCTGCACGTCGCCGTGGGCGACAAGGAGATCCTGCGCGGCGTCGACCTGACGGTCCGCAGCGGCGAGACGCACGCCATCATGGGCCCGAACGGCTCGGGTAAGTCCACGCTGGCGTACGCCGTCGCGGGGCACCCCAAGTACACCGTCACCTCCGGCTCCGTGCTGCTCGACGGCGAGGACCTGCTGGAGATGTCGGTGGACGAGCGCGCCCGCGCCGGCCTGTTCCTCGCCATGCAGTACCCGGTCGAGGTGCCCGGTGTCAGCGTGTCGAACTTCCTGCGCTCGGCGATCACCGCGGTCCGCGGCGAGGCGCCCAAGCTGCGCGAGTTCGCCAAGGAGCTGAAGTCGGGCATGGACGCGCTGTCCATCGACCCGGCCTTCGCCCAGCGCAACACCAACGAGGGCTTCTCCGGCGGTGAGAAGAAGCGCCACGAGATCCTCCAGCTGGAGCTGCTCAAGCCCAAGATCGCGGTGCTGGACGAGACCGACTCCGGTCTCGACGTCGACGCCCTGCGCGTGGTCTCCGAGGGCATCAACCGGTTCCGCGCCTCCGGTGACACCGGCGTGCTGCTGATCACCCACTACACCCGCATCCTGCGCTACGTGAAGCCGGACTTCGTCCACGTCTTCGCCGGCGGGCGCGTTGTGGAGGAGGGCGGCCCCGAGCTGGCCGACAAGCTCGAGAACGAGGGCTACGAGGCCTACACCTCGAAGGCGTCCGCCTGATGAGTGCGCCCGGCTTCGACGTGGAGAGGATCAGGAAGGACTTCCCGGTCCTCGCCCGCGAACTTCCCGGAGGCAGGTCGCTGGTCTACCTCGACTCCGGCAACTCCTCCCAGAAGCCGACCCAGGTGATCGAGACCATGCGCGATCACCTGACCTGGCACTACGGCAACGTCGGCCGGGCGCTGCACGTGCTGGGCAGCGAGTCGACCGAGGCGTACGAGGCGGCGCGCGACAAGATCGCCGCGTTCGTGAAGGCCCCGTCGCGCGACGAGATCGTCTTCACCAAGAACGCCTCCGAGGCCCTCAACCTCGTGGCGTACGCCTTCGGCAACCCCGTCGGCGAGGACGAGCGGTTCCGGATGGGCCCCGGCGACGAGATCGTCATCTCGGAGATGGAGCACCACTCCAACATCGTGCCGTGGCAGCTGCTCGCGCAGCGGACCGGCGCGACGCTGCGCTGGTTCCCGGTGACCGACGAGGGCCGCCTCGACATCGGGGGCCTGGAGGAGCTGGTCAACGAGCGCACGAAGATCGTCTCCATCGCGCACCAGTCGAACGTCCTCGGCACGGTCAACTCGGTCTCGCCGATCCTGGCCCGCGTGCGCCAGGTGGGTGCGCTGATGATGCTCGACGCGTCGCAGTCGGTGCCCCACCAGCCCGTGGACGTGACCGAGCTGGATGTCGACTTCGTCGCGTTCACCGGCCACAAGATGGTCGGGCCGTCCGGCATCGGCGTGCTGTGGGGCCGCCGCGAGCTGCTCGACGCCATGCCACCGTTCCTCGGCGGCGGCGAGATGATCGAGGCGGTCTGGATGGACCGCTCGACGTACGCGCCGGTGCCGCACAAGTTCGAGGCGGGGACGCCGCCCATCGTCGAGGCGATCGGCCTCGGCGCCGCGGCCGACTACCTGACCGCCGTCGGCATGGACCAGATCAAGGCGCACGAGAAGGAACTGGTCGCGTACGCGCTGGAGGCGCTGCCGGAGGTCCCGGGGCTCAGGATCATCGGCCCGCGCACGCCCATCGCCAGGGGCGGAACGATCTCGTTCACGCTGGAGGGGATCCACCCGCACGACGTGGGGCAGATCCTCGACGACGTGTACGGGATCGCGGTGCGGGTAGGTCATCACTGCGCCCGGCCGCTCCACCTCAGGTTCGGAATTCCGGCCACCACGCGGGCGTCTTTCTACCTGTACAACACGACGGCCGAGATCGACGCACTGGTCCGCGGCCTCCACCACGTGCAGAAGGTGTTCGGCTGAGCCATGATCGGTGAATCCATGTACCAGGAGCTGATCCTGGAGCACTACAAGCATCCCCAGGGGCGGGGCCTGCGTGAGCCGTACGACGCGGAGGTGCACCACGTCAACCCGACCTGCGGCGACGAGGTGACGCTGCGGGTGAAGGTGGCCGACGGCGGCAAGGTGCTCGACGTGTCCTACGACGGCCAGGGGTGCTCCATCAGCCAGGCCGCCGCCTCGGTTCTGCACGAGCTCGCCACCGGCTCCACGGTGGAGGAGTCGCTGTCGGTGGTGGACGAGTTCACCCGGCTCATGCAGGGCAGGGGCCAGGTGGAGCCCGACGAGGACGTGCTGGGTGACGCGGTGGCGTTCGCCGGTGTGGCGAAGTTCCCCGCCCGCGTCAAGTGCGCGCTGCTGGCCTGGATGGCCTACAAGGACGCGCTGATGAGGAGCCAGGGATGACCGGCGGCCTCCGCCGCGTTGGGAAGTACGGCGCCGCGCCGCGGGCGCCGCGAGGTGAGGAGACGACGTGAGCAAGCCGACCGAGACCCCGACGGGTACCGCGACCGAGGCGCCGACCGGGACCTTCGACGGGCAGACCTCTCTCGACGACGTGGTCGAGGCGTTGAAGGACGTCGTCGACCCCGAGCTGGGAATCAACGTGGTGGACCTCGGCCTCGTGTACGGCGTCAACCTCGACCCGGCCGCCGAGGGCGAGCGCCCCATCGCCACCATCGACATGACGCTCACCAGCGCCGCCTGCCCGCTGACCGACGTGATCGAGGACCAGGCCAACTCGGCGCTCGCCGACCTGGTCTCCAACGTGGTCATCAACTGGGTCTGGCTGCCGCCATGGGGCCCCGACAAGATCACTGATGAGGGTCGCGACCAGCTTCGCATGCTCGGTTTCAACGTCTGACCGGCCGGACCGGGTCCGGTCCTGCCACCCGTGTGTCCGGGGCCCGGCGCCCCGGACACACGCGTTCCGCCGGTCGTTTTCCCGGGTGCTCACGACGCGGCGCTCGCGCCGCGGTGCCGCAGCCTTTGCGATCCGGTGCTTGCGATGCGGTGCTCGCGCCGCCGCGCCCCGGCCGCCGTCGGCCCGTTGAATCGCCGCCGCGGCGCGGGAATGCCGTACAGTTGTTCTTTGCTTCTCTTTGTGCGACGTGAGTGACGGGCGTCCGTGGGATGCCGCCACCCGGCGGTCTCCACTTCTGCGGGACGCGCTCACGGCATCACCCGGGCGCAGGCCGCTTTCACTCTCCGGCCCGCGGCGCCCCGATCGGTACGGCCTCGCTCGCCGTACGTGTACAGGCTCGTCCTTTCGCAGAAGTGACGCGCCCACGTGTTCCGGCACGTTCTTTCTACGAAAGGCACGATTTCGTGACCATGCTTGACCTCGGTGAGGGCACCGAGACCCGCGCCGAGTTCGCACTGCTGGGTCTGCCCAAGCCGCTCGTGGCGGGGCTGGCCCGGCAGGGCATCAACGAGCCGTTCCCGATCCAGCGGGCGGCCATCCCCGACATCCTCGCCGGGTACGACGTCCTCGGCCGGGGCCAGACCGGCTCCGGCAAGACGCTCGCCTTCGGCCTGCCCACGCTGACCAGGATCGCGGGGGAGAGGGCACGCCCCGGCCGGCCCCGCGCCCTCGTCCTGGTGCCCACCCGCGAACTGGCCCTGCAGGTGACCGACGCCCTCGAACCGCTCGGTCGCGGGCTGTCGCTGCGCACCCGCACGGTCGTCGGCGGCATGTCCATGGGCCGCCAGATCGAGGACCTGCGCCGGGGGGTCGACGTCGTCGTCGCCACGCCCGGCCGCCTCACCGACCTCATCGAGCAGGGCGAGTGCGCGCTGGACGACGTCCAGATCACCGTCCTCGACGAGGCCGACCACATGTGCGACCTCGGGTTCCTGCCCGTGGTCAGCGCGCTGCTCGCGCGCACGCCCGCCGACGGGCAGCGCCTGCTGTTCTCCGCGACCCTCGACGGGGACGTGGACACACTGGTCAAGCGCTTCCTCACCGACCCGGTGATCCACTCTCTGGACCCGGCCACCTCCTCGGTGGAGACGATGGAGCACCACCTGCTCCAGGTGCACCGCGACGACAAGGTGGACGTGACGGCGGAGATCGCCAACCGGGACGGCCGTACGATCCTGTTCGTCCGCACCCAGCACGGCGTCGACCGCGTCGTGAAGCAACTCGCCCGGTCGGGGGTCCGCGCGGGCGGTCTGCACGGCGGCAAGCGGCAGAACCAGCGCACCCGCATCCTCGACGGGTTCCGCGAGGGCACGATCGGGGTGCTCGTCTGCACCGACGTCGCCGCCCGCGGCATCCACGTGGACGACGTGAGCCTCGTGCTGCACGTGGACCCGCCGGCCGACCACAAGAGCTACCTGCACCGGGGCGGCCGTACGGCCCGGGCGGGCGAGCGCGGCGTGGTGCTGACGCTGGTCCTGCCGAGCGAGCGCCGCGCCACCGAGTCGATGACCCGCAAGGCGGGGGTGACCCCGTCCCGTCACCGGGTGGCGCCGGGTGACCCGATCCTGGGCGAGATCGCCGGGGCCCGGCGGCCGAGCGGCGAGGCCGTTCCGGTGTGGGAGCCCGACGTGCGCAGGCCGCTGCGGCCCGCGCGCGACGACCGGGCGCCCGGCCGACGGCGGCACGGCGGGGACCGTCATCGCGGCGCCGACCGCCCGGGTGACGGGGACGGCCGGCGCAGGCGGTCCGACCAGGGCGAGCGGCCTCGCGGTCCCCGGACCGGCGACGGCTGGACCGAAGGCCGCGCCGAGTCCCACGGCGGCCACCGCCGTGGCCGCACGGGCGGACAGGGCGGCCAGGCCGGGCACGGCCAGGGCGGTTACAGCGGTCAGGGCGGATACGGCGGTCAGGGCGGATACGGCGGTCAGGGCGGACGCGGAGGCTACGGCGGGGACGGCGGCCGTGGCGGCAGCCGCGGCCGCGGCAGCCGCTTCACCGGCCGCTGAATCCATCCACCACATTGCCTGAGCAACCAACGGGCCGTCCGTACGGGCGGCCCGTTGGCGTGTCCGGGGCGAGCCCTCGGTCATGGCGCGGCCGAGAGCTGCAGCCTGCCCAAGATCGTGGACGCTTGCTTGGACAAAATATGTAGACCGGTCTATTGTCACCCGCATGAGTGGAACCAAGGGAGCCGAGACCAGTGCCCGGCTGGTGGAGTCGATGCTGGAGCTGATCCAGCGGCACGGCTACAGCGGTACGGGACTCAACGCGGTGGTGGAGCATGCGGCCGCCCCGAAGGGGTCGCTCTACTTTCACTTCCCTCAGGGGAAGGAGGCACTGGGAGAGAAGGCCGTCGAACTCGCGGCGGCGCGGTTCGGCTCCCTCGTCGCCGATTCCGCGCTGGAGTCGGCCACTCCCGGCGCGGTGGTGGGCCGCGTGATCGACGCGGTGGCCGGGATCCTCACCGACAGCGACTTCCACCTGGGCTGCCCGGTCTCGGTGGTGACGCTGGAGATGGGCGCGCAGAGCGAGCGGCTGCGGGAGGCCTGTGCGAACGCCTTCGAGTCGTGGATCGCGCCGGTGACCGAGTATCTCGTCGCGCGCGGTCGTCCTCGCTCCGATGCCCGCGCGACGGCCACGGCCGTCGTCAGCATGGTGGAGGGAGCGGTGATCGTGTCCCGTGCCCAGCGGTCGACCGAGCCCCTGCGCTGCGCGGCCCGGGCGCTCGCCGTACTGCTCGACGGCGTCTCCCCGGACGACGAGGCGTCCCACGGTGAGCGCACGGAGGTGTCGTCGTGAGCACCGGGGACCGGCACGCGCTGGTCCTGGGCGCGACCGGCTTCGTCGGACGCCACCTGGTCCTGGCACTCGGTCACGCCGGCGTCCGGGTGAGCGCGGCCAGCCGGAGCCCTGAGTCCTACCGGCGGCTGGTCCGCTGGCTGATCGAGCACGGGCATGACGAGGCCCCGGCCGACCTCCGGGTCGATTTCACCAAGCTGTCGCTGATCGAGGGTGAGCTCGACGACGTCACCGAGGTCTACAACTGCGCCGGCGCCTACCGGTTCGGCATGTCGGCGGACGAGGCCCGCCGCGCCAACGTCGACAGTGTCCGCGCGGTCGTCGCCTTCGCGGCGCGACTGTCGCGGCTGCGCCGCCTCGTCCACGTCTCCGGGTATCGCGTGAGAGGGCAGGACCCCCACCCCTGGAGCGAGGAGCGGCGGCGGGACACCTATCGGGCCCTGGGCGCGTACGAGGCGTCCAAAGTGGAGGCGGACGCCGTCTTCCGGGCCGAGGCGGATCGGCTGGGCGTGCCCTGGTCGGTCGTCAATCCGGCCAGCGTGATCGGTGACAGCGTCACCGGCGAGTCCGACCAGCACCTCGGGCTCGCGTCGACCCTGCGCGACCTCTGGCAGGGCGACCTCCCCGCGGTTCCGGGAAACGCGCGGACGTTCGTCCCCGTGGTGGCGGCGGACTACCTCGCCCGGTTCATGACCCTGCTGCCGGTCGACGAGACCGCCGAGCGCGCCTCCTACTGGCTGCTGGACGACGACACGCCCGCACTGCCCGGCCTGATCGCGCTCGTCGCGGAGCACTACCGGGTCAGGGCGCCCTGGGCGCGGGTTCCGGTGGCCGTGGTGAAGCGCCTGCCCCGCCGGCTCACGAAGGCCGATCCGGAGACGCTGACGTTCCTGTCGAGCGACCGTTACCCCACCGCCTCGGCCCGCGCCTTCGCCGCCCGTCACGGGCTGACCATGCCGGACACCGCCACGACGATCCGCCGCTGGGCCGACCACCTGGCGGCGAACCGGTTCGGGGACGCCCCCGGCGGCGGCAGGAGGTTCACCCGTCCGGGCGGGGTGCGGACGTTCGAGCTCGGCGAGCCGGGCGCGCCCACGGTGGTGTTGCCGGGTCTGCCGGTCAACGCCGACACGTGGGCGCGGGTCGTCGCGGCGCTGGGCCGGGCCCGCGCCGCCGACCTGCCGGGGCTGGGGATGAGCGCGGGAGGCCGCGAGGACTGGCCGTCCTGGCTGACCGCCCTCGTCACCGAGACCGGCGCACGCCACCTGGTCGGTCACTCCATCGGCGCCGCGGCCGCCGTCGAGGCCGCGGCCGCCCATCCGGGCGCGGTGGACCGGCTCACGCTCGTGGCGCCGTTCTTCCTCCAGGAGCGCTCCGCTCCCGCCGCCCGCTTCGCACTCCCGGCCCGCTGGTACCTCGACCGGGTCTCCGCCCGGGCGCTGGCCGCGCGGCTCACCGGAGACCCGGCGCACGCGGCCGCCCTCCACTCCAGCGTGGCGGACCTGCGCCGCGGCGCCGCCGCCACCGCCGCCCGGCTCCTGGCCGCCGCGGCGTCGCCCCGGTGGCGGGCGGATCTGCGGGCCGAGCTCGCGCGCTACCCGGGACACGTGCACGTCGTCGTGGGTTCCCGCGACCCGCTCGGCCCGGAAGGGCGGGCCCTTCTGGACACGCTCCCGCGGGTCACCGTGACGGTGATCTCGGACGCCGGTCATCACCCCCAGCTCACGCATCCCGAGGAGGTCGCCGAAGCCGTCCGGGCGTAGGGAGCCTCCCCGGGTGCGCGCGCCGTTCAGCCCTTCAGGCCGCTCAGCACGATCCCGCGGGTGAAGTAGCGCTGGAAGGCGAGGAAGAAGGCGATCGACGGCAGGGAGGCGAGCAGGCCGCCCGCCATGATCGCCCCCTGGTTCTGCGCGCCCGTGAAATAGGAGTTGAGGCGGGCCAGGGCGACCGGGATGTTCGCCATCTCGTCGCTCTGCACGATGATCAGCGGCCAGAGGAAGTTGTTCCACTCCGCGAGCACGATGAAGATCGACATCGCGGCGAGGGCCGGGCGCAGCAGCGGCAGCACGATCCGCCACCAGATGCGCCACTCCCCGGCGCCGTCGACCCGGGCGGCCTGGATGAGCTCGTCCGGGACCGAGTGGAGGAACTGCACCAGGAAGAACAGCACGAACGCCTTGGCCAGCGCCGGGACGATGTAGCCCTGGTAGGTGTCCAGCCAGCCCAGGTTGCGCATGATGACGTAGTTCGGCACCAGGGTGGTCTGCCAGGGCACCATCATCGAGGCGACGATCAGCAGGAAGATCAGCCGCCGCCCGGGCACGCGGTGCTTGGTGATCACGTACGCCGCCAGCGAGGCGATCAGCAGCGACCCGACCGTGATCGCGACCGTGATCACCAGGCTGTTGAACATGAAGCGGCCGAACCCGAAGTCCACCTGGAACCGCTGGAAGATGCCCTGGAGATGGCCGGGGTTGACCCGGGTGGGGGAGTAGCCGGGGTCGTAGAAGTTGTTCAGCGTGGGATGCTCGGGCACGAACGACGGCGGCTGCCGGTTCAGCTCCGTCACCGGCTTGAACACCGTGATCAGCATCCAGTAGAACGGCGCGATCATGGTGAGCGACAGCAGGTAGAACGGCAGGCGCAGCAGGTGGCCCCGCCAGGTGGCGCCCGTCCCGGCGGCGGGCGCCTGCCGGGGTGCGGCGGCCGGGTCGGCGACGATCGGTGTGGTCGTGGGGGCGACGGCCATCACAGCTCCTTCAGGGCGCGGCCGATGCGGAGGTTGACCATGCTGAGGGCGAAGATGATCAGGAAGAGCACCCAGGCGATGGCCGAGGCGTAGCCGAGCTTGAAGTGTGTGAAGCCCTGGTCGTAGAGGTAGGGCACGATCATCAGGCCCGCGTCGAGCACGCCGCCGATGTTGTTGGTGCCCCGGAACACGATGTAGACGGCTTCGAAGACCTGGAAGGCCCCGATCAGGCCGGTCACGACCACGTAGGTGGTGACCGGGCGCAGCAGCGGCAGCGTCACCCGGCGGAACTGCTGCCAGGTGCCGGCGCCGTCGATGCGGGCCGCCTCGTAGTACTCCTGCGGGATCGTGTTGAGCCCGGCGACGTACAGGACCATGCCGTAGCCCATCCCGCCCCACACCGACATGAGCACGAGGACGGGGATCGTGAGCCCGGGGGTGGCGAGCCATTCGACCGCCCTGCCGCCGAACCAGGTCATGACGGTGTTGGCCAGGCCGAAGTCGCCGGGGCTGAGGATCCACTTCCAGAGCAGCATGAGCGCGATCGACGAGGTCACCGAGGGCAGGAAGAAGATCGTCCGCATGATGCGGTGCGGCCAGCTCGACCCGCTGAAGGCCAGCGCGAGGCCGAGCGACAGCAGCGTGCCGATCCCGACGGACGCCACGACGTAGAGGAACGTGTTGCCGAGGGCGTGCCGGAACCGGTCGTCGTCGAACAGCAGGCGCCGGAAGTTCTCCAGGCCCTGGAACTGCGGGGCGTTCACCCCGTCGAACTTCGTGAAGCTGAGATAGAGCGAGTTGGCCAGGGGCCAGACCAGGAATCCGGCGAACAGGCCGAGGAACGGCAGCAGCATCAGATAGGAGGTGCCGTAGCGGCGCCATCGTTGCCGGGGCGCGGCGGCGTGAATTGCCATGTCGTTCTCCATCCGGAGGGAAACCGTGGACGGGACCCGGGCCGGTGCGGGGTCGGGCGGCACCGGCCCGGGCAGGTGTGCAAGGACGGAGGCCGCGGCCGGTGAGGGGTCAGGCGTCACCGGCGAGTCACGGCCGTCCCGGCTATCCGGCGTTGCGCTCCATGACCTTGGCGGCCTCGGCCAGGGCCGTCTTCACGTCGGCCTTGCCGAGGATCGCAGCCTGGAACTGCTTGGCCACGTCGGACGCGCTCTCGTCCCAGCCGGGGCATCCGGGCGCCGCCGCACCGGTCTTGATGATCTCTCCGAACACCGCCGAGTGCTCCGGCGTGAACGGGGAGTCGGCGACCTTGTCCGGGCGGGGCGGGATGTAGGCGATGTTGCGGGCCTTCGACTCCGCCGTCACCGCGTCGACGGCCTCGTCGGTGTAGAGGAACTTGACGAAGTCGGCCGCCTGCTGGATGTGCTTGCTGTACGACGTGACCCCGACGGCCCGTCCGCCGATGAAGGTCGTGGGCGCCGCCGGGCCGGCCGGCAGCGGGGCGATGGCCCACTTGCCCTTCAGCTTGGGCTTGCTGGTGTCGATGCCGAGGGCGTTCCAGTTGCCGCCGTAGACCATCGCGATGCCCTGGTCGAGCGCGTCCGAGGTCGTCACCGTGTCGGTCGGCGCGCCGTACTTACGGTGCAGGTCGATCCAGTACGACAGCGCCTGCTCGGCCTGTGGGGTGTCGAGCGAGGGCTTGCAGTCCGGCGTGTAGAAGCTGCCGCCGGCCTGGTAGAGGAAGTTGAAGTAGCCGATCCAGTCGAGGTTGCCCCAGTCGATGCTGAACGGCGTCTTCACCCCGGATTTCTTGAGTTTCCCGATGTCGGCGGTCAGTTCCTCCCAGGTCTTGGGCGGCTCCTTGAGCCCGGCCTTCTCGAACAGGTCGGTCCGGTAATAGAGGGCCTCGGTGGACATGTCGAGCGGGATGCCGTAGACGGTGCCGTCGGGGGAGACGGCCGACTTCCACTGGGCGGGCTGCGCCTTGGCCTGGAGCTGCTCGACGCCGTACTTACGCAGGTCGACCATCCCGCCGCGCAGGCCGAACTGGATGGTCCAGGTCATGCCGCCGGAGATGATGTCGGGCCCGCTGCGGCTGGTCGAGGCCGCCAGCAGCTTGGCGTACGCGTCGTCCCAGGCCAGCGTCTGCACCTTGATCGTCACATTGGGATGCGACTTCGTGTACAGGTCGGCCGCCTTCTGGAAGGCCGCGCTCTCGTCGTCGCCTCCGGTGGACCACCACGTGATCGCGGCGGGGGCGTTCGCGTCGGCCTGTCTGGTCTCCGAGGTGCCGCTGGTCGCGCAGCCCGCGCCGAAGGCGGCGATCAGGGCGGCGCAGGTCGCCGCCGTCGTTCGTCGCATGGACGTCTCCGATCTCTACGGAAAGTGATCGACTGACATGTCGTGCCCCCGAGAGGCGGCCCGCCGCGAGGCCGTGCCCGTGCGGCGCACCGCCCACGCTTCGAATTTGTGCAGAGTCCAGCACTAAACCGGATTAGTTTCAAGAGGGTGTTTCATGCCGTCAATCCGGACGTCACGCCGTTCGTGGCGTGATTTCGCAGGTTAGAGGCGTTGAGGATGGCGTGCCGGATTCCGGTGGACGACTCTTAACCGGGTCAGAAGTATGAAACAAGGCACTTGTGTAACCTTGCGGCGTACACGAGCCAGGCCCACCACCCCACGGGAGCTCCCATGTTCGTCGACATGCCCCTTGACCAGTTGCGCGCCTACCTTCCCGAGCGCCGGGAGCCCGCCGACTTCGACGCATTCTGGGACCGCACGCTCGCCGAGGCCCGCGCGCACGACCTGGATGCCGTCTTCGAGCCGTACGAGGCCGACCTCGCGCTGGTGGACGTGGCCGACGTGACGTTCGCGGGATTCGGCGGGCATCCGATCAAGGGGTGGTTCATCGCGCCCGCGGGCGCGCAGGGACCGCTGCCGTGCGTGGTGGAGTTCATCGGGTACGGCGGCGGCCGCGGCCGGCCGCACGACTGGCTGCTGTGGCCGGCCGCCGGATACGCGACCTTCGTGATGGACACCCGGGGGCAGGGCGGCACCTGGCGCTCGGGCGACACCCCCGACCCGGTGGGCGGAAACGGCGGGCAGATCCCCGGCAAGCTCACGCAGGGCGTGTTCGACCGCGACGACTACTACTACCGGCGGCTCTACACCGACGTCGTGCGCGCGGTCGAGGCGGCCAGGTCGCACCCCCTGGTGGACGCCGGGCGGGTCGTCGTGGCCGGCGGCAGCCAGGGGGGCGGCATGGCGCTGGCCGCCGCCGCGCTCGTGCCCGACATCGCCTACGCGTTCGTCAACGTGCCGTTCATGTGCGACATCCGGCGCGCCGTCGAGATCACCGACGAGGACCCGTACGGCGAGCTGGGCCGGTTCTGCGGAATCCACAGGACGCGGGTCGAGGACATCTTCGCGACCCTCGACTACTTCGACGGGCTGCACTTCGCGGCGCGGGCCCGCACACCCGCCCGGTTCTCCGTCGCCCTGCGCGACGGCGTCACCCCGGCCTCGACGGTGTTCGGGGCCTACAACCACTACGCCGGTCCCAAGGACATCACGGTCTGGCCGTTCAACGGCCACGAGGGCGGGGAGTCGCAGCAGGCGCTGGAGCTGCTCAGGCTGGCCAGGAAGGTCCTCGGCTGACCCGGCCTCGAAGGAGCCTGGGCACGGGACCGATCTCGCAGGGTGGACGCGGGGCGCGGCGGCCCGCCCCCGCGACTACCCTGGGGCCGATACCCTGAACGCGCAGGCACACGACCCGAGAGAGACCATGAAGACCTTCGAAGAGCTGTACGCCGAGCTGGCAGAGAAGGCGCGCACCCGGCCCGCGGGGTCCGGCACCGTGGCCGCCCTGGACGCCGGCGTCCATGCCATCGGCAAGAAGGTCATCGAGGAGGCCGCGGAGAGCTGGATGGCGGCCGAGCACGAGTCGGCGGACCGGGCGGCCGAGGAGATCTCGCAGCTGCTCTACCACGTCCAGGTCCTGATGCTGGCGCGCGGAATCGGGCTGGACGAGGTCTACAAGCATCTGTAGCCGCCGCGGCGGCCCCGGATCGTCCATCGACCTCGTTCTTGCCCGAAAGGATCTCCCACTCATGCTGCGCATCGCCGTACCGAACAAGGGCGCGCTCTCCGAGGCCGCCCAGACCATGCTGAAGGAGGCTGGCTACCGCCAGCGCAGGGACAGCAAGGAGCTCGTGGTCGTCGACTCCGAGAACTCCTGCGAGCTGTTCTTCCTCCGCCCGCGCGACATCGCCGTCTACGTCGGCGAGGGCACTCTCGACGCCGGGATCACCGGGCGCGACATGCTGTTCGACTCCGGCGCTCCGGCCGAGGAGGTCATGCCGCTCGGGTTCGGCCGGTCGACGTTCCGATTCGCCTCCACGCCGGGCGCCTACTCCGGCGTCGCCGACCTGTCCGGCCTGCGCATCGCCACCTCGTACGCAGGGCTGCTCGGCAAGCACCTCGCCGACCAGGGTGTGGACGCCAGGGTCATCAAGCTCGACGGCGCGGTCGAGACGGCGATCAGGCTCGGCGTCGCCGACGCGGTCGCCGACGTCGTGGAGACCGGCACGACGCTGCGCAACGTCGGCCTGGAGGTGTTCGGCGAGCCGATCGCGCACTCCGAGGCCGTCTTGATCAAGCGGGACGGCGCCCCCGAGGCCAACGGCTTCCAGCAGCTCATCCGCCGCCTGCAGGGCGTGCTCGTGGCCCGCGACTTCGTGATGATCGACTATGACATCCGGGCCGAGCGCATCGATGAGGCCATCGCCATCACCCCGGGCATGGAGGGGCCGACCGTCTCCCCGCTCCACCGCGAGGGCTGGGTGGCCGTGCGGGCGATGGTCCCGCGCAAGGGCCACCAGCAGGTGATGGACCAGCTCTGGGAGATCGGCGCCAAGGCGATCCTCGTCACCGCCATCTTCGCCTGCCGTCTCTGACCCGCGGAGCCCGCCGGGTGACGCGCGGATGACAAATGTCATCGCGAACGCCGGAGACGCGGCACTGATGATCGGACCCGCCCGATCCCTACCGTGAGGGCATGAACGCCATCGCCTTCACCGACGTCACCAAGAGGTACGGGGACGTGCTCGCGGTCGACGGCCTCGACCTGGAGGTCCCGGCCGGCGCCACGGTCGCCCTCCTCGGGCCGAACGGGGCCGGGAAGTCCACCTCGATCGCCATGCTGCTGGGCCTGCTGCGGCCCAGTTCCGGCGAGATCCGGGTCTTCGGCGAGCCGCCGCAGACGGCGGTCGCCAACGGGGAGATCGGCGCGATGCTCCAGGAGGGCGCGCTGATCCCCGAGCTGACCGTGGCCGAGACCGTGGACTTCGTCCGGCGGCTCTACCCGCGTCCGCTGCCGCTGGAGGAGATCCTGCGGCTCGCCGACCTCACCGAGCTCGCCCGGCGGCGGGCCGACCGGCTGTCCGGCGGCCAGACCCAGCGGGTCCGGTTCGCGCTGGCGATCGCGGGCGGGCCGAGGCTGCTGCTGCTCGACGAGCCGACCGCGGCCATGGACGTCGAGTCCCGCCGTACGTTCTGGGACAACATGCGGGCGTACGCCGCGCGGGGCCGGACGATCCTGTTCGCCACCCACTATCTGGAGGAGGCCGACGAGAACGCCGACCGGGTGGTCGTGATCGCCCGCGGCCGGGTCGTCGCCGACGGCAGCGCCGCCGAGATCAAGGCCGGGGTCGCCGGTCAGGCGGTGAGCTTCCTGCTGGGCGAGCAGCCGGTCGCCGGGCTCGACGCCCTGCCCGGGACGACCGGCGTGGAACTGCAGGGCGGCCGGGTCACGCTGCGCACCACCGACCTCGACGCCACCGTCGCCGCGTTGTATCGCAAGACCACCCTCGACATCCGCGACCTCCAGCTCCACGGGGCCGATCTGGAGGACGCCTTCCTCGCCCTCACCAAGGAGGCCTGACGATGCGGCACTACATCAAGGTCGAACTGCTGCGGATGCTGCGCAACAAGCGCTACGTCATCTTCGTGGTCGCCTTTCCCGTCGGGTTCTACCTCCTCTACTCCAACCTCTGGGGGGCGGAGTCCGACCAGGCGACCGGGCTGCGCGGCAGCGTCCTGCTGATGGTCTCGATGGCCGCGTACGGCGCGCTGGCCGCCGCCATGATGTCGACGGCCGTGCCCTGGTCGCAGGAGCGGCACAGCGGCTGGCTGCGGCAGCTCCAGATCACCCCGCTGCCGGGCCGGGCGATCATCCTGACGAAGCTGATCTCCTCGCTGCTGCTGGTGCTGCCGTCGCTGCTCCTGGTCGGCCTGGCCGCGGTGCTGACCCAGCACGTGTCGCTGTCGCCGGTGCGGTGGGTGGAGCTGATCCTGGCGATGTGGGCCGGCACGATCCCCTTCGCGGCGCTGGGCCTGGCGATCGGATCCCTGCTGCCGCCCGACACCGCGCAGCCCGTCGCGATGATCGGCATGTTCGGGCTGGCCCTGCTCGGCGGGCTCTGGTTCCCCGAGAGCATCATGCCCGCGGCCATGAAGAGCATCGCCCACGTGACCCCGTCGTACGACTACGCGCGCATCGGGTGGCGGATCGCGGCGGGCGAGACCCCGCACGCGGCCGACGCGGCCGGCATCCTCGTCTGGGCGGTGGCCCTGGTGGCGCTGGCGCTCGTCGCCTACCGTCGCGCTACAGTACGCGCCTGATATCCACCAGCTTCGGAGGGAACGGCGGGATGAGCCGGCTGGCCAGAGTGTTCACCTTCGGCGGGATGGACGACCGTCCCTCCCGCCTGAGGCGCCTGATGGGCATCTCGCTGGGCCTGATCTACCTCTTCTACCCGGTCTCCGAGGTGGTCGACGGCACGGTGAGCGGCGCGCGGGCGCTCTGGTGGATGGCCGCGCTCGCGGTCTTCGTGGCCGTCTACCTGACGATCGCGCTGGGGCCGCGCGCTCTCGACGACCATCCCCGGTGGCTGTTCCCCCTGCTCGGCGTCGCGACGGCGATGGCGGCGGTCTTCCCGTTGATCTTCTGGAGCCCTTCCTGGCTGGCCCTGTCGGTCTACCTGGTGGTCGTCTACTCGATGGGGCTGCCGCCCCGCCGCGCCCTGCTCGGGGTCGCGGCCATGGCCGCGCTCGTCGTCGCCGAGGGCAGGGTCATGGGCGCCGACGACGGCACGGTATGGGCGCTCGTGCTGCAGGTCGTCACGCTCGGCGTGCTGTTCATGAGCGTGCGCAACACCCGCGTCCTCGTCGTCCAGCTCAGGCAGGCGCAGAGCGAGGTCGCCAGGCTGGCCGCCACCGAGGAGCGGCTGCGGATCGCTCGCGACCTGCACGACCTGCTGGGGCACAGCCTCTCGCTCATCGTGCTCAAGAGCGAGCTGGCCCGCCGCCTGGGCGAGCAGGGCTCGCCGAAGGCCGCCGGGGAGGTGGCCGACATCGAGTCGGTGGCGCGGCAGGCGCTGGCGCAGGTGCGCGAGGCCGTGAGCGGATACCGCCGGCGCCGCATGTCGGAGGAGATCGACGGCGCCAGGTCGGCGCTGGGCGCCGCCGACGTCGCCCTCACCGTGCGCACGCGCGGCACCCCGCTGCCCGAGGACCTCGACGGCCTGTTCGCCTGGGCCGTACGCGAGGCCACCACCAACGTCGTACGGCACTCCGGGGCCACCCGCTGCGAGATCGACGTGGCGTACGGCGAGGAGGGCGCGGTGCTGGAGATCGCCGACAACGGCGGCGGCGGGGCCTACACGGCGGGCAACGGGCTCATCGGGCTCGGCGAGCGGGTGCGCGCGGCGGGCGGGGACCTGGAGGTCGAGGCCGGCAAACGGGGGTTCAGGGTGCGGGTCGAGGTTCCGCCGCCCCTGGGCCACACGGCCGAGATGATCGCGGATAGGTTGGGCGAATGATCAGGGTCGTGCTGGCGGAGGACCAGAGCATGGTGCGGGGAGCGCTCGCCTCCCTGCTCGGTCTGGAGCCCGACATCGAGGTGGTCGGAGAGGCGGCGAACGGGGACGAGGTGATCGCCGTCGCCGAGGCGACCCGGCCTGACATCGCGCTGCTCGACATCGAGATGCCCGGCAGGGACGGGATCGCCGCCGCCGAGGAACTGCGCCGCCGGGTCCCCGGGTGCCGGGTGGTGATCCTCACGACGTTCGGCAGGCCCGGCTACCTGCGCCGGGCGATGGAGGCGGGGGCGGTGGCCTTCCTGGTGAAGGACAGCCCCGCGAGCGAGCTGGCCGCCGCGATCAGGCGGGTGCTGCGGGGTGAGCGCGTGATCGACCCGGGGCTTGCCGCCGCCGCGCTCAGCGCCGGGCCGAACCCGCTGTCGCCGCGCGAGCGCGACGTGCTGTCCGCCGCCGTGGACGGCTCGACGATCAACGACATCGCGCTGCGGCTGCACCTGTCGGAGGGCACGGTGCGCAACTACCTGTCGGCGGCCATCCACAAGACCGGCGCGCGCAACCGCATCGAGGCCGTGCAGAAGGCCCAGGCGCAGGGCTGGCTCTAGAGTCCCTCCCGCGGCACTGCCGGCGAGGCGGGGCCGGCCGTGGTCACCAGGCGTACGCCTCGGGCGCGGGCTTGGCTCCGTTGGGCCCCGGAGGCGGGAAGAGCTCGTCCAGCCTGGCGAGCGTGCCGTCGTCGAGCGTGATCCGAAGTGCGCGCAGCGAGCCGTCGAGCTGCTCGACCGTTCGCGGTCCGACGATCGGTCCGGTCACCCCGTCCTGCGCGAGCAGCCACGCGAGTCCGACGTGGGCCGGGTCCTCGCCGATCTCGGCGCACAACTTCTCGTACGCCTCGACGGAGTCCCGGTGCTCGGCCAGCGCGGCGGCCCAGAGTCCCGAACCGCTGCGGGCGGCGATCCCCTCACGCTGCTTGCGCAGGACGCCGCTGAGCACTCCGCCGTGCAGCGGCGACCACGGGATCACCCCCAGCCCGTAGTGCCGCGCGGCGGGCAGCACCTCCAGTTCGGCCCAGCGCGACATCAGGTTGTAGATGGACTGTTCGCTGACGAGCCCGAGGAAGTGGCGGGACCGCGCGGCCTCCTGCGCCTGCGCGATGTGCCAGCCGGCGAAGTTGGACGAGCCGAAGTAGAGCACCTTGCCCTGCTGGCGAAGGACGCCGAACGCCTCCCAGATCTCCTCCCACGGCGTGCTCCGGTCGATGTGGTGCATCTGGTACAGGTCGATGTGGTCGGTCCGCAGCCGCCTGAGTGACGCCTCGCACGCGCGCCGGATGTGCAGAGCGGACAGGAACCGTTCGTTGGGCCGGTTCCCCATCGGCTGATAGACCTTCGTGGCCAGCACGGTCCTGTCGCGCCGGCCGCCGCCTTGGGCGAACCAACGGCCGATGATCTGCTCGGTGACGCCTTCACCCTGCTGCGCGCCGTATGCGTCGGCCGTGTCGAAGAAGTTGACGCCGTGCTCGTGCGCACGGTCCATGATCGCGTGACTGTCGTCTTCGGACGTCCGTGAGCCGAAGTTCATCGTGCCGAGGACGATCCGGGACACCGAAAGGCCGCTGCGGCCGAGGCGGGTGTACTCCACGTGTTTCTCACTCTCGAAGGGGCGTCACTGGTCGCATCAAGAAGGACGCAGTGAAGCTACAACTTGCGACATAGGTGTTGCAAGTCGTTCGCCAAGCGGCGACGCTGCCGTACGCGTTGCCCCTGGAGACAGCCGAACGCGCCCTCGGCGGTGGGCGTGCGGCGGCTTCAGCGAACCGGGCGCGCCTGGAGGTCGGCGGCGTGCCGCAGCAGGTCGCCGACCCGCACCACGCCCATGCACCTGCCGACCTCGTCGACCACCACGAGGTCGTCGTACACCCGGGCGTTGTCCCGGCCCGCCACCTGCATGGCCGCGACCACCGGGGTCGTCTTGGCCACGATCTTCGCGGGGTCCGCCAGGCGGCCGGCCGGCTTCCTCGCGTGCAGCGCGTGGCCGTACGCCCCGGCCATGAAGAGCAGGAACCGGCTGCGGTCGACGCTGCCCTGCGGCCGCTGGTATTCGTCCACCAGGATCACGCTCGTGATCGAGGGTTCGGCGCTCAGCACGGCGACGACCTCCTCGGCCGTCGCCTCGGCCGGCAGCGTCACCGCGGGAAGCAGGAGCTCCTGCACCCGGGGGCCCAGCGACGCGGTGACGGCGGCCGCCTCCGGCACAGGCAGCGGCACATGGACGCGGTTGTACCCGTGGGAGGGCCGCCAGTCGGACGGCGCGAGCAGGGGACCCTGCGCGAGCCGGATCCCCCAGCCGCGCACCGCCGCCAGCTGCGTCTCGTCCCGCACGCCCGGGGCGAGCACGTGCGCGCCGACGCCGCGCGCGAGCCGGACCAGCGACTCCGCGAGCGCGCCGCGCCGGGGATCGCGCGGTCCCCGCGCCACCAGGTCGGGGGCCAGCGCGATCACGTACGGCGAGGCGTCGGCGAGCAGGTCGAGCGGCAGCGCCGCGGTGCCGATCCCGCCGAACGCGATGAGGTAGCCCACCGCGCGCAGCCCGTCGATCCCGGACAGCAGGGCCGTGCGCTCCACGGGCGCGAGATCGCCCTCGATGACGAGGATGACCTCGCGGGGACGCCGGTTGCACATGCGCATGGCCTCGTGCAGCGGTGCGAGGCCGGCCGACCCGCTGGCCACGGCGGCGGCGGAGATCGGCAGGACCAGCGGCAGCAGGGCCTCCTCGCGGGCGGCGGCCAGCAGGCCGTTCACCGTGCCCGCCACGCCCGGGCCGCCGGGGGAGGCGCCCTCGGCGATCACCTCGATCGCCACGGCGCCGCCGGTGTCGAGATCGACCACCGGGAGGAAGAGCGGGGCGGCCGGGCCGGGGAAGCCGGGCGAGGAGGGCGCGTACGCGCGCGGGTCGTGCGGCTGGGCGGCGGCAGGGGTGTACCTCCGCACCATGGTCGCCGGGGCGTGGTCCCACACGACGTCGGCCGGGCCGTGTTCCCGCGCGGTGTCCGCCGGGGCGTGTTCCCGCCCGCTGTCCGGGGGGAACGGGGTCGCCGGGGCCGAGCCGGGCGCCGGCACGCGCTGAGGGGCCGCGGCGAGCGGCGCCGCCGAGGGGGAGGGGAGCGACACGATTGAATTGTGGGACGCCGGGCCCACGACGTTGACGCCCGCAGGAGGAAATTCACCTATATTTCCCCGTCAGTTGGACGGAATCCGGCAAACGGGTGCACGAGTAGGCTGATCAGCCATGACGGCAGGCCCCGCCGCGGGAGGCGGCAGACGGATCTCGGTCGCTCCCGAGCGGCTCGCCGGATGGATCGGGCGCTTCGCCGAACGGCACGGCGCGATCGAGGCCGTCGTCCTGCCCGACCTGGTCCGTCTCGACGCCGCGGACGGCGCGGTCGCCGAGTGCCACGTGCCGTTCCCGCCGCTGCGTCCCTCCCGCCACGGCGAGGACGGGCGCGAGGGCGAGGGCGGGCGCGAGGACGGGTTCCGCCTTCCTCCTCCCGCGGCGGCGCTGGTGGCCCACGTGTGCCGTGAGCGGACCGTCGGAGTGCTGCTGGCCCGGCTCGGCGGGCACGCCGCCGGCGTCTTCACCGGCGCCCGCCTGGTCACGGGCAAGGCCGGCTCGCGTCAGGTCCACGGCCGCAGCGCGGCGGGCGGGTGGTCGCAGCAGCGCTTCGCCCGGCGCAGGGACAAGCAGTCGGCCGAGGCGCTTCGGGCCGCCGCCGACGTGGCCGCCCGGGTGCTCCTGCCGAGGCTCGCGGACCTGGAGGCCGTCGTGCTCGGCGGGGACCGGCGCTCGATCGACGAGATCAGGCGCGACCCGCGCCTCGCGCCGCTGTTCGCCCTGGAGACCGGCCCCTTCCTCACCGTCCCCGACCCCCGGCCGGCGGTCCTGGAGGGCGCCCCCGCACTGTTCCGCGCCGTACGGATCCGCCTGCTCGACCCCTGACCGGCCGCGCGGCGGCGGGACGCGGGCGGGGGTTTCGCCGCAGGCGGCGGTAGGCGGGGCGGCACTACACTTGAGCCCATGCGCGCTCCCGATTGATCGCTCCCGGCGCCGATCCTGACCTCATCACCTACGGGAGTGTCCCCTTAACCATGATCATCGCAACCGACATCGAACTTCGCGCCGGCTCGCGCCTGCTCATCGAGGGCGCCTCGTTCCGGGTGAACCCGGGCGACAAGATCGGCCTGGTCGGCCGCAACGGCGCCGGCAAGACCACCCTCACCAAGGTCCTGGCCGGAGAGGGCCTGCCCGCCGCGGGCACGGTCACGATCTCCGGCAGCGTCGGCTATCTGCCGCAGGACCCCCGCACCGGCGACCTGAGCGTGCTGGCGCGCGACCGGATCCTGTCGGCCCGCGGCCTCGACGACGTGCTCCGCGAACTGCGCGAGGCCGAGGCCGGGATGGCGGCCGACGACCAGCGCGTACGCGACCGGGCGGTGCGCGCCTACGGCCGCCTGGAGGACCGGCTGCACGTCCTCGGCGGCTACGCGGCGGAGTCGGAGGCGGCGTCGATCGCCTCCAGCCTCGGGCTGCCCGACCGCGTCCTCGGCCAGCCGCTGCAGACCCTGTCCGGCGGTCAGCGGCGGCGGGTGGAACTGGCCCGCATCCTTTTCTCCGGAGCGGAGACTCTCCTGCTTGACGAGCCCACAAACCACCTCGATGCGGACTCGATCGGCTGGCTTCGTGATTTTTTGCGCTCGCACCAGGGCGGCTTGGTGATCATCAGCCATGATGTGAACCTTCTTGATGCGACGGTAAACCGGGTGCTCCACCTCGACGCCAACCGCTGCGTGATCGACACCTACAACGTCGGCTGGAAGGCCTATCTGGCCCAGCGGGAGACCGACGAGAAGCGGCGCAAGCGCGAGCGGGCCAACGCTGAGCGGCAGGCGTCCGCCCTGCTGTCCCAGGCCGACCGCATGCGGGCGAAGGCCACCAAGGCCAAGGCGGCCCAGGACATGGAGCGGCGCGCGCGGCGGCTGCTGTCGGGCGTGGAGGGCGAGCGGCGCTCCGACCGCGTCGCCAGGCTGCGCTTCCCCGAACCCGCGCCCTGCGGGAAGACCCCGCTGACGGCCCGCGGCCTGTCCAAGTCGTACGGCTCACTGGAGGTGTTCACCGACGTCGACGCCGCGGTGGACCGGGGCTCGCGCATCGTCATCCTGGGCCTGAACGGCGCGGGCAAGACCACCCTGCTGCGCCTGCTCGCCGGCATCGAGAAGCCGGACACCGGCGAGGTCATGCCCGGCCACGGGCTCAAGATGGGCTACTACGCCCAGGAGCACGAGACGCTCGACGCCGACCGCACGGTGCTGGAGAACATGCGGTCCGCCGGGCCCGATGTGGCCGACGTCGACCTGCGCAAGGTGCTGGGGTCGTTCCTGTTCACCGGCGACGACGTGGACAAGCCCGCCGGGGTCCTGTCCGGCGGGGAGAAGACCCGTCTCGCCCTCGCGACGCTGGTGCTGTCGAGCGCCAACGTGCTGCTGCTCGACGAGCCCACCAACAACCTCGACCCGGCCTCCCGCGATCAGGTGCTGGACGCCCTCGGCTCCTACACGGGCGCGATTGTGCTGGTCACGCACGATGAGGGGGCGGTGGAGGCGCTGAAGCCGGATAGGGTGATTCTGTTGCCAGACGGAGTAGAAGACGCATGGAGCGACGAATTTTCCGATCTTGTGGCGCTTGCCTGATCTTAATTTGAGCGGGTAGGGATCTTTTCCCGCGGAGTAGGTAGCCGATCCCGTCGAAATGACTGATCATGGGCTGAAGTAACGCTGCGGAAGTCTGGCACTACAGGAGGTACTCGTGGCCGAGACTCTGAAGAAGGGCACCCGGGTGACCGGGGCCGACCGGGAAAAGCTGGCCGCCGATCTCAAGAAGCGCTATTCCGCGGGTGAGAGCATCCGCGCTCTGGCTGCTTCCACCGGCCGGTCGTACGGGTTCATCCACCGCATCCTGAGCGAGTCCGGGGTGACTCTGCGCGGGCGCGGCGGCGCGACCCGGGGCAAGTCCAAGCGCTAGAGATCCACCTCAAAGACGCGCGACCGCAGCCGCTCGTTCCTGCAGGAGGAGCGGTCGCGTCCGACTCGCCAGAACGTTATTCGGTAAGCTCGGGCGCGACCGCGGGATGAACAGGAGGGCGGACGCCCGGCACGGACGGTGCGCCGCACCGGACCGGCCGTGCGAGGCGACGCCGCTCCGCGACGGACGCAGGAGCAGGGCATGGCGGAAGCGGCAATGGGGGGGAATCTGGAGCACGCCCGTGAGACGGGCGACGGCTCCGATGTGTCGACGATCTCGGCGGCCGCGCCGGCCGAGGTCGGAGTGCGCTTCGAGGTGGACGGCGAGATCGCGACCGTCACTTTGGACCGGCCGGACAAGCGCAACGCGCAGACGTTCGCGACATGGTCGGCCCTGGCCCGGATCGGGGAGACCCTTCCGGAGCAGGTGAGAGTGGTCGTGGTCAGAGGCGAGGGGCCGTCCTTCTCAGCCGGGATCGACCTGCGCATGTTCGGGCCCGAGGGGGTGCCCGGGCAGGGATCGTTCGCGAGCGCCGCCGCGCTCGGCGACACCGAGTTCGAGCAGCGGATCGCTGAGGCCCAGAAGGGCTTCCTGTGGCTGCGCAGGCCGGAGATCGTGTCGATCGCGGCCGTGCAGGGCCACGCGATCGGGGCGGGCTTCCAGCTCGCACTCGCGTGCGACCTGCGTGTCGTCGCGGACGACGTGAAGTTCTGCATGAAAGAGCCCGCGCTGGGGCTGGTTCCCGACCTGACCGGGACCAAGCCCCTGGCCGACATCGTGGGGGTTCCCCGGGCCATCGAGATGTGCCTGACCGCGCGTACCGTGGGGGCGGCCGAGGCCGTACGGCTCGGCCTGGCCGAGATCGCGGTGCCCGTGTCCGAGCTGGCCCAGGCCGTGGACGACCTGGCCGCCGCGCTGCTGTCGACGAACCGCGCCGCCGCGGCCGCCACGAAGCGGCTGCTGCAGGCCGCGCCGGGACGCACACTGGAGGAGCAGGCCGCCGCCGAGCGGGCCGAGCAGGTGACGCGCATCCGGGCACTGTTCGGAGCGAGCTGAGGGTCGTTGTCCGGAGCCGAACCGAGGGTCACTGTCCGGGGCGAACTAGGGTCGGTGTCCGGGGCGAACTGATACGTGCTGTTCGCTTCGAGCTGACGGGGGAATCGGGGGAGTCCTCCCACTGCTGCACGGCTGGGAGGATGTACGGCATATGTCGATGATGAACGGGGGCTACGGCCTTCAGGTGATGCGGTCCTTACGGCGTGACAGCTCCGTGACGAAGGAGCGGCTCGCGCCGGGGACCGTCCGGCGCATCGCCGGCTACGCCCGGCCGTTCCGCACCCAGATCGCCGGTTTCCTCGCGCTGGTCGTGGTCGACGCGGTCATCGTGGTCGCCAACCCGCTGCTGATGAAGGCGATCATCGATTACGGCATCACCCCCAAGCGGGTCGACGTCGTCGTGTGGCTCGCCGTGGCGATCGGAGCGCTCGCCGTGCTGGACGCCGGGCTCGGCCTGGTGCAGCGGTGGTTCTCCGCCCGCATCGGCGAGGGCCTGATCTACAACCTGCGCACCGAGGTCTTCGACCACGTGCAGCGGATGCCGGTGGCGTTCTTCATGCGCGCGCAGACCGGCGCACTGGTCTCCCGGCTGAACACCGACGTCATCGGGGCGCAGCGGGCCCTCACCAGCACCCTGTCGTCTGTGGTGTCCAACGTCATCAGCCTGGTCATGGTGCTCGGCACCATGCTCGTGCTGTCGTGGCAGGTCACGCTGGTCGCGCTGGTCCTGTTGCCGATCTTCATCTTCCCGGCGAAGTGGGTCGGCCGCCGGATGTCCGCGCTGACCCGCGAGCAGATGCAGCTCGACGCCGAGATGAGCTCGGTGATGACCGAGCGGTTCAACGTGGCCGGGGCCATGGTCACCAAGCTCTACGGCAGGCCGGACGACGAGGCGGCGCACTTCGCCGAGCGCGCGGGCCGGGTCCGCGACGTGGGCGTGATCGTCGCCATGTACGGCACGGTGTTCCGCATCGCGCTCGGCCTGGTCGCCGCGCTGGCGACCGCGCTCGTCTACGGCCTCGGCGGCGTGCTCGCGATCTCCGGGGCCTTCGCGCTCGGCACCCTGGTCGCCCAGTCGTCCCTGCTCATGCGCCTGTACGGCCCGCTGACCAGCCTGTCGAACGTCCACGTGGACGTGATGACCGCGCTGGTGAGCTTCGACCGGGTCTTCGAGGTGCTCGACCTCAAGCCGATGGTCGCGGAGAAGCCGGACGCACGGCCGATCCCCGAGGGGCCGGTCACGATCGAGTTCGACGACGTCCGCTTCCGTTACCCGGCCGCCTCCGAGGTGTCGCTGGCGTCGCTCGAGTCGGTGGCCCGCCCGGACACCGGGCCCTCGCAGGAGGTGCTCAAGGGCGTGTCGTTCACCGCGCGCCCGGGCGAGCTGGTGGCGCTCGTCGGCCACTCGGGCGCGGGCAAGACGACCATCACCCAACTGGTGTCCCGGCTGTACGACGTGGACGAGGGCGCCGTCCGGATCAACGGCGTGGACGTCCGCGACGCCACCCTGGACGGCATCAGGGACACGGTGGGAGTGGTGATGCAGGACGCCCACCTGTTCCACGACACGATCGGCAACAACCTCCGCTACGCCCGTCCCGAGGCGACCGACGAGGAGATCTGGGAGGCCCTGCGCGCGGCCCAGATCGCCGACCTGGTCAAGAACCTGCCGGAGGAGCTGGAGACGGTCGTCGGCGACCGCGGCTACCGGCTGTCGGGAGGGGAGAAGCAGCGCATCGCCCTGGCCCGGCTCCTGCTGAAGGCGCCGCGGGTGGTGGTGCTGGACGAGGCGACCGCCCACCTGGACTCGGAGTCCGAGGCCGCGGTGCAGCAGGCGTTGAAGACCGCCTTGCTGGGCAGGACGTCGCTGGTGATCGCCCACCGGCTGTCGACCATCCGCGAGGCCGACACGATCCTGGTGGTCGAGGACGGCCGGGTCGTCGAGCGCGGCCGGCACGAGGAGCTGCTGGAGCGGGGCGGCGCCTACGCCGAGCTCTACCGCACCCAGTTCACCGGCTCGGGCCCGGGCGGTTCCTGAAACGGTCCTCAGCGGTAGCCGAGGCGGGTGAGCTCCTCCCTGGCGACCTTCTCCACCAGTTCGGCGTCCTCGGCCGACAGCCGCCTGCGCCAGCTTCCCGGCCGGGGGATCGTCGCGCCGTACAGCGCGATCGTCGAGATCTTGGCCTCGAGGAAGGACGACACCGCCTCGATCGCCTCTCCCGGCGCGGCCACCATGTCCTCGTACCGCAGGGTGAGCAGGTGCTCGCCGGGCAGCTCGTGGCGCAGGGCGGCGCTCAGCCGTACGGCGCCGCGCCAGCGCAGGGCGCACTTGCCCGCGGGCGGCATCCCGGCCCAGCGGTCGCGGTGCTCGGCCGAGCGCACACCGAGGAACGGATTGGGAAACTCGGCGTCCTCGCTGAGCATGTGGGGCTTGACCCAGGTCATGCAGGCCGGATCGGCGAGCATGTCGGCGACCACGTCACGGCCGTCGCGGATGATCTGGATGAGCCGGGCGTCGGGGAACGCCCGCAGCAGCACCGGCGCGCTGTAGAGCAGGTCGGGGCTGGCGTCGCCGAACCGGGACAGCGCGCCCTGCCCGACGCAGGGCCCCGCGCCGACGATGCCGCCCGCCTCCCGGCAGGCGGTCGTGCACTCCGCGCACGCCGCCGGGACCACCTGCCACGCCTCCGCCAGCACGTCGCGCAGCACCTGCGGAGCGCCGCCGCTGCGGGCGATCGACGGTCTCCTGGCGAAGGCGTAGACGACCCGGGCCACCGGGCCCCTGCCCATGGTCACGTGGAAGCCGGGCGAGCGCTTGAGGGCACGGCCCAGCAGGTCCGCGCCGGAGTGCGGCGCCGCGACAACGAACACCGGACGGCGGACCTTGACACCGTTGACCACGAGGATGTGCGTCGGAGGTCGCATAGATACCGCTAAGTCTGACACCCTTTGAAGGGTGAGCGAGCGCTTCCCGGGAGGGGCGGGCGGTGACGCCTCGGTAACGGTCCCGAGGCTGCCCCGGCGGCTGCGGCCCGGCGACACCGTCGCGCTTGTCGCGCCGGCCGGCCCCGTCGATCCCGCACGGCTGGAGCGCGGCACCGAGGTCCTGACCGGGCTCGGGCTGCGGGTCGTGCACGGGGCGTCGATCCTCGCGCGGGAGGGCTACCTGGCCGGGCCGGACGCCGCACGGGCGGCCGACCTCCAGGACGCGTGGTGCGATCCCGGGGTGGCGGCGGTCATCTGCGCCAGAGGCGGTTACGGCACCACCCGGCTGCTCGGGCTGCTCGACTGGGACGCCATGGCGGCGGCCGGTCCGAAGATCCTGCTCGGGTCGAGCGACATCACCGCGCTGCACCGGGCCTTCGCCGACCGGCTGGGCCTGGCGACGCTGTTCGGGCCCATGCCGGCCACGGCGGCGATCAGCGAGCCTGAGGGGCCGGAGCCGGTCACCTTCGCCCAGCTGCGCGAGGCTCTGTTCGAGGGCGGCACGCCCGCGCCGGTGACGGGCGACCGGGTGATCGTGCCGGGCCGGGCCGAGGGCCGGCTCACCGGGGGCAACCTCGCCCTGCTCGCCGCCCTGTGCGGCACGCCGTACGCGCTGCGCGCGCGGGGCCGTATCGTGCTGCTGGAGGACGTCACCGAGGAGCCGTACCGGATCGACCGCATGGTGACGCAACTGCTCCAGGCCGGGTGTCTCGACGGCGTGGCGGGCATCGTGCTGGGATCGTGGGTGGAGTGCGGCGACCCGCTGCCCGTGCTGGCCGAACTCCTGGCCCCGCTGGGAGTGCCGACCGTCGCGGGCCTGCCCGTCGGCCACGGCGCACCACAGATGCCGATGTGGTTGGAGACGAATGTGGCTATTGTGACCGAATCGTGCTCTGTCGCGGGCACCTTCCGCGACTCTGACGCGGCAACCTGAGACGCGCCCGGATGCGCCCGGGCCGTGGCGAAGGGATGGTGCGTTGGGACTCTTGCGGCGACTGCTCAGCCGGACGCGGCCGGACCATCCCGCCCCGAGAGCCGTCGAGGACGTCGATCTCGACTCCCTGCTGGCCCTGGTCGCCGAGACCATGGGCTATACCTGCGCGTTCGCGGCCGACGGCACGTCGCTGACGCTGTCCTCGCCCGAGCGCGAGCGGGTGGTGAACCTCGTCGGCCTGCGCAGGGAGGCCGGTCGCCGTGCCCGTGAGGACTGGCCGATGCTGGTCTCGGAGCACCTGGCCCACGCCGTGTCGGGCGAGCCGTTCGACGCCTGCAACCTCACGCCCATCAAGCCGCTGCTGCGCACCCGGGTCCACGCCGCCGACGACCCGGCCTTCCCCGACCCCTCCCGGATCATCGGCCGCCACCTCAGCGCCGACCTGATCGAGGTGCTGACCGTCGGCGCCCGTCCGGTGCGGCCGGAGGAGGCGTTCTGCTGGCCGATCCCGCCGGCCGAGGCGCTCGACGTGGCCGTCGGCAACGCCCTGAACGACGAGCGGCCCACCGTGTCGCGGCTCGACCTCGCCGGGACCGAGGTGTCGCTGCTGACCGCGCCCAGCGCGGCGGCCCACCTGCGCCGCCTGACGGCGTACATGCACGTGCCCGAGGACGGCATGCTCGCCGTGCTGCCGCACCGCGGCATGGTCGCGGTGCACCCGGTGGCCGGCATCGGCGTGGTCCGCGCGATCGAGCGCCTGCGCATCTTCGCCCACCGGGAGCACGCCGGCCGGGCCGACGGGCTCAGCCCCCACGTGTACTGGTGGCGCCGGGGCAAGCTGACCCGCATCCAGGCCGACCTCATCAGCCACGACGGGCAGACCCGGCTGGTCGTCGCGCCGCCGCCGGAGTTCGCCCGGCTCCTCGCCCGCATCGCCGGCCAGCAGTAGCCCGATGGCCGCCTGAGCGCCGAGGCAGGGCGAGGAGGGCCGTCGCGCGGGAAATCACGTGCGGGGACACGCCGGCCGGAGTGAGACTGGCCGGCATGACGAGCGCGCGCTTCGACCGCAGGCCCTACGCCGGGGCGGAGGACCTGCGGGCCATGCAGGACCTCGCCGGCCGGTTGTGGTCGCCGGGAGCGACGTGGCACGTCGGCGACCTGGCCTGGGAACGCTTCCAGCACACGGGCAGGGAGCACGAGTGGCCGACCATGCTCTGGGACACCGGCGGCGCGACCGCGGCCTGGGGATGGGCCGACTCCGGCCACCTCGGTCTGGCGGCCGATCCGCGGCACCCCTCGCTGGCCGGCGAGGTCCTGGACTGGTTCGCGGCGACAGCACCTGCGACAGCACCCGGGCCGGCCCGGACGGTCACGGTCTCCAGCACCGAGACGCACCTGTTCCCGGCGCTCGACCGGCATGGCTACCGCCGTACGGGCGAGGGCCCCTTCTTCGTGCACATGGTCATGGACCTGGCCGGCCGCCTGCCCGAGCCGAGCCCGCCCGCCGGATACCGCCTGCGCGCGGTGGGCGACGCCGACGTACCCCAGCGCGTCGCCGCGCACCGGGCGGCGTTCCATCCGTCCAGGGTGACCGAGGAGAGCTACCGCGCGGTCCGGCGGGCCTGGCCGTACCGGCCGGATCTGGACTGGATCGCCGCGGCGCCGGACGGGAGCGCCGCGGCGTTCTGCCTGGTCTGGCTGGACGAGGCCAACCGGGCCGCCCGGATCGAACCGGCGGGCACGGCCCCGGGCCACCGCCGGCGCGGCCTCGCCCGGGCCGTCTGCCTGGCCGCGCTGCACGCGGCGCGACGGGCGGGCGCACGGTGGGCCGTGGTGAGCCCGCGCGGCGACGACGCCTATCCGGTGCCCGCCCGGCTGTACCGGTCGCTCGGGCTGCGCGAGTGCGCCAGGAGCCTCGGCTACCGCCGCTCGGCGTAGCGGGCCAGCGCCTGGGCCGTGCGGATCAGGTGGATGTGGGTGAACGCCTGGGGGAAGTTGCCGAGCTGGCGGCCTGCTCTTGGGTCGTATTCCTCGGCGAGGAGGCCGACGTCGTTCGACAGGGCGACGAGGCGTTCGAACAGCTCGACGGCGTCGTCGTGGCGGCCGATCATGGCTCTGGCCTCGGCGAGCCAGAAGCTGCAGGCGAGGAAGGCGCCTTCGCCGCCGGGGAGGCCGTCGACGGGGTTGTCCTCCGCGAGGGGGTAGCGCAGCACGAAGCCGTCGGTCATGAGTTCGCGTTCGATGGCCTCGACGGTGCCGATGACGCGGGGGTCGTCGGGGGGCAGGAAGCCGACGATGGGGATCTGCAGGAGGGCGGCGTCGAGTTCGCGCGAGCCGTAGGACTGGGTGAAGGTGTTGCGTTCGGGGTCGTAGCCCTTGTCGCAGACCTCGGCGTGGATGCGGTCGCGCAGGGCGCGCCAGCGCTCCACGTCGCCGCGCCGGCCCAGCTCCTCGATGACGCGGACCATGCGGTCGGCCGCTACCCAGGCCATGACCTTGGAGTGGACGAAGTGACGGCGGGGGCCGCGCACCTCCCACAGCCCCTCGTCGGGCTGGTCCCAGTTGTGCTCGAAGAACTCCATGACCTTCGTGACCAGGGCCCAGGCGTGGTCGTCCGGCGCCATGCCCTGCTTGCGCGCCTGATAGAGGGCGTCGACGAACTCCCCGTAGATGTCGAGCTGGAGCTGGGTGGCCGCGCCGTTGCCGATCCGCACGGGCGTCGAGTTCTCGTAGCCGGACAGCCAGTCGAGGGTCATCTCCGGCAGGCGGCGTTCGCCGGCCACGCCGTACAGGACCTGGACGTCCTCGGGGCGGCCGGCGATGGCGCGCAGCAGCCAGGAACGCCAGGCCGCGGCCTCCTCGACGTATCCGGCGCCGGTCAGCGCGTCGAGCGTCATGGAGGCGTCGCGCAGCCAGCAGTAGCGGTAGTCCCAGTTGCGCACACCGCCCAGGTGCTCGGGCAGCGAGGTGGTCGGCGCGGCCACGATGCCGCCGGTCGGGCTGTAGGTCAGCGCCTTGAGCGTGATCAGCGAGCGGACCACGGCGTCGCGCCAGGGACCCCGGTGACCGCAGCGCGAGACCCACTCCTCCCACAGGAGCCTGGTGTCGGCGAGCTGCTCCAGCGGGTCGATCCGCTCCGGCTCCGGCTGGTGGGAGGGGTGCCAGGTGAACACGAACGGCACGCGCTCCCCGGCGGCGACCGTGAACGTCGCCTCGTGCCGGTAGTCGCCGCCGCGCAGCGGGACGGCGGAGTGGATCCAGACCGAGTCGGGGCCACCGATGGCGTGCAGGTGCCCGCTTCTGCGGCGCACCCAGGGGACGATGCGGCCGTAGTCGAAGCGGATGCGGATCTCCGTCGTCATCTCCACGGTGCCGGACAGGCCCTCCACGATCCGTACGAGATCGGGGTTGGCGTGCCGGGGCGGCATGAAGTCGATCACCTTGACCGCGCCCGTGGGCGTCTCCCAGAAGGTCTCCAGGATGAGCGTGTCCTCGACGTACGCGCGGCGGGTGGCCTGCTCGTGTCCCGCGGGGGCCAGGCGCCAGAAGCCGTTGTTCTCGTCGCCGAGCAGCCGGGTGAAGCAGGAGGGGGAGTCGAACCGCGGCAGGCACAGCCAGTCGATCGAGCCGTCCCGGCCGACGAGGGCGGCCGACTGCATGTCGCCCACCAGGGCGTAGTCCTCGATCCGCATGCCCGTCACGCTACCGGGCGCGGGCCGTCCTCTCATCCGCGGGTGGATTGCCCTGTGAATTGAAAGGCTTTACTGACGCGGGACGCGAACGTAATCTTTGCGTCTGCCGCTTTTCGCCGATCGTGCTGGAGTCCGCCGTTCTCATGACTCATCCGCCGTCGGTGCCGTCGCCGGCCCCGCAGCCGCCGCCCACGCCAGTGAGCACGAAAGACGCACCGCCCGCGTCCCGGCCTTCGCCGGCGCCTCAGCCGTCTCCGGTCGCGGCAATTAGTGGCGGCTATTCCGGGATAAATCCGGCTTCAATGGATGAATTCGAGAAATGGCTCGGCCGAGCCGAGGACGTGATCGGCCGCAACGAGCAGGTCCTCGACCGAACCCTGCGAGGCCTCGATCTCGACACCTCAGGTCTGGCGGCCGTACGGGAGATGCGCACCTGGATCGCGGCGGGCCGTCCCGACCTGCGCAGGCGCAGCGCGACGATCCGCGCGGAGCAGACGGAGTGGGCCGCCTCGGCCGGAGTCCCGGGCGGGCTGAGCGCCTTCGACGAGGCCCTGTACGGCAGGGCCGGCCGCGATCCGGACGTCTACGCCGCGGTGACGACGCTGACGCAGGCCGCCGCCGGCGGCGAGGTGGACGAAAGGACCTTGGCGGCGCTGGAGAAACGGACAGGGGACGCCGCGTTCGCGACCGCGCTGATGACCACTCTGGGCGCGACCGGGTTCCGCAGGCTCATGGCCCAGACCGTCGAGCGCGGCGGCGACCAGAAGGTGAAACGGCTGCAGGCCGCTCTCGGGTCGGCACTCGGCACCGCGAGCGGACGGCTCGGCGACGCCTGGCGCGACGAGCTGACCGCGGGCTTCCGGGTGGGCTGGCAGGACGGCCTGGCGGTCGCACTCGCCCTCAAGCAGGGCAAATACGACACCGGGTTCCTGACGGCGGTGGCCAGGAAGCTCGACGCGTGGGACCGTGAGATGAGCAAGTTCCCGGTCGGCTCGGACCCCGGGGTGATGCGCACGGTCATGGAGGCGCTGAGCCGCGATCCCGCCGCCGCGCAGGACTTCTTCACCGGCGACCCGACCATGCTGCGGCGCTTCCTGACCGAACGCGGGCTGGGCGACGGCGGCACGGCCCTGGGCGAGGCGCTCGAGGCCGCCACGCTGAAACTCCGCGACCACGAGGGCTCCCCGCAAGACCCCTCCCGCGGCTACCTGTCGGCCAAGCTGACCTCCGAGTTCGTGCACATCGAGGCCGAACGCATCGACGCGGGCCGCCCCTCGCTCCTCAAACCCGTCACCACCGGCCGCATCCTCGCCGGCTACATCAGCGACATCGATCGCGTGGCCAGGGCGGGACACGACATGGTCTCTCTCGGCGTGCACGGAGGAGACAACCCGGGCGCGCCTCGCAAGGACCCGTGGGGTGCTCAGTTCAACAAGCAGGAGTTGCAGCATGTGATGCGTGAGGCATTCGCGGATTCCTCGGCGTTCGCCCATGTCACTACGGCGCAGACCGCGTTCGCCGCCATGTTGCTCGATGAGGCCGCTGCGAAGATGGCCGCGGGAGATGACGGCGACGCGCTCTTCGCGAGCGCCAAGCTGGTGGGATCGGGCTTCGGACTGATCACCGATGCCGCCGGACTGGCCAAGATCGAAGAGGGCAAGAACATGGACGAGGCGCAGGAGCGGAACATGAAGATCTTCACGGCCGTCGTCAACACCGGACTCGCCGTTCCTCAGGCGGCAGGCTGGTCGATCGCATCCGGTGTGGCCGGCGCGTGGACGGGCCTTGTCGAGGATATGGCGAAGGGCGACGCGGAGAGCAAGGCCCGCAGCGAGGCCAATGCCGCAGTGGACAAGGCCCGGATCCTGCTGCACGACCTGACCGCACAAGCCATGCTCAAGCACCGCCTGTTCGGCTCTGCGGATCCTCCCGCGAAGACCCACCCCTGGGCGACGCTGGAGGGGCTGGGAAAGGGAGACGACCCGCGTGCGAATCCGAACAACTTTCTCAAGGACGACGGTCGAACCCTCATGACCATCGACGAGATGGTCGACAAGACGGCGACCAACAGCACCGACAAGTACCGCAGGCTTGAAGCCTATGAACGTTGGCTCTACGACGGGCCATCCGGAAAGCCATGGCGAGACGTGGAAGTACGGCTCGACCAGGGGTTCGCGAACGCCTTCGCGCAATACGCCGCATGAGAAGGGGTCTTGCGCTGACGCTCGCCGTGCTCTGTGTGCTGCCGCTCGCCGCTTGCCGGCGCGACGAGCGGACCATCGACCGCACCCCGATGCCCACTGCCGCGACGGCTCCCTACGTCTGCGGGCACATCCCGCTGAAGGCGGTACAGCTCATGACGGGCGTTGTGAACCCGCACGTGCGGGGAGGTTTCGATTTGGCAAGCGCAGGAGGCATCGGTGAAGGCAGTTGCATCCTGTACCGGAACGGGGGCGACCGGCTGAAGGTGCTGGAGGTCGGCCTCGCACCGGACGGTTACCAGGGTGAGGTCGACGACCAGATCGAGGACGGAGCGACGCCGCTGCCCGAGATCGTGCCGGGAGCGACGGGCTGCTATTACAAGAGCCCGGGCAGCGGACGTACCGATGCCTTCGCACTTCTGGTACGAGGCAGGGCGGAACTCGCCATCAGGCTGGCCGCAGGCGTCGAGGGGCGGGACAACGCGGGGGATGTGATGGCGCTGATGAAGCTGATCGCGCCCAAGCTGATCACGGATGCGAGCGCCCCGTCGGCGAGCCCGTCTGTTTCCGGGAAGGGCTGATCGGCGTCATGGCCGCGCTGGTGCCCAATCCACTGTATCTGGCGCTGCGTGAGGCCCTGCGGACGGCTGAGCCTCTCGTCGAGGAGATCGAGAAGGCCGTCGAGGGACCGTACCTGTTCTTCCACAACGGCACCGTGTGGACCGGGCCGGCGGCGCGGCGCTTCGACGCGGAGTTCGCTCAGCACCGGTCGCGGGTGCGTGGTTCTGGTGACCGGATCCTGTCGGACCTGCGGCAGGCGCTGGCCCGGACCCCGCCGGAGGTGACGGAGGAGGAGGCCAGGTCCATCAGGAACCGGTACGACCTGCCGTGAGACCGCGAGCGGGCTGTCAGACGCTCATCACCGTGGCGGCGCCGGCGCCGCGTACCTCTCCGCTCAGCGCCTGGGCGGTGTGGATCAGGTGGACGTGGCTGAAGGCCTGGGGGAAGTTGCCGAGTTGTCGGCCTGCTCTGGGGTCGTATTCCTCGGCGAGGAGGCCGACGTCGTTCGACAGGGCGACGAGGCGTTCGAACAGTTCGACGGCGTCGTCGTGGCGGCCGATCATGGCTCTGGCTTCGGCGAGCCAGAAGCTGCAGGCGAGGAAGGCGCCTTCGCCGCCGGGGAGGCCGTCGACGGGGTTGTCCTCCGCGAGGGGGTAGCGCAGCACGAAGCCGTCGGTCATGAGTTCGCGTTCGACGGCCTCGATGGTCCCGATGACGCGGGGGTCGTCGGGGGGCAGGAAGCCGACGACGGGGATTCGCAGGAGGGCGGCGTCCAGCTCGCGCGAGCCGTAGGACTGGGTGAAGGTGTTGCGCTCGGGGTCGTAGCCCTTGTCGCAGACCTGCGCGTGGATGCGGTCGCGCAGGGCGCTCCACCGGTCGAACGGCCCGGTGCGGCCCAGCTCAGCGGCCCCCCGGGTCATGCGGTCCAGGGCGAGCCACGCCATGATCTTGGAGTGGACGAAGTGGCGGCGGGGGCCGCGCACCTCCCACAGCCCCTCGTCGGGCCGTTCCCAGTTGTGTTCGAGGAACTGGGCCCCTTTCATCAGCAGCGACCAGGTGTAGTCGTCGGGCGGCATGCCCTGCTTGCGCGCCCTGTAGAGGGCGTTGACCACCTGGCCGTAGACGTCGAGCTGGAACTGGCCGGCGGCGCCGTTGCCGATGCGGACCGGGCGTGAGCCCTCGTAGCCGGACAGCCAGTCGAGGCTCATCTCCGGCAGGCGGCGTTCGCCGGCCACGCCGTACATGATCTGGTGGTCCTCGGGGCGGCCGGCGATGGCGCGCAGCAGCCACACGCGCCAGGCGTCCGCCTCCTCGACGTACCCGGCCCGCAGCAGCGCGTCGAGCGTCATCGCGGCGTCGCGCAGCCAGCAGTAGCGGTAGTCCCAGTTGCGCACCCCGCCGAGGTGCTCGGGCAGGGAGGTGGTCGGCGCCGCGATGATGCCGCCGGTCGGGCTGTAGGTCAGCGCCTTGAGCGTGATCAGCGAGCGGACGACGGCGTCCCGCCACGGGCCCCGGTAGCCGCAGCGGGCGGCCCAGTCCTGCCACGTCTGGACGGTCAGGCCGAGCTCGGCGAGGGGGTCGATGGCCCGGGGCTGCGGCTGGTGGGAGGGGTGCCAGGTGAACACGAACGGCATCCGCTCCCCGGCGGCGACGGTGAACGCCGCCTCGTGCCGGTAGTCGCCGCCACGAAGCGGGACGGGCGAGTGGATCCAGACCGAGTCGGGGCCGCCGATGGCGTGCAGATGGCCGCCCGCCCGGCGTGCCCACGGCACGATCCGCCCGTAGTCGAAGCGGATGCGGATCTCCGTCGTCATCTCCACGACCCCGGACAGGCCCTCCACCATCCGGACCAGGTCCGGGTTGCCGGAGCGGACCGGCATGAAGTCGAGCACCCTGGCCGTCCCGGTGGAGGTCTCCCAGTCGGTCGCGAGCACCAGCGAATCCTCGACGTACGCCCGCCGGGCGGCCCTGTCGCGTCCCGCGGCGGCCAGCCGCCAGAAGCCGTTGTGCTCGTCGCCGAGCAGCCGGGCGAAGCAGGAGGGGGAGTCGAACCGCGGCAGGCACAGCCAGTCGATCGATCCGTCCATGCCGATGAGGGCGGCCGACTGCGTGTCCCCGATCAGGGCGTAGTCCTCGATCCGCACGCCCTCACCTCCCCGCGCTCACCTCCGCGTGCGTACGGCGCGTCCCCCTCAGCGCCGGGCGTGGGCCATGAGGGAGCGCAGGACGCCCACGGAGCCGGGCCGCCCGGTCAGGCGCTGCTCCACCTTCCCGCCGAGGGTCATCACCGCCGCTCCGGCCGCCCCGGCGACCAGGCCTTCCCAGAGCGCTCGCCTCATCATGACGGCTTTCTACCCGGTGGCCGGGCGGTGTCCCCGGTGGGAGCCCAGAGCTTCATGAAGACCTGCGTCGCCGGGCCGATCGTCAGGGCGAACACGACCGTGCCGATCCCGACCGTGCCGCCGAGCAGCCAGCCCACGGCGAGCACGCTGAGCTCGACGACCGTGCGAGCGAGCCGGATGGACAGGCCGAGCCGGTTGAGGCCCGTCGTCAGGCCGTCGCGCGGCCCAGGACCGAAACCCGCGTGGATGTAGAGCCCGGAGGCGGCGGCGATGGCGAGGATGCCGCCCAGGAGGAAGGCCCACTGGACCGGCCAGGCAGCGGGCGCGGGGACCAGCGCCATCACCCCGTCGGCGCTGGTGCCGACCACCAGGACGTTGCTGATCGTGCCGAGGCCGGGCCGTTGCCGCAGGGGGATCCACAGCAGCAGCACCAGCGCGCCCACCAGGTTGATGCACATGCCGATCGACCATCCGGTGCGCAGCGACATGCCCTGGTGGAAGACCTCCCAGGGGTCGAGGCCCAGCCGGGACCTGACGAGCAGGGCGATCCCGGCGCCGTACAGCGCCAGGCCGGTGTAGAGGCGGATGAGCCGCAGGGGGAGCGAACGGGGGCGGGGAAGGGACAGTTCGGTCATAGTCGGCCCATCGTGCAGGCCGGCCGGGTTGCGGGAAAAGAGCCAATCAGAGAAATTGGCCTTCATGGATCGGTATCTCAGCGCTCCCCAGCTCGCGCGGCTCGTCCGGGGCGGCACGGGGAAGGCCGCCGGGAAGAGCGCTGGACACGGTGCGGGAGGCACGCCGGACGCCCGGCCCTACTACCGGGCGCTCGCCGAGGCCGTGCGCGGCCTGGTCCTCGACGGGCGGCTCGCCGTGGGGGTGCGCCTGCCGGCCGAGCGGCACCTGGCCGAGGCCCTCGGCGTGAGCCGCACCACCGTGACCGCGGCGTACGACCGGCTGCGCGAGCAGGGCTACCTGGAGAGCAGGCAGGGATCGGGCAGCCGCGCGGCCCTGCCCGACGCGGGCGCGCTCGGGACCGACAACCCGTGGCTGGCGTCCGACGACGACGGGCTGCTGCCGCTGCACGCTGCCGCGCCCCCGGCGACCGCCCTGCTCGGCGGGGCCATCGAGGAGGCGGGCCTGGCCTACCACCGGTACGCGCTGGGCATGGGCTACCACCCGGCCGGGCTCGCGCCGCTGCGTGAGGCGATCGCCCGCAGGTACGGCGAGCGGGGGCTGCCGACCCGGCCGGAGCAGATCCTCGTCACCGCCGGAGCCCAGCAGGCCATCCATCTGCTGATGTCGGCGTTCGCCGGGCGGGGCGACCCGGTGCTGGTCGAGTCGCCGACCTACCCGCACGCGATCGACGCGGCCCGGATGCGGGGAGCCCGCCTGGTGCCGGTCGGCGTCCAGGAGGATGGGTGGCACCTCGACCTGGTGAGCTGCGCGATGCGCCAGTCGGCGGCCCGCCTGGCCTACGTCATCCCCGACTTCCAGAACCCGACCGGCCACCTGCTGTCCGACGCCGGCCGCGCCGAACTGGTGGAGGCGGCCCGCCGGTACGGCGTCACGCTGATCGCCGACGAGAGCTGGGTGGAGATCGCGCTGGACGAGACGGCCCGTGCGACGCCGCTGGCCGCGTTCGACACCGACGGCCGGGTGATCAGCGTGGGCTCGGCCTCGAAGCTGTGGTGGGGCGGCCTGCGGGTCGGCTGGATCCGGGCGAGCGCCGCGACCGTCCGCCGCCTGGCCGTGCTGCGCGCCGCCGTGGACATCGCGGGCGCGGTCTTCGAGCAGCTCGTGGTGGCGCGCCTGTTCGACCGGATCGAGGAGGCGCGCGCCGAGCGCCGCCGTGCGCTCGGCGCGTCGTGCGCGGCGCTCGCCGCGGTCCTGCGCGAGGAGCTGCCCGGCTGGGCGTTCACGGCGCCGCGCGGCGGCGGCTCGCTGTGGGTGCGGCTCGACGGGCCGGTGGCGAGCTCGGTCGCCGAGGCCGCCGCCGCCCGGGGCGTACGGCTGGCTCCGGGACCGTGGTTCGGCGTGGACGGCACGCTGGAGCGCTACCTGCGGCTGCCGTTCACCCAGCCGCCGGCCGTGATGGAGGAGGCGGTGCGCCGCATCGCCCGCGACCCCGCCGGCTATCGCCCGTGCGAGCCGCTCACGCCGACCCTGTGAGCCGCCCCTGTGAGCGGCGTGTTCAGCCGGCCGCGGGCACCGACGGCACGGGGTGCTCGGCCATCAGCGTGCGGAGCCTGCGGACGAACAGCAGCATGACGAGCCCCGCCGCGATCGCGGCGAGCGCGAGGACGAGGTAGTACACGGGCATCGGCACGACCTTGGTCAGCCGGTAGGCCTGGCCGCCGACGGAGTCGCCGAGGGCCATGGACAGGAACCACAGGCCCATGAGCTGGTTCTCGAACGCCCGGGGGGCGAGCTTGTTGGTGACCGACAGCCCGGCCGGGCTGAGGAACAGCTCGCCGACGGTCTGGATGAGGTAGACCGACAGCAGCCACATGATCGAGACCTTCACCCCGCCGGAGGCGACGCCGGCCGCGACCGACATGACGACGAAGCTGAGCCCGACGATCACCAGGCCGACCGCGAACTTGAGCGGCGTGCTGATCCGGGTGCCCGCCCTGAGGAACATCTCGGCGAAGAGGGGGGCGACGATGATGATCGCGAGCGAGTTGACGTTGCCCACCCAGCCCGGGGGAATCGTGAAGCCGAGCACGTTCAGGTCGGTGTCGTTCTTCGCGAACAGCAGCAGTGCGCTGCCGGCCTGGTCGTAGACGAGCCAGAAGATCGCGGCGGCCAGGAACAGCCACACGTACGCGAACAGCCCGGTCCGCTCCTCCGCGGTGACCTCCCGTGAGGAGAACAGGAAGGCGAAGTAGGCGACCGGCACGGCCGCCGTCACGACCGTGAGCACGAGGGCGAAGCGGTCCACGGTCAGCGTGCCGCTGAGCGCCCACAGGGCCAGCGCGCCCGCGCCGACGGCGAGCGAGACACCCGCGACGACCTTGAAGCGCCGCTCCTCGTCCGGTGTCAGCCGGTGGTCCGGCTCCTCGCCCGCGCCGCACAGCGTGGCCCGGCCCCGCACGTACTGGGTCAGGCCGATGGCCATGCCGAGCGCCGCCGCGCCGAAGGCCAGGTGCCAGCGGCCGCCCGTCTGGAGCCAGGGCACGACCATGATGCCGAGGAAGGCGCCCAGGTTGATGCCCATGTAGAAGATCGTGTAGCCGGAGTCGCGCCGGGCGTCGTCCTCGTGCCGGTACAGCTCGCCCACCAGCGCCGACATGTTCGGCTTGAGCAGCCCGCTGCCCAGCGCGATCAGCACGAGGCCGAGCCAGACGAACCCGCCGCCCATGGGCATCGCCATGCTGACGTGGCCGCCCATGATGACCAGGGCGCCGCACAGCACGGTCCTGCGCGCCCCGAGCAGCCGGTCGGCGAGCCAGCCGCCCGCGAGGGCGAGCAGGTAGACCGAGGCGATGTAGACGCCGTAGATGCCGACCGCGGTCGTCTCGGGCAGGCCCATGCCGCCGCGCGCGACCGGCGCGGTCAGGAACAGCACGAGGACGGCGCGCATGCCGTAGTAGCTGAAGCGCTCCCACATCTCCGTGCCGAACAGCGTGGCCAGCCCCCGTGGATGGCCGAAGAACGTCCGCTCGGCCATCGGCGGACCAGATCTTCCGGATGCCATGCGATCCCCCCGATCACGCATCATCCCGTGTACCTTACCTGCCTTTATGTCTTGTTTGTCCGATTGTGATGCCCGGCTATAGCACAGCCCGCCCCGCTTCTCACCGCCGGGGTCTTGTCCGTGGTGATCTCGTGTGGTGCGATGCATGCCACGCGTGCGAGATGCCCGTTGGGAGGCGCGATGACCGGCGTGCTTGAGGAACGGGCCGCGATCGAGCGGGAGATCGCGGGCAGGACGGTGTGCGGGCAGCTCAGGTGGGCCGCGCAGGAGCATCCGGACTCGCCGGCCTACTCCGATCCCGACGGTGACGGCTGGACGACCCTGACCTACGGCGAGGCGCGGAGGAGGGTGCTGCAGATCGCCGCGGGCTACGCCGCGCTGGGCCTGCGGCCGGGCGATGCCGTCGCGCTGATGCTGGTGAACCGCAGCGAGCACGTGCTGGCCGACCTCGGGGCCGTCCACGCGGGCGCCGTCCCCTGCTCGATCTACGCGACCTTCGCCCCCGAGCAGGTCGCGTACGTCGCCCGGGACGTCGGGGCGCGGATCGCGGTGCTCGGCGGCCCGGCCGACCTGGCCCGCTGGGAGCCGATCCTCGGCGAGCTGCCCGCGCTGACGAGGATCGTCATGCTGGAGGGCGCCCCCGAAGGCGACGAGCGCTTCCTGAGCTGGGAGGCGTTCCTGAAGCTCGGCGCCGACGCGCTGGCCGCCGACCCGGCCGCGGTGGACGCGCGCTGGCGCGCGGTCACCCCGGAGGACACGCTGGCCGTCCTCTACACCTCGGGGACGACGGGCAACCCCAAGGGCGTCCCGCTGACGCACGCCAACGTGCTGTTCGAGATCGCCACGACCCAGCGGATGATCGACCTGCCCGCCCACGGCACGCAGATCTCCTACCTCACCTACGCCCACATCGCCGAGCGGGTGCTCAGCCTGTATCTGCCGCTGGTCAAGGTCAACCACGTCTACTTCTGCACGGACATGGCGAACCTCGGCGCCACGCTCGGCCGGGTGCGCCCGGTGTTGTTCTTCGGCGTCCCCCGCGTCTGGGAGAAGATGATGGCCCGGCTGCAGGCGCTGCTGACCGCCCAGCCGCCCGAGCAGCAGGAGAACGTGCGCGCGGCGATGGCCGCCGGGCTCGCGTACGTCGAGGGGCTGCAGCACGGCCACACCGTCACGCCCGAGGTGCGGGAGGCGTACGAGCGGGCCGACGCCGCGCTGCTGTCGGTCGTCCGCGGCCTGATCGGGCTCGACCAGGCCCGCTGGTGCGCCACCGCCGCCGCGCCGATGCCCGTCGAGGTGCAGCGGTTCTTCGCCGGGCTCGGCCTGAAGGTCATCGACGTGTACGGCATGACCGAGACGACCGGCGCCTTCACCGTCAACTCGCCGGACGTCTTCAAGCTCGGCACGGTGGGCCGGGCCGAGCCGGGCGTCGAGGTGCGGATCGCCGAGGACGGCGAGATCCTCACCCGCAGCCCGCTCAACACCCGGGGCTACCTCGGCCTGCCCGAGGCGACCGCCGAGCTCCTCGACGACGACGGCTGGCTGCACACGGGCGACGTGGGGTCGATCGACGAGGACGGCTTCGTCCGCATCGTCGACCGCAAGAAGGAGCTGTTCATCACCTCGGGCGGGGAGAACGTCTCGCCGGCGGCCATCGAGGGCCACCTGAAGGAGCATCCGCTCATCGGGCAGGCCCTCGCGTACGGGGACCGCCGGCCGTACCCCGTCGCGATCCTCACCCTCGACGGCGAGGTGGCCCCCGAGTGGGCGCGGGCGCGCGGCATCGCCTTCGGCTCCCTGGCCGACCTCGCCGCGCACCCGGACGTGCTCAAGGAGGTCGAGGCGGCGGTCGAGTCCGCCAACCGCAAGCTCGCCCGGGTGCAGCAGGTCAAGCGGTGGCGGCTGCTGCCCGCCGAGTGGACGGCAGAGACCGCGGAGCTCACCCCCAGCCTGAAGCTCAAGCGCCGGGTCGTCCACGCCAGGTACGCCGAGGTGATCGAGGAGCTGTACGGGACCGGCTGATCGCGAGGCGGCTGCTTTCCCCGTGCCGAGTTCCCCTGCCGAATCTTTACCCGGCGAGGAGTGTGTCGGGGGCGGGACGGCCCGCGGGCCTGCGTACGGTCACGGGGCATGATGAGACCTCTGCTCGCGACGCTGGTCCTCGCGACCGCGACGACGGCGGCGGCGGCCGCGCCGGCCCCCGCCTCCGGCGACCTGGCCATCCGCTCGGTCGAGGTGCGCCCGTCCGACCCCGTGGTCGGCCCGAGCGGATCGGTGCGGCTGGTCGTCGACGTGGTGGCGCGCGGCGCGGACCGCGTCTCCGTCGTCCTGGAGCCCGGCCGCGCCCCCTCGGAAGGCGACGAGCCCGGAGGGGAGCCCGAGCCGGACGCGACCCCCTCGCCGCCGTCCGGAGACGCCGTGCCCGTGCCGTCCGTCTCCCCTGATCCGGTGGTCCCCCCGGGCGCCGCCGTGCCCGCGGCCGTGCCGCTGCCGGGGCTGGGCGGGCTGGCGTCCGCCGCGATGCCCGGCGTGGTGGGCGCGTCGCGCGACGGCGGACCGGCCCGCCGGATCGCGTCCGGCGAGTGGGAGACCTGGCGGTTCCTCCCGGACAAGCCGCTGTCGCGGTGGTATCCGAGCGGCCCGTGGACGGTCACCGCGACCGCGGTGAACGCGCGGGGCGAGCGCGCCGTCGCCCGGGTGGGGTTCAACCTGCGGCGGGCGACCGAGATCGAGGGGCTCAAGGTGGTGCGCGACGGAGAGGGCGTGCGCGTCACCGGGACGCTGATGCGGGTGGACCCGGTCGGGAAGGTCGACTACCGGCCCTTCCCTGGGCAGCGGGTCAGGATCTGCTTCCGCCCCGCCGGGTCGTCCCGGTGGAAGACCGTGGGGGAGGCGGTCACCCGCAGGGACGGCTGGTTCACCGCGCGGGTCCGCGCGGACGGCGAGGGCGCATGGCGCGCCGAATATGCAGGTACGTCCCGCTATGCCGCCGACGCCAGCCCACAACGAGAGGCGTGAACACGCCGTTATTACCGAAAAGGAATAAAACAGACATTAAGGACAGTTATCGTTTTGTGATCTGATTTCAGAAGGAGACCGGCAACTTTTCTTTCCCTTGTGACGTCTATGACGTAGGCGCGCCCCAAACCGGGGGCGCGTTCCTTGACGGGGAGAGGAACACCCTCATGGTGAAACGAGCTGCTACCACCCTGGTAGCGGTCGCCATGGGCGCCACGGCGCTCGCGACTGCGCCCGCGTACGCGGACCCTGTCGCGCCCACGTCGTCGCCCACGCCGAGCCCCACCACCGCTGGGGCCGACTTCCACAAGCCGTACACGCCCGACCCGCGCATCGTGTCCGTCGACGTCGACCCCGACGTGGTCGTGGTGAGCAAGGGCCGGTCCGCCCGGGTCACCGCCTGGGTCACGACCAAGGACGTCCAGAGCGTGGACATCGACCTGTGGGCCCCGTGGGGCCACGGCGACCACGGCGGCGACCACTGGTTCGGCAAGCGGAAGGGCGGCCACGACGACGGTCCGAAGTTCGACCGCGCCTCGCGGTCGTGGAGCTTCGACTGGAGCGACCGGGCGGGCACCTACCGGGTGCACGTCGAGGCGATCGGGCTCGACGGCAAGAAGTACACCGAGGATCGCTCCTTCACGGTGAAGCGCAGGGAGTGGCACCCGCCGCGTCCGACGGGTCCCAAGGCGACCCGCATCGCCGGCTTCGACGCCACGCCCGAGCCGGTCCGCAAGGGCCGCTCGCTCACCCTCAAGGGCACGCTGCAGGTCGCGCAGTGCTGGGGTGACTGGTACTACGACGACTGGGACAACTTCTCCGGCCGTCGCGGCGGCGACCGCTACTGCTTCGACAGCCGTGACTACTGGAACGACTGGCACTGGCTGGGCTCGCAGGACCTGAAGGTCTACTTCCAGCCCTCGGGCTCCCACAGGTGGCAGTACGTGGACACGATCGAGACCGACGGCGACGGCGACTTCGCCGCCAAGGTCCGGGCCTGGCGGTCCGGCACCTGGGCGGTGCGGTTCGACGGCACCGGCCGGCTCAAGGGTTCCGAGGCGACCGACTACGTGAAGGTCTGGCACCGCTGGTAGACCCCACCGCGACGCCCGGCTCCCAACGGGGGCCGGGCGTCCGGCTTTTTCTCTGACGCGGTTTCTGATTAAAGGTGACAGTTGGGGTAGAGAGGTCACGGCATGCGCGCGGAACCTGCATAGTGAGTGAAGCGCCGCGGTCACCAACGGCGAGCATCCGCTCGCACCGCGTGTAGGGGGTCTGGGTTGATCCGACTGATGCTCGCCGAGGACATGCACCTCATCCGTAAGGCGCTGGTCGCTCTGCTGTCGAGCGAGGACGACCTCGAGGTGGTGGCCGAGGCGGACAAGGGCGAGGACATCGTCCGGCTCGGCTGCCTGCGGCGCCCCGACGTCGCGGTGCTCGACATCGGGATGCCCGGTGTCGACGGCCTCACCGCGGCGGCCGAGCTGCACCGCCGATTACCCTCCTGCAGGACCGTCGTCCTCACCGGGCTCGGAACGCCCATGGCGCTGCGCAAGGCGCTGGACGCCAACGTGCGCGGCTTCGTCGTGAAGGACGCCTCGCCGGGCCACCTCGTGGACTGCATCCGCCGTGTGGCGAAGGGGGAGCGGGTCATCGACCCCGAGCTCGCGGTGGCCGCGCTCGACGCCGACAGCAACCCGCTGACCGCCCGCGAGCTCGACGTCCTGGAGACCGCGGCCGGCGGCGCCACCGTCGGCGAGATCGCCGACCGCCTGTCGTTGTCGCGGGGCACGGTCCGCAACTACCTGTCCCGCATCCTCACCAAGGTCGGCGCCCGCTCACGCGTCGAGGCGATCCAGATCGCCTCCGAGTGCGGCTGGCTGTGGCCCACGGCCGGCCGCGACATCGGCATCCTGCGCTACCGTCCCCGCCGCTAGCCTCTCCGGGCCCTCCCAGTGGCCCACCAGGTCGGCGTACAGCGGTGAGGAGGCCACCATCTCCTCGTGCGTGCCGAGCAGGACGCGGGTGCCGTCCATGACGAGCACCCGCCGGGCCCGCAGGGCCGAGGAGATCCGGTGCGCCACGACGACCACCGTGCCCCCGCGCGCCGCGAAGGCCGCCTCCGCCCGCGCCTCCGCCGCGGGGTCGAGATGGCAGGTCGCCTCGTCGAGCACGACCAGCCGGGCGGGGGACAGGTAGGTCCTGGCCAGCGCGACGAGCTGCCGCTCGCCCGCGGACAGCTCGGCCGGGTCGAGCGGGCCGCCCGCGGTGCGCTGCGCGAGCTCCGCCAGCCCGAACGCCGCCACCGCCTCGTCCACCCGCTCGGGAGGCGTCCCCGGCGCGAGGTACGTCAGGTTCTCCGCCAGCGTGCCGGGGAAGACGTACGCCTCCTGGGGGATCAGCGCGCGGGCGGCCGGGTGGACCCGCGCGGCCGGGACGCCGCCGACCAGGACCTCGCCGTCGTCCGGGGTCAGCAGCCCGGCGACGAGCGCGGCCAGCGTGGACTTGCCGATCCCGCTCGGGCCGACGACGGCCAGGTGGTCGCCCTCGGGCACGTCGAGGTCGAGGCCGTCGATCACCGGCTCGGGGGCCTTCTGCCCGGGCGTGCCGTAGGCGAAGCGCACCCCGCGCAGCTCCAGCCGGACCCCGCCGGGCCGGCGGTCGCCGTGCGGCACGGGCGGGCCGGGCGCGTGCAGGATGCGCTCGAGCGTGACGGCCAGGCGGACGCCGCTGACGCCGAGGCCCTGGACCAGGCCGCCGAGCGCGGGGGAGAGCGACTGCATCACGTAGGTCAGCGAGCCGAGGATCACCCCGCCGGTGACCCCCTGGCGCACCAGCCAGGGCGCGCCCGCCAGCAGCAGCACCACCGGCAGCCACGCGCCCACGGCCAGCGTCAGCGTCCTCGACGCCGTCACCCGGGCCAGCGCCCGCGCGGCCCTCGCCTGCCGGGAGACCTCCCGCCCGACGCTCGCCGCGACGCGCTCCTCGCCGCCGCAGGCGGTCACGTCGCGCAGGCCGCCCGCCATCGCGGCCACCGCGGCGGCCGTGCGCTCGTCGGCGACGATGAACTCGCGCTGACGCCGGGCCAGGGCGGGCAGGGAGACGAGGAACAGGCCGAGGCCCAGGGCCACCGGCGCCAGCACGAGCGGGACGACCTGCGGGGCCAGGGTCGTCAGCCCCACCGCCACACTCGCCAGCGTGAACACGAAGGTCCTGACCACCGTGATGATCGCGCCGAAGGCGTCCCTCGCCAGCTCGACCTGGTGGTTCATCCGGGCGACGGCCGCGCTGTCGCCGCCCCGCCCGGCCCGCAGCGCCCCGGTCACCACGCGCTCCAGCAGGTCGTCCCGGAACGGCTCGACGATCCCGGCGATGAGCAGCAGCACCTGCCGGGCGGCCACCGCGGCCACCCCCCACGCGGCGGCGAGCACGCCCAGCCACATCAGGCCGGCGCCGGGCCGTCCCGCGGCGAAGCCGTCGTCCACGGCCCGCGCGATCGCGTACCCGCCGGTCAGCGCGGGCAGGGCCTCCGCCACCGACCAGCAGGCCAGCCACACCAGCCGGGAGGGTTCGCGCCGCAGCGCGCCCGCGACCACCCGCCCGGCGGCCGCTCCCCGCCGCCCCGCGCCGGGCGCCCGGCCCTTCACGAAGCCTCCTCGGCGCGGAAGACCGCGCGGTAGCCGGGATCGTCCCACAGCCCCTCGTGCGTGCCGGTCGCGCGGATCCGCCCGTTCTCCAGCCACACGACCTGGTCGGCCTGCGCCGCCGTCGTCACGCGATGGGCCACCACCAGCCGGGTGCGGTCGGACAGGCTCCCGGTGAGCGCCTGCCCGACCTGCCGCTCGGTCACCGTGTCCAGGCTCGACATGGCGTCGTCGAGGATCAGCAGCCGGCCGGCCTGGGCGAACGCGCGGGCCAGGCCGACCCGCTGGATCTCGCCCCCGGACATCGGCGCCTCGCCGACCGGGGTGGCGTACGCGAGCGGCAGCCGCCGGATGAAGGCGTCGGCGCGGGCGGCGGCCGCGGCCGCCCGCACCCTTTCTCCGCTCCGCTCGCCGGTGTCGTCCCGTGCGCCGAGGCCGAAGGCGACGGCCTCGCCCAGTGTCTCGCCGAACAGCGCGGGCCGCTCGAACGCGTACCCCACCGCGCGGCGCAGCGGCTCCCGGGCGATCTCGCGCAGGGGCACGCCGTCCAGCAGGACCGCGCCGCGTTCGGGATCGACGAGGCGGCCGGCGACGGCGGCCAGCGACGACTTGCCCGAGCCCGAGCGGCCCACCACGGCCGTGCACGTGCCGCCGGGCACGACCAGGCTGACACCGCTCAGCAGCCGCGCGCCGTCGGCCCGCACGGTCACGTCGCGCAGTTCCAAGGTCCCCGGGCCCGGCGGCAGCGGCCGGTCCCCGTACGTCGGGGGCGGCACGGCGAACAGCTGCTCCAGGCGCCGGGCGGCCGACCGGGCGCGGGCGATGCGCGCCGCGTACCCGAGCGCCGACCCCAGGCCCGCCCCGAGCACGACGTAGCGGGCGGCGGCGAGCAGCTCTCCGACGGTGAGGCCGCCGGCCGACAGGCGCAGACCGCCGACGCCGAGCACGGCGATCTCCAGGAGCGGGACGACGACGGCGGCCTGGACGCCGGCCCGCGCCTGCAGCCGCCACAGCGCCAGGCCGTGGGCGCGCAGGCGGGGGAGCGGGGCGAGCACGCGCGCGGCCTCCCGCTCCTCGGTTCCCGCCGCGGTGATGGTGCGGGCCCCGGCGAGCGCGCCCACCAGCATGCCCGCGATGTCCCCCTGGGCCTGCTGGTAGCCGCCGGAGGCGGCCGTGGTCCTGCGCATGAACGCGCGCAGCACGGCGACGATCAGGAGCAGACCGGCGACCAGCGTGACCGCGAGCCACGGGTCGATCAGCGCGAGCGCGACGACGCTGCCGGCCGCCGGAACGATCAGGGTGGCGGCGGTGACCACCGCCTCGGGGGTGCGCCCGGCCTCCTCCACGTTCACCCCGGCGCGGGTGACGATCTCACCCGGCGTGAAGTGGCGGGTCATGCCGGCGCCGACGGCCAGGGTGTGGGCCACCACCCGGGAGCGCAGCCACTGCGCGGCCCGCGCCCCGCTCACCCCGGCGGCGAGCACGCCCAGCGCGTCGCACGCGACGACCAGCGCGACCAGCAGCGCGGCGGTCGCGAGCGGGCCGGTGATCCCGGAACCGGCCTCGGCCCCGGCCCCCGCCTGGGGCCGCACCACGGCGTCGACGGCGCGGCCGAGCGCCGCCGGGATCAGCAGGTCGGCCGCGGCGCCCAGCAGCGCCGTCGCCGTCAGCACCGCGAGCCACGGGCCGCCGCGCCGTACGGCCCGTGCGATCAGCAGGTCCGCCGGACGAGAGCTCACCGGATCCTCCAGAGATGAAAGGCCGGACGGGTACGGGGGACAGGGGCGGCCGGGGCCGGAAACGCGGAAGCCTGGGCGGCCGCGACGACCGCCCAGGACTCCGGTTCACGTGCTATCAGCCGCAGATGATGCTCAGGCTGCTGTTCTCGTGCGGGGTGCAGCCCAGCAGCGACAGGTTGCTGCCGGTGCTGCCGCCGCCGCCGGTGGGAAGCTCGAGGGTCTGCAGGTCGAGAAGCGCCATTTCGATCATCTCCTTGTATGAGTGCCGTCAGCCGCGGATGAGGCTGAAGTTCGTGTTCACCGAAGGGACCGTCAGCCGCAGATGAGGCTGAGGCTGCTGTTCTCGTGCGGGGTGCACCCGAGCAGGCTCAGGTTGCTGCCGCCGCCGTCGTGGCCACCGGGGGCCTCGAGGGTCTGCAGGTCGAGGAGCGCCATTGTGCGTTCACCTCCTTCCGGGGCTGGTCGGGACGTTCGACCCGGCGGCGGTGCGCAGGGGCCCCTGCGCCTGGGACCGTCCGGGGGGCTCGAGGAACGGGAGGTGGACCGGCTCGTCGTGCAGCGCGGTGCCGAGCGCGAGCAGCACGCCGGCGCTCCCGGTGGCGAGGTCCATGGACAGGCGGAGCAACTGGGCTCCGGGGAATGCCAGCCCGCCCTGGTAGGGAAGCTCGTGCCAGGCCAGCCGGGCGATCTGCGCCGCGGCGGCCTCGGGGTCGGGGCGGGAGCCGGACGACAGGCAGGCGATCATGCCGGCCCGGCCCGCGAACAGCCCCGACTGGACGTAGTAGTGCAGGGTCGTGACCGGCCGGATGGCCTCCAGCGACTCGGCGAAGGTCTCGTCGTGCCGGTGGGTCAGGTAGCGGTCCAGCACCAGGCCGATGCCGGCCGACCCCTCGTCGAGGTAGGGATTGGTCCGCCAGCCCTGCTGCACCTGGAGCTGACCGTCCTCGCGGCCGACGCACCGGCGCAGGTCCTGGCGCAGCGCGGTGGCCGCGAGGTCGAGCAGCCCGGGGTCGCCGGTGCGCTCGTAGGCGTGCAGGAACATCAGGGCGGGTCCCGACGACCCGTACATCAGCCCCGCGTGCGGGTACTTGCCGCCGCTGATCTCGGGCACGTCGTCCGGACCGCCGAGCCGGTCGGCCACCAGCGCCACGACCCGCTCGGCCCGCTCGCGGAACTCCGGTTCGCCGGTCGCGTCGTGCAGGTGCATCAGGGCGAGGGCGATGCCCGACAGGCCGCGGTAGAGGCTCAGGTCGAGCCCTTCACGAAGCTCCCGCCCGCATCGCCGCGCCACGTCGAGTGCCTCCTCGCGGCGGCCGAGCGCCTCCAGCGCGTACGCCACGCCGTGCAGCCCGTTGTAGAAGCCGGGTCCGATGCCGGGTTCGGCGGCCTGCCTGAGCAGCCACTCCTCGTGCTCGGGGAAGCGCCCCGCCCCGGTGGCCGCCAGCGCGTACAGGACGCCGGCCGCGCCGTTGGCGAGGCTCACCCCGCCGCCGGGCTCGAACTGGACGATGTCGCCGGGGAACAGCCGGTCCTCGCGGTCCGGTGTCGCCGAGGCGACGATGGCCTTCGCCAGCGCCTCCCGGACCGCGGGCCAGCCCTCCGCGAGCCGGTCCGGCCGGGGGAGCCGGCTCGGCTCCGGTGCGGGCGGATCCTGCCCGAGGATCGTCCGTACGGCCCCCTCGATCAGCGCGGGGGGCACCGGGAACGTCTCGACGATCAGCCGGCCGAGCTGGGCGGCCTTGGGCCGGTGGAGCTGCAGCAGCATGGTGGTCATCGGGGCGAACACGCCCAGGTGCAGGCAGGCCAGCGCGTACTCGTCGGCCTCGACGCCGGCCAGCTCGCGCGGCGGCACGAAGCCGGGGTTGGCGAGCGTGGGCCGCCTTCGCTCCTCGACCGGCGAGGAGACCTCGAAGTCGATCAGGACCACACGGTCGCCCTCCACCAGGATGTTGAAGGGGTGCAGGTCGCCGAACACCACGCCGCGCTCGTGCAGCGCCGAGACCGCCGCCCGCACCTTGGCGAGCATCCCGATGGCCCACTCGGCGTAGTCCGCGTCCAGCTGCGGGGTGCGGTCGGCCCGCGTGAGGGGGTGCCTCTGGGCGACGAGCTGACTGAGCGAGGTGCCGTCGACGTACTCCTGCACCAGGAAGTGGTGCTCGCCGACAGTGAAGTAGTCGCGCAGCGCCGGCACGACGTCGAGACCGGCAAGGCGTTCCATGATCGCGGCCTCGTGCCGCAGGCGGGTGACGGCGTCGCGTCCCTCGACGTCGAGCCCGGCGTGCGGGCGGGCCTCCTTGAGCACCACCTTCTCGCCGGTGCGCCTGTCGCGCCCCAGGTAGACGCCGCCGCCGTTGGAGAAGTGCAGAACGCTGTCCACCGCGTACGGCACGCCTTCGAGCGTCACCGCGTTGCGCGCGGCCAGGTGCGGTTCGAGGAACGCCGGCAGGGTCACCCAGGAGGGCAGGGCGAACGCGGGACCGCGCACGTCGGGGACGAGGTTGCCGTCGGCGTCCTCGATCGCGAGCACCCGCTCGCCGTTGTCGTCGAGGCAGTGGCGCTCGGCGAACCCGCCGTACCGGACGAACAGGGGGCCTTCGCCGTAACGCAGGTCGCTGAGGATGTACGGGCCCTCGACGCCGTCGAGGATCTCGGCGAGCTCCTTGAGCGTCAGCTCGAGCTGGGCCTCGTCCACGGGATAGATGGTGACCAGCTTGCCGCTCGACCCGCGGAAGGCGTACTTGGAGTTCTGCATCGTCATCACGCGCCGGCCGCGCAGGAACTTGAAGGCCAGCCCGCGGGGCACGCAGTAGTCCCAGGCCGCCGCGATCACCCGCTCCGCCTCCGGCACGGAGGAGGAGATGTGGATCTTCCAGCCCTGCGTGGGCAGCTTCGCGGCGACCGGCGCGTAGTGCAGCCAGGTGTCGGTCGCGAGGTGTGCCCACCCGTCCGGTGTGGGCCGGGCGGCGATGGCGAAGTCGGGATGCTCCGCGCGCTTTGAATCGAGGGTGTCGTAGAACAAGGGATCTGCGAGGCAGTAAATCTCGTACTTACTAATCACCAGATGTCCCCTTAGGCCGGTCACATCAAAGAATTCCGGAAATAAAGAGAAGGGCCTAGTTACGCCCGTCAACTGCGCTATGTGAAATCTGCATATAACGAACCGTGACGCAGTCATGGGTCGCCGGTGATGCTGTTCACGGCCGTCTGCGGGATGCCACGTGGACTATTCGGTCAAAACGCTGGTCAAGCGCGTGGCGCCGCTGTGCCGGGCCGGCCGGGGCACTCTGCGGGGCTCTGTGCGCGGCCCTGCGCGGGGCTTTGTGGGGGGCGGCGGGCGAGGTGGGGCAGCGCGTGCGGCCGGCGGGCGCTCGGGGAGCTGCGGAGGGGACGCGCGTCGCGCCGTGGAAGCCGGGCCCACCCAGCGGGTGGGGCCCGGCCGGCGTCAGCGGCGGTCCCCGCCCTTGCGGGGGATCTCGGCGATGAGGCGGAACCAGCCGTCCGGGTCGAGGACCGTTCCCACGACGCCGTCCAGCGCCGCCGCCCGGTTGCGGAGGTTGTCGAGTCCGGTGCCGTCGCCGGGCGGCACGGCGGGGTCGACGCCGTCGTTGGCGACGGTGAGCGTCGCCACGCCGCCGCGCACGACGATCTCGATCGTGCACAGGGTCGCCCTGCTGTGACGCAGGACGTTGGTCACCGCCTCGCGCACCATGATCGCTAGCACCCCGCTGACCTCGTCGCCCAGCTCCGACTCGGTCGCCTCGACCTTGCAGTCGGTGCCGTACGCCCGGAGCACGGCCCGCGCGTTGGCCAGTTCCGAGGTGAGCGAGACGTCCCGGAAGGAGCGGGTGACGTTGCGGATGTCGGCGGACGCCTGGCGGATCGACTGCACCACGTCGGCCAGCGCCGGCCGCAGGGGGCTGTCGTCGTCCGCGAGCCGGTAGGCGAGTTCGCTGCGCAGGGTGGCCAGCCACAGCCGGCTGCTCACGAGGTCGTGCACGTCGCGGCCGAACTGCTCACGCGCTTCGGCCGCGGCCTGCCTTACGGCCTCGGCCTGCATGGTGCGCAGGCGGCGCAGGCGCATCGCGAGGACGACCAGCGCGGCGATCAGGAGCGTACCGAGCAGGGCCAGTAGAGCGAGCAGGGCGATGTGCGGCAAGTGGGGCAAGTGACGACCCTCCAGTCATCCTTGCCGTAACATCGGCCTCGCCATTCGGTACACACGCTAGATCTTTGCATACCGGTCACGAAATATGGCTACTTCATCAATCTCGAAGTAGGTTCTATTACCACCGCGTATAGAGGGCTCCGGGGGCGTCCTAAAAACGGGCGTTCATGAACTGTGAATCCGGCTGTAACAATTCGCCGGGTACGTCTTCCGGGCGGCTCCGGCGGTGCCCTCAGCGCTCAGAGGTGGTCCGGCCGAGACGAGGGCCGGTCGCCTGCCGCGAGATTGCGGTGATCGCGTGGCGACATGCCGTAGGCGGCGCGGAAGGCACGGCTGAAGGTTCCGGCGTCGGTGAAGCCCCATCGGGCGGCGATGGACTGGATGGGACGGGAACGAAGCCGGGGATCGGCGAGATCGCGGTGACACCGCTCCAGCCGGCATCGGCGGATCCACGCGGCCACGGTGACGCCCTGCTCCTGGAAAATCTTGTACAGCTGCCGGACGGAGATCTGGTGTGCCGCGGCGATCGTCTCCGGGGTGAGATCCGGGTCGCCGAGTCGCCGCCGGATGAAGTCGTGGACCGACGACAGCAGGGCCTGGCGCCGCGATTCGGGTGACAACACGGTGGTGTCCTCGAACCGGTCGGCGCAGGCGGCCGCGATCAGGTCGAGAGTGACGGCGCCCACCGCCTGCGCGTCTCGAGCCGTGAGACCGTCGGCGTTTTCCGCCAGGTGCTTCAGGTGCCCGGCCAGGACGGCGGTGATGCCGTGCCGGACGGTGAACGGTGCCGCGACGAGCCGCCCGACCATGTCGGACCGCAGGCCGAGCGCGGCCCGGGGGAACTGGACGAGCAGGGCTTCGGCCGGGTCGTCCTCGGTCCCTCGCCACCCCTGATAGGGGCGGGAGGAGTCGATGATGAGGAACTGCCCGGCATGGAGACCGGCATCCCGTCCTCCCTGTGTTATGCCGCCGGCGCCGCCGAGAAGGAGGTGCAGTTGGAAGACTTCCGGATCAGACTGCCGGACGAGCTTGGCGGGCCGGCTCACCTCCAACCTGTGGTGGCTCATCACCGAGAACTGCAAACCGCCGAGATCGAATACTCGCGCCGACGCGTCGAAGCTGGCGGGATGCTTTGTGGTCAGCCACGCGTGCACATGCGCCCGTGACATCGTGTCGTACCAGGAAGCAAACCGATCCCGAACGGCCAGGTCTTTGCTGTGCCAATCCAAAATCTTCGTCATGTGTCCTCGGCGGATCGTCGTCGCGCAGGAGATGGTCGCTTCGCCGCGAGCGGTTTCCGTCACGCATCGAGAGTGCGATGAGGCGATGCGCAGAACAAACAGCAGGATGATGGCTTGCTGACCAGGTGCAGTCAATATCGCGTGCGTGATGAGGGATTGCGCTGCGTGAGAACGGAAAACCGCTCGCGAGGGAGCGGAGGTGCGGGTCGACCGGGGTTCGCCTCCCGTGACGCTTGGGATACGAAAAAGCCGGGCATCCCCGCCGCCCGGTTCGCCGGCACGGGCTCAGGCGAGCGACCGCACCGCCGCACCGAAGACCGCGGGCAGGCGCCGCGCGGCGGGCACGATCATCCGGGCCGCGGAGGGATGCCGCCTGACCTCCACCAACGCGGTCGTCAGCAGCCGGGAGCGCCGCGACAGGCGCCGCCAGGCGGCCTCGTACTCCTCGGGGCGGCCCGCCCGCAGGCAGCCGACCAGGGCGCGGGCCGACAGCAGCGCGAGCGAGATCCCCTCGCCGGTGAGCGCGTCCACGTAGCCCGCGGCGTCGCCGACGAGCAGCACCCGCCCGGCCACCCGCCGCCGCACCCGCTGGCGCAGCGGCCCGGCCCCGCGCACGGGGGTGACGGGCGGGCCGTCCAGCCGGGCGAGCAGGTGGGGGAAGCGCGCCAGGTGCTCGTCATAGGGCCGCCGCTCGCTGCTGAGCACGGCCACCCCGACGAGGTCGTCGCCCACCGGTGTGACGTACGCCTCGCCGCCGGGCGCCCAGTGCACCTCCACGAAGTCCGTCCACGGCGCGACCCGGTAGTGGCGGCGCAGGCCGTATCTGCGGGGGCCGCCGGAGGGCCGGTCGAGCCCGAGCCGCGCCCTGGTCGGCGAGTGCAGCCCGTCGGCCGCGACCAGCCACCGCGCGCCCAATTCCGGGCCACCCAGCTCCGGTCCGCCCGTCACGCGGGCACGCACACCCTCGGCCGTCCCGCGCACCGCGTCCACCCGGCCGGGCACCACGCGGACGCCGAGGTCCCGGGCGCGGAGGGCGAGGGCCGTGTGCAGGGCGGTGCGGCGCACGCCCAGCCCGGGTCCGTCCCGGAACTCCGCCTGCACCCGGTGCGGCCCGTCCACGTAGCGGATCCCGCGGAACGGCCTGCCGTCCGCCACCGTCACCCCCAGATCCGCCAGGGCGGCGGCGCCGGTGGGCATCAGGCCCTCCCCGCACGCCTTGTCGACCGGACCGGCCCGCGGTTCGACCACGACCGCCTCCATGCCGGCCAACGCCGCGTGGATGGCCGTGGCCAGCCCGGCGGGCCCGCCGCCGGCGACCAGCACGTCGATCACGCGGCGGTCCCCGCCCCGGCGTCACGCGCGGCGGATGCGGGGTCCGCGGTGGCGAGCGCGGCGTTCTCGCAGCGCAGGCGCACGACCATGAGCGGCACGTTGAGCAGGGTGAAGACCAGCGCGGTCAGCCAGGCGGAGTGCACGAGCGGCAGCGCCGCGCCCTCCACCGCCACCGCCACGTAGTTGGGATGGCGCAGCCACCCGAACCGGTACGGCCCGCGCCGCACGAGCGGCAGGCCGGGCACGACGATGACCTGAGTGTTCCACTGGGGGCCGAGCGTGGTGACGCACCACCACCGCAGCGCCTGCGCGGCCAGGACCAGCCCGAGCATCGGCCAGCCCAGGCCGGGGACGAACGGCCGATCCGCCAGCCACACCTCCAGCAGGCATCCGGCCAGCAGGCCGGTGTGCAGCGCGACCATCCAGGGATAGTGGCCTCTGCCGTACAGCACGCCGCCCCGGCCGAGGCTCCAGCGGGCGTTGCGGCGCGCGACGACCAGTTCGGCGAGGCGCTCCACCGCGACGAGCGCGACGAGCAGCACGTACCAAAGCGACCCGGGCCAGGACGACACGGCTCCTCCCTACCAGCTCAGCAGGACGAGTTCGGAGCAGAACCCCGGGCCCATCGCCAGCAGCAGGCCCGGTGTGCCCGGCGGCGGGGGCCGCAGGGCGAGGGTGTCGCGCAGCACGTGGAGCACCGAGGCCGACGACAGGTTCCCGTTGGCGGCAAGCGAACGCCAGGTGAGGTCGAGCGCGCCGTCCGGGAGCGCGAGCGTCTCCGCGACGGCCTCCAGCACCCTGGGACCGCCGGGATGGCAGACCCAGGCCGTGACGTCGCCCGCGGCCAGGCCGTGGTCGGCGAGGAACCCGTGCACGTCGCCGCCCAGATGGGTGCGGACCACGTCGGGCACCCCCGCGTCCAGCACGACCCGGAAGCCGCTGTCGCGGACGTCCCAGCCCATCACGCGTTCGGAGCCGGGATACAGGCGGCTGCGCGTCGCCACCACCACGGGCCCCGCCGCGTCCGCGCGGGGCGGCTCCCGCTCGTCCCCGTACGCGACCACGGCGGCGGCGCCGTCCCCGAACAGGGCGCCCGCCACGAGGTTGGCCGTGGAGGTGTCGTCGCGCTGCAACGTGAGCGAGCACAGCTCGACCGAGAGCAGCACCGCCACGTGGCCGGGCCAGCCGCGCAGGTAGTCGTGCAGCCGGGAGATCCCCGCCGCGCCCGCCACGCACCCGAGGCCGAACACCGGCACCCGCTTCACGTCGGGGCGAAACCCGATCCGGTTGGCCAGCCGGGCGTCCAGCGACGGCGCGGCGACACCGGTGACCGAGGTGCACATGATCATGTCGACGTCCGCCGGGGTGACCCCGGCCGCGTCCAGCGCCCCCGTGACGGCCTGCGCGCCCAGATCGAGCGCGGCCTCGATGAACAGGTCGTTGGCCGCGCCGAAGCCGTCGAGCTTGCCGTACTGGTCGAGCGGCAGCACCAGGTTGCGGTGCTCCACCCGGGCGCCGGCGTGCAGCCGGTCGAGAAGCCGGCGATCGGCGCCCGGCGGAAGGCAGACCCTCGCCAGCGCGTCCGAGATCTCCGCCTGTGAGTGGCGATGCGGGGGAACGACACCATGGACGGCCGCGATCCGCGTCATCTCACATCCCCGTGCAGGCGAAAACCGTGACAAGTCTCTCTTGCCCGTTGGTGGCCGCCGCATGCCTTCTGAGGCCAATCGTGATCTGTACCCGGAGTGCCGGGTTACGCTCGCAATCGTGACCGGTTCAGGGGACCCGCCCGGCGACGCGGCGGCCGGCGGCGGCGCGGGTGCCGCCGTGCCGGTTCGCGGCGCGCGCCGCGAGGACGTCGCCCCTGCCGGCATCGCGGGCCAGGCGTCGGGCGCGGCGGAGGGCGGGCGCCGAGGGGCCGCCCCGGCGGCGTGGACGGCGGCCTGGACGGTGGCGCGGACGGCGGCCGGGCTGGCGCGGGCGTGCCACCCGGGTCCCACGGTGGCGGTGACCACCCTGGTCACGGTGCTCGTGGCGGTCGCCGGGTGGGGCCCGGCGGGGACGGTGCCGGCGGCCCTCGCCGTGCTGACCGGTCAGCTGTCCGTGGGCTGGTGCAACGACGCCGTCGACGCCGCGAGGGACGCCGCGGCCGGAAGGACCGCCAAGCCGATCGTCGCGGGCCTGGTGTCCGCGCGCACGGTGCGCGTCGCGGCGTTCGCCGCGCTGGCGGCCTGCGTGCCGCTCTCGCTGGCCTGCGGCGTGGCGGCCGGGGCGACGCACCTGTCGGCCGTCGCCGCGGCCTGGGTCTACAACCTGTGGCTCAAGGGCACGGCGGCCTCGTGGGCGCCGTACGCGGCCGGGTTCGGCGCGGTGCCGGTGTTCGTGACGGCCGGAACGCCGGGACACGCCTCGCCGGTCTCACTGCCGGCGTGGTGGGTCGTGCTCGCCGCGGCGCTGCTCGGCTGCGCGGCGCACCTGGCCAACGTGCTGCCCGACATCGAGACGGACGTCGCGACGGGGGTGCGGGGCTGGCCGCAGCGTCTCGGCCCCGCCCGGGTGCGGGTTCTGCTGCCGCTGCCGCTGCTGGCCGCGTCCGCGTTGCTGGTGGTCGCGCCGCCGGGACCGGCGAGCCCGGCCGGGTGGCTCGCCTTCGCCGGGGTGGCCGCCTGCGCCGCGGGCGGTCTGCTGCTCGGGCGTCGTGTGCCCGTGGCTCCTTTCGCCGCCGCCATCGGCGCCGCCGGGATCGACGTCCTGCTGCTCGCGGGCACGCCGGGCTTCGTCGCCGGAGGCTGAGGCGGGGAAGCGTCCGCGCGGGTCACCTGCGGGGAGGACCGCGGGAGTCACCTGCGGGGGAGGAACAGCCCCAGCCCCACGGCCGCGATCGGCACCAGGCAGAGGATGGTGAAGACCCCCTGCGGGCCGTACGCCTCCGCGGCGAGGCCGAGCACCGGCGCGGCGAGCCCGCCGGCGCTCACGGCGAGCCCGAGCGTGACACCGGCCGCGGTGCCGGGCCGGCTCGGCAGGTAGTCCTGGCCCAGCTTCACCAGCACGGCGAACGGGATGTTGATCGCGATGCCCGCCAGCACGGCGAACAGCAGCGGCAGGTAGGGCCCCGGAAGCAGGCGCAGCCCGGCGAGCGTGGGGATGGCCAGCAGACCGCCGATCTGCACGGTCCGCACGAGCCCGATCCGGTCGGCGAGGCGCCCTCCGGTCAGCGTGCCCGCGACCCCGCCGACCAGGAAGCAGGCCAGGGCCCCGCCCGCGAGGCCGCGCCCGGCGCCCAGGTGCCTGATCCAGAACAGCTCGATGAAGGTGAGCACGCCGAAGAACGTCACCGATCTGACGACCTCGATGCCGGTGAGGACCATGAACGGCGCCCACCTGTCGGTGCCCGCGCGCGTGGCCGCCGTGGCCGTCTGGGCCGAGGGCCTCTTCCTGAGCAGCGCGAACGCGACCAGCAGGGCCGGCGGGACGAACAGAACCGTGGCGCCGACGCCCATCGAGATCAGGGCCGGCGTGGCCAGCACCGGCGCGAGGAAGAAGCCGACGCTCCCGCCCGCCGCGAAGACGCTCATGGCCGTGGCGCTGTCTCCCGCCGTCTCCCTGGCCCCCTTGCCCGCCGCCGGGTGGAACATGGCCACCCCGAGCCCGGACAGCAGGACGAGGGCCCAGACCGCGGGGTACGGCTCCACCAGCCCGGACAGTCCGAGGCCGAGCCCGGCCAGCGCGACGCCTGCGGCGGCCATCCAGCCCAGGCGGAAACGGTCGACCGCCAGGCCGATGAACGGCTGCGGAATCGAACTGCCCAGGGCCGCGGCCAGGGTCAGCCCGGAGGCGGCCACATAACCGTAGTGCCGGTCGAGCACGAAGTAGGGCACGCAGGCCGGCACCAGTCCCTGGTAGAGGTCGTCGACGGCGTGCGCGGCCGCCCACAGCCACATGCGCCGCCACGCGGACGCCGCCCTCGCCCCCGGCGCCCGAACGGATGTCTGTGTCACTGATCGTCTCCTTGAGAGGCTCCGTCGAGCATCGCGGACGACCGAGTCGGCGAACTAGCGATACTCTGCCGAGTCATGTCGGCAACCCGCCATTCCGCGAGCGGCGGCCCGTCCCGGGTGCCGCTGGCCCACCGCCAGCGCATCGACTGGCACGACCACGCCTCACACCAGCTCATCCACCCGCACCGCGGGGTGCTGCGGATCTCGACCCCGATCGGCGACTGGGTGGTGCCGCCGCATCGGGGCGTGTGGATACCGGCCGGGGTGGCGCACGCGCACGAGGCGTACGGGCCGACCGAGATGCGGGCGCTGGTCTTCGACCCTCCGGTCAACCCGCTGCGGCTGGACCGGCCCACGGTCCTGGCGATCACGCCGCTGCTGCGGGAGGTGGTGGTCGCCCTGACCGGCGACGACGAGCCGACCGCGAGCCAGCGGGCCAACCTGGAACGCGTGCTGCTCGACCAGCTCCGCGAGGTCGAGGCGCTGCCGCTGTGCCTGCCGACGCCGTCCGACCCCCGGCTGCGCGACGTGGCCGCGATCCTGGAGGCGGATCCGGCGGACGGCCGGACGCTCGCCGAGCTGGGCGCGGTGGTGGGCGCCTCAGAACGCACGCTCAGCAGGCTGTTCCGCGCGGAGACCGGCATGAGCTTCCCGCAGTGGCGCACGCAGCTGCGGCTGCATCGCGCGCTCATCCTGCTGGCCGGCGGCCGGTCGGTGACCTCGACGGCCGCCGCCTGCGGCTACAGCGGCCCCAGCGCGTTCATCCAGTCGTTCAAGCATGCCTTCGGCACGACGCCGCACGCGTACGTACGTGCGTGAGGCGGCCGGCTACGGCCGGGTGAGCACCACGTAGCCGGCCTCCCGGAACACCACCCGGTAGCCCTGCCGGAGCAGCGTCTCGACCCGGGCGATCTGCCGGCGGACCGAGTCGAAGGGGAAGTCCCTGGCTCCCACGTCGGCGGCGACCCACGGCGCCCCGCGCGGCGTGCGGTCCCACAGCAGGGTCCGCGTACGCGGCGACAGGGCCGGGGCGAGGGGGCCCGCCGCCTCGACCAGCGCGCCGTCGGGCACGGCCGCGACGGCGCGCCCGGCCGCGCGCGTCCGTGCCGTCTCCGCGTAGAACGACGGCGTGAACAGCGCGCCGAACGAGAAGAACGGCACCAGCGCGAGCGCGGTGGCGAGCACGAGCAGCGCCCATCCGCGCACGAGCATCGCGGACCGTGCGGGAAAGCGGGCGGCCGCCCGCAGTGCCCCGTCGATCCCGGCGGCGAAGACGACCGCGACGACGAAGGCCGTGTAGTGGTATCTCGGCGTCCACCAGTTCGGGTAGGTGCTGGCGAGAATCCGCTCCAGCAGCGGCGGCAGCAGAGCGAGGCCCAACGGGGACAGCGCGGCGGTGAACAGCACGGGAGTGAGCGTCAGCACGAGCGTGCGCAGCTTCAGCGGCGGATCGGCGAGCAGCGCGACGACGTCGCCGGGCCGCGTGACGGCGTGCACCACGGCCCGGCGCAGGTCCGGGCCCAGTGCCCAGTACGCCCAGTAGTAGCCGGCCCTGCCGCCGAAGTGCGGGATGAGGACCCGCGTCGCCACCAGGGTCGCGGCGACGCCGCCGGCGACGAGCAGCACGCCCGGCCTCCGTTCGCGGCGGCGGGTGAGCAGGAACAGCCCGAGACCGGCCAGCAGCAGGCCCATGTCCTCCTTGACCAGCAGCAGCGCCAGCCCCGCGAGGACGGCCGCCCGCCTGCGCCCGGCCTGGTGACGCTCCAGCATCGCCGCCGTGAGCAGCGGCGCGAACGCCACCTCGTGGAAGTCGAACGCCACGGCCTCGGTGATCGGCCACGACAGGGCGTAGGCGACCGCGACGGGATAGGCGACGCGCCGTCCGGCCGTGACCGCCGAGGAGGCGCGGAAGGCGTAGGTCCACACGAACGGGATCGACAGTGCGAGCAGGACGGCCTGCGCGACGAGCAGGGTCGCGGGCCCGTCGTGGATCCGGTACAGCGGCGCCAGCAGCGCGAGCATCGGAGACCAGTGGTCGCCGAGCACGCAGAACCCCGGTCCGAACCCGTTGTGCACCCCCTTCAGCATCGAGACCGGCGGCTGGAGGCGGCTGTAGGAGCGGATCGCCTGGTCGAATATCACCAGGTCGTACGCGCCCGCCCGGAAGCGCGCCAGCGTCACGCACGAATAGAGCGCGTAGAGCGCCGCCGCCGCGACGGTGAGGGCCGAGACGCAGGCCAGGTCCCTGCCGTCCACATTCAGGGTGGCCAGGTTTCCGGTGGTGCGGTTCCCGTCGATGCGGTCGCCGCGCCGCGCCCGCCCCCTTTGTGCGACCATCCGTGCGACTGCGCGCGCGATCCCCGCCATCCGTCCCGTTCGCTTCCGCCTGCCCCCTGCGGCAGCCTATCCACGCCGCCACGCTGCGCACCGGAACCGCCGCCTCGTTTCGCGGCAAGACGGGTGGATCAGCCGACTTCCGTGTGCGGCACACTATGAGGCATGCTCCACGGCCGCGAAGCGGAACAGGCGGCGATCGATCGGTTGCTGGCCGGCCGCACCGGTGTGATGATCCTCCGCGGCGAGGCGGGGATCGGGAAGACCGCGCTACTGGAGTACGCCGCCTCCGCCGCCAAGGGCCGCGTCCTGCGGGTGAGCGGGGTCGAGTCGGAGGCGGAGCTGCCGTTCGCCGCCCTGCACCTGCTGCTGCGCCCGATGCTCGGCCGCATCGCGGCGCTGCCGGACCAGCAGGCGGACGCCCTGATGAGCGCCCTGGGGCTGGGCCGGGCGGCGCCCGGTGACCGCTTCCTCGTCCGGCTCGCCACCCTGAGCCTGCTGACCGAGCTGGCGGCCGACCAGCCGCTGGTCTGCCTGGTGGACGACGCCCAGTGGCTGGACCAGGAGTCGGCGGACGCCTTGCTGTTCGCCGCCCGCCGCCTGCACGCCGAGCCGATCGCGCTGGTGTTCGCGGCCCGGGACGACGGGACGTCCTTTCCCGCCCCCGGGCAGCCGGAGCTGTGGCTGACCGGGCTGGCCCGGCGGCCGGCCGCGAGCCTGCTCGCCGAGCGGGCCGGCGGGCTCCCGGTGGCCGTACGCGAGCTGATCGTCGACGAGGCGCAGGGCAACCCCCTGGCGCTGCTGGAACTGCCGCGTACGCTCACCGCCGAGCAACGGGCCGGAGCCATCGGGCCGCCGGCCTTCTCCCTCGGCGGCGCCGAGCCGGTCTCCGGCCGGGTGCTTGCGGGCTTCCGCGCCGCGATCCTGGAGCTTCCCGCCGCGACCAGGTCGTGTCTGCTGGTGGCGGCCCTGAACGACAGCGGCGACATCGACACGCTCAACCGCGCCCTGCGCGGCATGGGCGTCTCGCTCACCGACTTCGCGCCCGCCGAGCGTGCGGGGCTGGTCGTGGTCACTCCCACCGGCGTCGCCTTCCGTCACCCTCTGGTGCGTACGGCGACGCGGCTCGCGGCGGACGTGGCGCAGCGCGTCGCCGCCCACCACGCCCTGGCCGGGGCCACGGACGAGGACCGCCGCGCCTGGCACCTGGCGGCGGTGGCCACCGGGCCCGACGAGCGGGTGGCGGGGGAGCTGGAGGAGGCCGCGATCCGCGCCGCGAGGCGCAGCGGCCAGGCGGCGGCGTCGGCGGGGTACGAGCGGGCGGCGCGGCTGTCCGCCGATCCGCCGGCCGCGGCGCGCCGCTGGGCCGCCGCCGCGGCGGCCGCCCTGGACGCCGGCCTGCGGCGGCGCGCCGAGGAGCTCACCCGCCGGGCCTGTCCCGCGGCCGACCCCGTGGTGGCGGCCGAGCTGGCGAGGGTGCGGGCCACGCTGGCCTTCGAGGCGGGCCGGCCGCTGGAGGCGATCCGGCTGTTCCTCGACGGCGTCGAGGCTCTGGCCCCGGTCGACCCCGAGGCGGTGCTGCCGATGGCGAGCATGGCCAGCGTCTACATCTGGAGCAGCACTCCCCATCCCGACCAGCTCGGCCTGGCCCGCCGTATCGCGGACCTGACTCCGCTCGTCGAGGGCCCCCTGAGCGTGCTCAAAGAGTTCAGCATGGACGTGGTCCACCTGCTTGAGGGCGACGACACGGCCGTCTTCGGCATGCCGTACTCCAGGCTGGGGCATCAGGCGGCGCTTCCGTTCGAGCTGCGCGCCATAAGGACCTACCTCGGCTTCGTCCACGGCCGGCAGCGCATGATGCTGGAGGACGCGAACGGCCTGGTCGCCGAATGCCGCCAGGCCGGGCGGGTCGGCCGCCTCCCGCAGGCCATGGTGCTCCAGGCCGTGGCGCAGATCCTCAACGGGCGCCACCGCGCCGCGCGGGCCGGCGTGAGCGAAGGCCTGCAGATCGCGGCGGACAACGACCAGCCGTACTGGGACAACTACCTCACCGGCGTCTCCGCCTGGCTCGCGGCGGTGGCCGGGGCGGAGGAGGAGTGCCGCCGGCTGATGGCGCAGGCATGTGCGGCCGAGACGTGGATGACCGGCACCACCTGGGCCACGTACGCGGCCATCATGCTGGACCTGGGGGCGGCCCGCTACACGTCGGTGCTCGAGCGCATGGACGAGCGCATGAGCGGGCCCGGACGGCACGCCTTCATCTGGCGGTACGCCTACCCCGACTACGTCGAGGCGGCCGTCCGGGTGGGCACCCCCGATCGGGCACGCGACGCGCTCGACCGCTTCGCCACGTGGGCGCGTGCCATCGGGCAGCCGTGGGCGCTCGCCGTGCTGGAGCGCTGTCATGCGCTGGTGACCGGCGACGAGGCGGCGTACGAGCGGGCGCTGGCCCTGCACCGCGAGGCCGACCACCCCTTCGAACAGGCCCGCACGGAGTTGCTGTACGGCGAATGGCTGCGACGTCACCAGCGCCGCGCCGAGGCCCGCACCCGGCTGAACGCCGCCATGGAGGCGTTCGCCCGCCTCGGCGCGGCCGCGTGGTCTGCCCGTGCGGCGGCCGAGCTGCGTGCCACCGGCGTCTCGCCGTCCCCCCGCGACCACGGCCGCGACCCGCTGGCCACGCTCACCCCGCAGGAGCTCCACGTGGTGCGGCTGGCGGCGGGCGGGGCGTCGAACCGGGAGATCGGCACGCAGCTCTTCCTGAGCCCGCGTACGGTCGCCTACCACCTGTACAAGGCGTTCCCCAAGCTGGGCATCACCTCGCGCGCCGAGCTCGCCAGGTTCGTGATGACCTAAGCGGACCCGGGTGACGTGGCCGCCACTACCGTCACATGACGGAGGCGGTGCGGACGCGTCCGTTCCTAGCCTCGGCGGCATGAGCATTCCCACCTATTCACTGGCGGAGCGGGACCGCCGCTGGGCGATCGCCCGCGGCATCATGGAGGCCGAGGGCGTGCAGGCGCTCATCGCGTACGGCGAGCACGAGTGCGTCGATCTCGCCCCCTTCGCCCCGGACGCCTACTTCACCAACGACCGGCCCGGCGCGATCGTCGTGTTCTGCCGCGACGCCGATCCCGTCGAGCTGACCTGGTCGACGCTCCCCGTCGCCGACCACATCCAGGCGAGCAGGCGGGGCGAGGAGCTGTGGATCCCCCCGGAGCGCATCCGGGTGGCCAAGCACGCGGCAGGCGTGGCGGAGGTCCTCAGGGAGCACCACCTGGAGACGGCGTCCGTCGGGGTGCTGGGGCTGGACCCCTACCCGCCGTTCCACATCAATCCGATCATGCCGTACGGGCTGTGGTCCCAGGTGCTGGCCGAGTTGCCGGAGGCGACCTTCAAACCCGTCGGGTTGAACTACCTGCTCGCCACCATCCGGCAGTCGGAGGAGGAGCTCGCCGTCATCCGATACTCGGCCGAGACGGGCGACGCGATGGCCGAGGCCATGGTGGAAGCCGCCCGGCCGGGGGTGAGCGAGGCGGAGGTCTACGCGGCCGGCATGGCGGCGGCGTTCCGGCGCGGTCTCGCCGCCCCGGGCATGCTGCTGTCGTCCGGGCCGGGCTTCGTCTCCTGGGGGCCGCCCGCCTGGTCCTACCGTCCCCAGGCGCCGCGCGTCGTCGAGGAGGGCGACGTGGTCATGGCCGAGGTGTTCTGCCGCTTCGGGATGAAGGAGACCCAGCACCAGGTGGCCATCGCCGTGGGCGAGCCGCACCCGGACATCGAGACCGGGGCGAAGGTGGCCCGTGCCAGTTACGACGCGGGTCTGGCCGCGGCCCGTCCGGGCGCCACCTTCGGCGACCTGGTGGAGGCCATGGAGGGGCCGCTGCGCGACGCCGGCGCCTGGAACGTCCACCCGCTGGTCCACACGCTCAACCCGATGGGCCCCGTCGGCGGCTTCGGCGCCGGTCTGCGCAGGCTGCCCGAGGCGGCGCGGTACGGCCGGCTCTTCGACCTGCCGACGATGGGCGGCCAGCTCCCCCTGATGCCGGGGATGACCTTCGCCTTCGAGCCCAACGCCGTCATCGGCGATCGCCTGACCAACCTCGGCGGCACCGTCGTCATCGGCGAGGACGGCCCCGTCGAGCTCAACCCCCTCACCACCCATCTGCTGAGGAGCGAGGGATGAACCCGACCGCTCACATCCCGGAACGCGAGCTGTCCGAGCGGCCGACCGGATACTCGGGGCCGAACCTCTCGCCCTCGGGCCTGCGGCTGGAGCCGCATGCCCTCGCGGACGGTGTCCACGCGCTGATGGCGACCATCCCGCCCAAGGACAACAACGGGCTCGTCGTCGGCAGGGACGCCGCCCTGGTCGTGGACGCGGGGATCACCCCGGAGGTGTCCGGGCGGATCCAGGGGCTGGTCGCCGAGCTGACCGACCGGCCGTCGCGGTTCCTGGTCAACACGACCTACCACGGTGACCACACCTTCGGGAACATGGCGTTCCCCGCCGACACCGTCATCGTGTCGTCGCGGGCGAACAAGGAGAACATGGCCGACCTCGGCTACGAGAAGCGGGTCAGGTCGGGCAACATGTACGGCGACGAGGCGCTCTTCGACGCCGTGACCCGATGGCGCACTCCCGACGTCGTGTTCGACGGCTTCGCCGAGATCGACCTGGGCGGGCGAGCGGTGGAGCTGTGGCACTTCGGCCCCGGGAACGGGCCCGGCGACACGGTCGTCTACGTGCCCGACGCCCGCGTCGCCTGGACGGGGAACCTCCTGTGTCACGCGGGGACCGCCCACATGCTGCTGCAGGGCGGTCCCGAGCCGTACGCCGGGACCCTCCGCCGGATGAAGGACGCGCTGCCCGATCTGGTGACCATCGTGCCGGGTCACGGGCCCTCCGGGGACGGCCATGCGGCCATCGACGCGCTGCTCGCCTACCTCGAGCGGCTGCACGACGAGGTGCTCGCAGCCGTGGAGGCGGGCCGCACCCTGGAGGATGCCACGGAGGCGTGCACCGACCCGTGGGCGGAGGGCCTGGACCCGGAGCTGTCCGCCGCGCTCGCGCGGTATCACATCCCCCAGGACGCGGCCCGGCGCGGCATGCTCGAGCTGTGCCGGAACCTGCACCGGCTCAACGTCCTGGCCACCTACCGTCTCTACACCCGTCCCTGAGCCGGGTGCCGGAGGGACGGGGGTGGTTCGAGGCGGCGCGATCGGATGACCCGCGGGCGAACGGCCGCCGCACCCGGTTCAGCTCAGGACGGAGAACCAGCGGCCGGCCTCGGTCCACACCTCCGCCGCGCGGAAGCCGGTGCGCGCGGCGAGCGGCCCGATGCCGGACACGCTGACCCGCGCCCAGGCGAACCATCCGGTGACCCGGCCCTCCCGGCGCAGCCGGACCCGTTCCGCGCGGGTCGCGGCGCCGGGAGGATCGAGCTCGGCGACGACCTCGCCGCCGGGGCGCAGCAGCTCGCGGACCCGCCGCAGCAGGGCGTCGGGGTCGCCGCCGATGCCGATGTTGCCGTCGGCCAGCAGCACGGTGCCCCAGCGGCCGGCGCCGGGCACGTGGCCGAACACGTCACGGCACAGGGCGCGCCCGCCGGCCAGGCGGGTGAGCCGGACTGCCCGGGGGGTGACGTCGATGCCGAGCGCCCGCACCCCGCGCCTCGTCAGCGCCACGGTCAGCCGCCCCGGTCCCGAGCCCACGTCGAGTGTCGGGTCGGCGCAGCGGGCGAGCATGGCCTCGTCCCCGTCGGCGCCGTGGAGCCAGCGCCGCGACTCCAGCGGCCACGTGCCGCCGTCGGCCGACTCGACCTCGACCCGCGCGCCGTCCAGCGACTCGGCGTAGAGGGGGCCGATCACGCGGGGACGTCCGTGCCGAGGCCCGCCAGCGTCGTCGCGAACCGGGAGGTGGGGATCCGCGCGGCCACCGCGCGCGCGTCGGCGGCGGTGTCCACGTCGGTCAGCTCGGGCAGCAGGGCGGTCCGCACGCCCGCTGCGCGGATCCGCTCCATCAGCAGCGCCCCGGTGTCGGGCCGGGACATCGGCAGCCCGGCGAGCAGGGCGGGGTCGGGCCTGCGCTGCCCGAGCAGCCAGAACCCGCCGTCGGCGGCCGGGCCGACCACGACGTCGTGCCCGTCCAGCGACCGCCCGGCCTCGGCCAGCAGCGCGGGGGTGACCTGCGGGGTGTCCATGCCGATGAGCACGACCGGGACGGGCAGGGCCGCCCACGCGTCGGCGAAGGCGGCGGCCAGCCGCGCGGCCAGGTCGTCCCCCCGCTGCGCGACCACGTCGTAGCCCGCGGGCAGCCAGGGCCCCGGCTCGCCGAGCAGGGCCAGCACCCGGCGCGCGGCGGGGGCGGCGGCGACGGCCGACAGCGTGTCGCGCAGCGCCGCCTCGGCGAGCGCGGCGGCCTCCCGCGCGGTGTAGGGCGGGGTGAGCCGGGTCTTGACCGTCCCCGGCACGGGCGCCTTGGCGATGACGACGACCTGCGTCGCGGTCCCGCCCGTGGCCGGCGTCACGCCGCCCGCCACATGTCGCGGACCGTCCGCACCGTGCCGCGGACGGTCCCCGTCACCTTCGAGCGGCCCACCCGCGGCAGGTAGTCGACCTCGACCTCGCCGATGCGCCAGCCCGCCTCGCTCGCCCGCAGCACCATCTCCAGCGGATAGCCGAACCGCCGGTCCCGCAGGCCCAGGGCCAGCAGCGCCGTACGGCGGGCCGCGCGCATAGGACCGAGGTCGTGCAGCGGGGCGCCGGTGCGGCGGCGCAGCCGCCAGGCGAGCACCCGGTTGCCCAGCCGGGCGTGCGCGGGCCACGCCGATCCGGTGACGGGCCTGCGGCGGCCGAGCACCAGGTCGGCGGCGCCGCTCACCACCCCCTCCGCGACGTACGGCACCTGCCGGGGGTCGAGGGAGGCGTCGGCGTCCATGAAGCACACGACGGGGGCGGTCGCGGCCTCCAGTCCCGCGTGGCAGGCGGCGCCGAAGCCCGGCCTCGGCTCGGTCACCACGAGCGCGCCGTGCCGGGCGGCGACCTCGGCCGACCCGTCGGTGGATCCGTTGTCCACCACGATGGCGCGGCAGCCGTCCGGCATCCGGCCGAGCACCCAGGGCAGCGCCGCCGCCTCGTCGAGGCAGGGAAGCACCACATCGATCTGCATGCGCAGAACGTAGGGCCGCGGGAGCCGCCCAGTTCTTACGAAGTGACTACGGGACCGTCCACGGGGCGGGGACGTCGGCACCGCGGGCCTAGCGTGTGGCCGTGATCGGACGACGGGAGGCGCTGGCCGGCTGGGCCACCCTGGTGGCGGGCGCGTTCGCGGTGGGCGGTGTGCTGCACGCCCGCGGGGTGCTGCGCATCGACCACCTCCCGCCGCTGCACGCGCTGGCGCGCCTGCCCACGCTCGCGCTGTTTGCGGCCGCGGCCTTCGCCGCGGTCGCCGTCCCCGCGCTGCCCCGGCTGACCGCGCACCTGCCGATGCGCGCGGCGCTGACGGCGGCCTTCGCCGCGTCGCTCGCGTGGACGGTCCTGCTGGCCGTGTCGGGGGAGGGGCTGGCGTGGCCGTTCACCCACCCGCAGGAGTACCTGGCCGGGCTCGGGGCCGTGGGAGACGACCCCCTCGGCTGGCTCGCCGGGTTCACCCGCGACCTGCCGGCCTACCCCACGCACGTGCGCGGCCATCCGCCGCTGCCGGTGCTGGTGCTGTGGGCGCTTGCGGCCGCCGGGCTGCCGGGGCCGTTCTGGGCCGCCGTCCTCGTGGTCGTGACGGGATGCTCGGCCACGGCCGCGATCGGGCTGGCCGTGTGGCGCGTCGCGGGGGAGGAGGCGGCCAGGCGGGCGCTGCCGTACCTCGCCCTGTGCCCGGCGGCGGTGTGGATCGCGACGACCATGGACGCGTTCTTCGCCGGTGTGGGGGCGTGGGGGACGGCGCTGCTGGTGCTCGGCGCGCGGAGCCGGGCGGGCCGGGTGGCGCTCGGCCTCGGCGCGGGGCTGGCCCTGGGCGCGCTGCCCTACCTCAGCTACGGCCTGGTGCCCTACCTGCTCGTCCCCCTCGTGGCGGCGGTCGCCGCGGAGGTGCCGCGTACGACCGTGGCCGCCTGCCTGGCCGCGATGGCGGGGGTGAGCGCCCTGTTCGCCGCCGGGGGGTTCTGGTGGCCGGCCGGAGTGCTCGCCACCCACGCCGAGTGGGCGGCCGATCCCGGCGCGGCCCGGCCGTACCTGTACTTCCTGGTCGCGAACCTGGCCGTGCTCGCCCTGCTGACCGGCCCGGCCGCCGCCGCCGGGCTGGTGGCGCCGGGGCGGGCCGGGGAGCGGATCCTGCCCGTGGCGGCGCTGGCCGCGGTGCTCGCCCTCGACGTCAGCGGCGTCACCCGGGGCGAGGTGGAGCGGATCTGGCTGCCGTACGCCCTGTGGGTCGCCGCGGCGGCCGGGCGCACGGGAGCCGGGCGTGAGGGAGACCGCCGCCTGCTGGCCGCGCAGGCGGTGCTCGGCCTGCTGCTACAGGGGTTCGTGAGATCTCCCTGGTGATTCAGCCGGCCGTCGCCAGAGGGGCGTGGGCGAACTCCCGCATGCCGTCGGTGAAGCGGACCCGGGCCCGGAAGCCCAGGTCGGCGGCGGCGCGGTCGGGGGAGGCCACGATGTGCCGCACGTCGCCGAGCCGGTAGCGGCCGGTGACCTCGGGGGCGGGTCCGCTGCGCGCCGCGCTGAGCGCGTCCGCCAGGTCGCCGATCGTGCGGGGCTCGCCGCTGGCCACGTTGTACGCGCGAAGCCGCCCGGGCGGGGCGGACTCCAGCGCGTCCAGCGCGGCGAGGTTGGCCGCCGCGACGTCCCCGACGTGGACGAAGTCCCTGCGCTGGCCGCCGTCCTCGAACACCAGCGGCGCCCGCCCGGCCTCCAGCGCGGACCGGAAGATCGCGGCCACCCCCGAGTAGGGGGTGTCGCGCGGCATGCCGGGGCCGTACACGTTGTGGTAGCGCAGGGCGACCGCCGCGCCGCCGGTCTCGCGGGCCCAGTTGGCCGCCAGGTGCTCCTGGGCGAGCTTGCTCGTGGCGTACGCGTTGCGCGGATCGGCCGGGACGTCCTCCTCCACGGTCCCCGGCGTCAGCGCCCGCCCGCAGCGCGGGCACGCCGGCTCGAACCGGCCCGCGGCCAGGTCCTCCTCGGCCCGGGGGCCGGGGCGCTGGCGGCCGTGCTCCGCGCAGTCGTAGACGCCCTCGCCGTAGACCACCATCGACGACGCCAGGACCAGCCGGGTGATCCCGCGCCGCGCCATCGCGGCGAGCAGCACCGCGGTCCCGAGCGCGTTGACCGACACGTAGTCCGGCAGGTCCCGCACGTCGACGCCGAGACCGACCTTGGCTGCCTGGTGCACGACGGCGCCGGCGCCGTCGAGGACGCGGCCGACGGCGTCCTCGTCCCGCACGTCGCCGGCCGTGACGTCCTCGCCGCCGCGCAGGTCGAAACCCCGCACCTCGTGCCCGGCGTCGCGCAGCAGCCCGGCGACCCGGCTCCCGATGAAACCGGCCGCGCCGGTGACCACGATCTTCATCCCGCGACGGTAACAACGGCCCGCCGGGCTGAAAATTTCAGATTCCTTACGGGACGACCGGCGCGGACGCGGACGCCCCTTTGACGGGCCCGCTTGGGCGAACGATGATCCGGGCGATGCCGTCGGCGGATCGTCGTCCCGGAGGGTGGCTCGTGTCCAGACTGTCGTGGCCGGCCGCGTGGACCGCGGCGGGCGCCGTCGCCGCCGCGTTGCTCGCGGCCAACATCGCCGCTCCGCCCGTCCTCGCGACGAGCGTCGTGTACGCCGCTTCCGCGTCCTCGGGCGAACCCACGCCGCAGCCGACGGGGAGCGGCCCGGCGGGGACGGACACCACGCCGCCGACGACCCCGGGCGAGGTGCGGCCCTGCCCGCCGCCCCTGCCCACGGGCGGCACGCCCCAGGGCGTGGTGGGCCTGTGCTGGACGCCGTCCTCCGACGACGTCGGCGTCACCGGCTACGAGATCTACCGCCTCACCCCCGACGGCTTCGTCAAGGCGGCCACCACCACCGGCACCTTGACCGTCGTCACCGGCCTGACCATCGGCCGCACCTACACCTTCTACATCGTGGCCAAGGACGCCGCGGGCAACACCAGCCGTCCCACCGCGCCGTTCAGCACCACGGCGGTCACCGGCATGTCCGTGTCGCCGAGCCCCGGCACCGGCGACACGACCCCGCCGACGAAGCCCGCCGGGATCCAGGCCGACTGCCTGCCCGACTTCAAGGGGACGTCGTTCTGCTGGACCCCGTCCACGGACGACGTCGGCGTCACGGGCTACGACGTCTACCGGCGCACCGACACCGCCTGGATCCCGGTGGGCACCGCCATCGGCACGCACTTCACCGAGGGCAACCTCGTCACCGGCCAGTCGTACGTCTACTTCATGGTGGCGCAGGACGCCGCGGGCAACCTCAGCCTGCCGTCCGACCTGATAACGGCCCGGGCGTCGGGAGGCTACCCGACGTACTCGCCGCCCCCGGTCAGCTGCAAGGTCAAGTACGACTGGTGGCCCTGGGGCGGCGGCTTCACGGCTAGCGTGACCATCACCAACCTCGGCCAGACGGCGACGAACGGCTGGACGCTGCGCTTCGTCCTCCCCGACGCGGGGCAGAAGATCACCAGCGGCTGGTCGGCCACCTGGTCCCAGTCGGGCAAGGACGTCACCGCCGCGAGCACGCCGTGGAACGCGGTGATCCAGCCCGGCGGGTCCCTGCAGATCGGCTTCACCGGCACCTCCACGGGCGCCAACCCCGAGCCCACCGGCTTCACGCTGAACGGAGGCGTCTGCATCCGCGGCTGACCGCCGTACCCGACCGGACCGTGTGCCAGGCCGTTTTCGAGGGGCGAATCGGGGCAGGCAGGACGATATGCCGCTGCTCGACACCACGCTGCTCCTGCTGCTCGAGGGCTACGCCTGGCTGCCGGCCCGCTGGCGGGAGGCCCAGGGGGAAATGGTCCACACCCGGCTGATGGGCCAGCGCGCCGTCGTGCTGCGCGGGCCTGACGCCGTCCGCTTCTTCTACGACGACAACCACGTCCAGCGGGCTCCCGCGCTGCCCGAGCCGATCAAGAGCACGCTGTTCGGCCACGGCGGCGTGCACACGCTCGACCAGGCCGCGCACCGGGCGCGCAAGGGCATGTTCATGTCGCTCATGACGCCGGAAAGCGTCGCCGCGCTCGTGGGTGAGACCACCGCGGCGTGGGACGCGGCGGTGGCGACGTGGCCGGACAGGGGACACGCCGTGCTCTTCGACGAGGCCGCCCGCGTCATCACCCGGGGGGCGTGCCGGTGGGCGGGCATCCCGCTCACCGAGGAGGAGACCGGGCCCCTCGCCGCCGACCTCGTCGCGATGGTCGACGGCTTCGGGTCACCCGGCCCGCGGCACTGGCGGGCCCGCGCCGCCCGCAGGCGCCGCGAGGCGTGGCTGGCGGGACTGGTCGAGGACGTGCGGCGCGGGACCCTGCGGGTGCCGGACACCTCGGCGCTCGCCGTGGCCGCCCGCCACACGGAGCCCGACGGGGAGCCGCTCGCGCCCCGGATCGCGGCGGTCGAACTGCTCAACCTGGTGCGCCCCACCGTCGCCGTGAGCTGGTTTGTCATGTTCGCCGCGCACGCGCTGCACTGCTGGCCGGTCACCCGCGTCCGCCTGGCCGAGGACGCCGACGGCACGTACGCCGAGGCGTTCGCGCACGAGGTGCGGCGCTTCTACCCCTTCGCGCCGTTCGTGGCGGGGAAGGCCGCCAAGGACCTCACCTGGAAGGGCGAGCCGATCCTGGCCGACTGGCTCGTGCTGCTCGACGTCTGGGGCCAGAACCACGACCCGGCGCTCTGGCCGAACCCGTGCGCGTTCGACCCGCGCCGCTTCATCGGCCGGGAGATCGGCCCGTACGACCTGATCCCGCAGGGCGGGGGCGACCCGGCGGCCGGCCACCGGTGCCCGGGCGAGCCGGTCGCCGTGGGCCTGCTGGAGGCCCTCGCGCCGCGGCTGGCCCGGCTGGACTACACGGTGCCGGAGCAGGACCTCGGCGTCTCGCCCTACCGGATCCCGGCCCGGGTGGCGAGCGGCTTCGTCCTGCGTCCGGCCGGCGCCCGTCCGTCCGGCTCAGCGCCCCGCGAGACCGTGGGGGCGCAACCGCGGCGCCCCTCCGTTCACCCCTTGTAGTTGAAGACCTGGCGCAGCGTGTGCCGGACCTCCACGAGGTCCTTCTGGTCCGCCATCACCTGGTCGATCGGCTTGTACGCCTCGGGGTGCTCGTCGACCAGGGCGGCGGCCCGGTCGGCGTTCCAGGTCCGGCCGCGCATCGCCTCCCTGAGCGAGGCCGGCGACAGCTCGCGCTTGGCCCGGCTCCTGGACATCCTGCGCCCCGCGCCATGCGAGCAGGAGTTGTACGACAGCGGGTTGCCCCGCCCGCGCACGATGTACGACCGGGTGCCCATCGAGCCCGGGATCACGCCCTCGTCCCCGGTGTCCGCCTTGATCGCGCCCTTGCGGGTGATCCACAGCTCCTTGCCCTGATGGGTCTCCAGCTGGGTGAAGTTGTGATGGCAGTTGATCGTCCGGACCCGGGCGCCCGTGCCGACGACGCGGAACAGCGCCTCGCCCAGCACCCTGTCCATCCGTGCCCGCGACGCCATCGCGTAGCGCTGCGCCCACAGCATGTCCTCGATGTAGGCGGTGAACTCCGGGGTGCCCTGGGTGAAGTAGGCGAGGTCGTGGTCCTCCATCCCGACCCCCAGGCTCCGCATGAGCCGCTTGGCGCCGTTGATGTGTGCGGTGGCGAGCTGGTTGCCGATCCCGCGCGAGCCGGAGTGCAGCACGGTCCAGACCCGGTCGCGCTCGTCGAGGCAGACCTCCACGAAGTGGTTGCCCGAGCCGAGGGTCCCGAACTGGCAGGCGACGGTGTTCTCCTGCTTGGGCGTCAGGCCGGTGTGCGGCCGGCCGAGCTCACCGAGCGCGCGGTCCACCGCGCGGTCGTCGTGCCCCTTGCCCACGCCCGCCGGGATGCGCCGCTCCACCAGCCGCATCAGCGGGTCGAGCGAGTCGGGCAGGTCGGCGGCCGTGAGCGTGGTCTCGGTCGCGACCATGCCGCAGCCGATGTCCACGCCGACGGCGGACGGGATGATCGCGCCCTCCGTGGGGATCACGGAGCCGACCGTCGCGCCGATGCCCACGTGCGCGTCCGGCATGAGCGCGACGTGACCGGGCACGAACGGCAGGCGCGCCGCCCGGGCGGCCTGGTCGATCGTCCCGTCGTCGATCTCGCTCGCCCAGGACAGCACCTTCGGGGCGATGTGCTTCGGCATGTGAAACTCCTCCTCGGTCGAGATCCACTGTGCCGGGCGCCGGGCGGGAATCCCAACCGAATATCGCGGCGGAAAAGTCGTTTGCCGCCCTACCCGCCCGTCGCCCATCATGCCGAAATGAGCGACGAATCCCGGGATCGCGGCGGCGACGGCCCGCCCCCGCCCGCCGGCGGCGTACGACTGCCGTGGACCGCGGTGCCCGCGCGCCTGCGGCTGGCCGTCGAGACGCACCTGGGGGACCGCGTGACCGAGGCCGTCAGCCAGCCCGGCGGGTTCTCCCCGGGCGTGGCGGCCCGCCTGCGGCTCGCGGGTGGCGGCAGGGCCTTCGTCAAGGCGGTCGGGCCCGAGCCGAACCCGATCAGCCCCGGCATCCACCGGGCGGAGGCCCGGGTGGCCGCCGCGCTGCCGGCCACGGCGCCCGCGCCACGGCTGCTCGCGTCCTTCGACGAGGACGACTGGGTGGTCCTGCTGTTCGAGGACGTCGAGGGCCGCACGCCGGCCCAGCCCTGGGTTCCGGCCGAGCTCGACCTCGTGCTCGGCGCGATGGCCGAGCTGGCCGAGTCGCTCACCCCCGCGCCCGTGGCCGTGCCGCCGGCCGCCGAGCGGCTCGCGGAGGAGTACCAGGGATGGCGGCGCCTGGCCGCCGGCCCGGACGGCCTCGCCGTGGACGGATCCGACGCCGCGTGGGCCCGGCGGCACCTGGACCGGCTGGCGGAGCTGGAGGCGGTCTGGGGCCGGGCGGTGGAGGGCGACACGCTGGCCCACGCCGACCTCCGGGCCGACAACCTGCTGCTCACCGCGGACGGGCGCGTGTATGTGGTGGACTGGCCCTGGGCGTGCCTGGCGGCTCCGTGGTTCGACCTGCTCGGGATGCTCCCGAGCGTGGCCATGCAGGGTGGGCCGCCGCCGGCCGAGGTCTTCGACGGCCACCCGGTCGCGGCGAAGGCGGACGGCGACGCGGTCACCGCGGTCCTGGCCGCCGTGACCGGCTTCTTCCTGCAGCGGGGAAGCCTTCCCCCGCCGCCGGGCCTGCCCACGCTCCGCGCGTTCCAGCTCGCGCAGGGCCGGGCGGCGCTGGCCTGGCTGCGGCGACGGACCGGCTGGAGCTGACGCCGGCGATCTCGCCGCGATCGGCGCGCGACCCTGGATCGGGAACCGGGGAGCACGCGTGGAACCCTGAGCGAGGGAGAGGGCGAGGGCGCGGGCCGTGACCGGCGGGACGGCTCGGCGGGGCCCGGTCCCGCCCGCCCCGCCGGTTTCGCGTGCGCGAGAGGAGAGCGAGAATGAACCCCGCCTCGGCCGCCGTGGGCGGCGCGGCCGTCTTCGTCTGGCTCGGGATGGTGCTGGCGATCTCCTTCCTGGAGGCGCCCCTGAAGTTCCGTGCGCCGGGGGTCACGATCCCGATCGGGCTCGGCATCGGCCGGCTCGTCTTCCGCGCGCTCAACGCCGCCGAGGCCGTGCTGGCGGTCGTCGTGATCGTGGCGGTCGCGACCGGATCGCCCGGCACCGCCGCGGTCGCGCTCACGGCGGTCGCCGCGGCCGTCCTGGTGATCCAGATCGCCGCCGTGCGTCCGCCGCTCAACCGCAGGTCCGACCGCGTCCTGTCCGGCGAGGACCCGGCGCGGCACCGGTCGAGGGCGCACCTCTACTACGTGGCGCTGGAGGTCGTGAAGGTCCTCACCCTGGCCGCGCTCGGCTGGGTCCTGCTGGGGCGGATCTGACCCGGGTGCGGCGGCCGCCGTCCGCCTACTGCGCGCTCTGCCAGGAGTTCCAGTGGACGACCTCGGTGACCGGGACCCGGCGGGCGGGTTTGAATTCGGTGCCGATCGTCCAGGCGACGGGGATGAGCGCGCATTGGACGGTCGTCTCGTACGGCAGGCCGAGCAGTGCGGCCGCCTGGCGTTCGTAGTTGAGGTGGGGTGTGGTCCATACGGTGCCGAGCCCGCGGCTGCGTGCCGCCAGCATGAAGCTCCACACGGCGGGCAGCACCGAGCCCCAGGTGCCGGCCTGCGTCGCAGGATCGTCGAGTTCCGCCCGCGACCCCACACGGATGCAGGGCACCAGCAGGACGGGCACCTGGTCCAGGATGCCGACCAGGTGGCGCAGGCTCTCGGCGATCGCGTGCCAGCCCGACTCGGCGGTGAAGTCGTGGCGGCTGGGGCCACTGCGGCTGGGGTCACTGTGGGACTGCGTCGCGGCGGGGCTGGTCAGGCCGCGTCGCCACAGGTCGGCCAGGGCGCGCCGCCGGTCGGGGTCGGTGACGAAGACGAAGTCCCATCGCTGCCGGTTGCGTCCGCTGGGGGCCTGCTGGGCCAGGCGGGTGCAGTCGAGGAGCACCTCGCGCGGGACCGGTCTGGTCACATCCAGCCTGCGGCGTACCGCGCGGGTCGTGCTGAGCAGTTCGTCAGGGGTGAGGTTCGGCAGGCTGCGGTCGTGGGGGATTTCAGGCTGGAACATGGTCACTCCTGGTGTGGCGGTCGCGTTCGGGGTGGACCAGAAGGGCGAACAGGGCTCCGGCGAGGGCGAGCAGGATGCCGCTGAGCAGGAAGGCGGTCGTGTAGCCCGCCTGCGGGGTGGCGGCTCGGTCCAGCAGCCATCCGGTGATGACGGGGCTGGCGATCCCGGCGGTGACGCTGAGCCCGGAGAAGACGCCGAGGATGCCGGCTCGCTGGTGGGGAGGCACGAGCTCGGCCACGGCCGGGTTGGCGAAGGTGTTGACGGTGACGGATATGCCGTAGCCGAGCATCAGGAGGGCGATGGCGGGGATCGGCGCGTGAATCAGCGGCAGGCCGGTCAGCAGGATGCCGGCGCCGGCCAGGCAGGCGCCGCCGAGCAGGCCGCGGGCCCGTCTGGAGGTGATGCCCGCGCGCAGGAGCCGGTCGGTGACCGCTCCGGAGGCGACCAGTGCCACGATGCCGAGCGCGCTGGGCAGGCCGAACAGCGACCCGGCCGCCTCCGGGGAGAATCCGAGGGCGTTCTCGAAGTAGGAGGGCAGCCAGGTGAAGACGATGGCGGCGAGTGCGTTCTGGGCGAAGTAGGCGATGAGGCACCCGATGAACGTGCGGTTGAGCAGCGCGCGGCGCCAGGGGACGCCGGCGACCTGACGGTGCCGCGGCCGGCCGCCCCGGCCGGGGGCGGCCCCGTACGGGCCGAGCCGCCCGGTGGCCAGCCACAGCAGCGACCAGCCGAGCGCGAGCGCTCCGACGGTGAGGAACCCGGCTCGCCAGCCGAATCCGATGATGACCAAGGTCAGGAGGGGCGCCATGGCGATCTTCGCGACCGCGGCGCCCGCCGTGTAGAGCGCCTGCGGCAGGCCGCGCCGCTCGTTGGGGAACCACGAGTACAGCACGGTCATGGACAGCGGGTTGGCCGGTCCTTCCGCGGCCCCGACCAGGATCCTGCTGGCGTACAGCATGCCGCCGGTGGCGGCGACGACGGCGGGCACCTGGCCGGCTGCCCACAGCAGGCCGCAGGCCAGCAGGACCCACCGCGGGGAGATCCGCTGTGCGGTGAAACTGACGGCGATGCAGGTCACGCCGAAAAGCACGTAGGAGGCGCTGCCCAGGCTGCCGAAACCGGCGGCGGACATGCCGAGCTCGGCGCTCATCGGCTTGGCGACCAGGCCCAGCAGGGCCTTGTCGAGGAACACCACCACCGCGGAGAGGACCAGCACGGCGGTGACGCCCCAGGCGCGGGCTCGGACGGGTGAGGAGGACATCGGAGCGCCCGGCGGTGCCAGGCTTTCGTCGACTGCCACTGCTGCTTTCCTTTCCTGCGGGTTATCGGGGAAGGGCCGACAGCCAGCGCATGAGGGAGTCGTTGACGTCGCCGGCCAGTTCCTGGTGGATGAAGTGGCCCGCCTGCGGGCGCAGGACCACCTGGCTGTAGTCGTGGGACAGGCACATCCGCTCCACCTGGGCCCGTGCCGCGTGGCGGTGGAAGGCCAGCACCGGCTGGCGGCGGCGGCGCAGGACCGGCTCGGCCTGGGGACGGAAGCGCAGGCTGCCGGGACCGAAGGCGCTGTGCCGGAAGGTCTGTGCCCTGAGCCAGGCCGGTCGAGACAGGACCTCCAGCAGGTGCCAGGTACGCAGGTGCCCCGGGGTGGCCGGAGTGTGGAAGCGGTCGCTGAACAGCTCCTGGGCGACCTGGTCGGCGTCCGGGCCCTCCAGGTCGTCGGCCAGCCGGGCCATCCACTCCCGATCGCCGGGGTCGCCGGCGTAGTCGGGGTCGATCACCACCAGAGCGTGGACGAGATCGGGGTGGCAGGCGGCCAGGACGGTGGCCGCCGAGCAGCCCATCGAGTGGGCGAGCACGACGACCGGCGCCAGGCCGGCGTGGCGGATCAGGGCCGCCAGATCCTCGGCGTGGTCGCCGACGTCATAGCCCGTCGGCGGGCTGCCGGAACGTCCGTGGCCGCGCAGGTCGATCGCCACGGTGCGGTAGCGGGACCGCAATGCGGGGATCTGGTAGATCCAGCCTTCGGCCGCGCCCCACATGCCGTGCACGAGGAGCAGATTGAGCGGCGGCCGGGCCGAGGAGGCGGGCGGGTAGTCGGCGTAGAACAGGCGCACGCCGGAGCGTTCGAAGTAGGGCACGGGGACTCCGTCAGGCTGAGGGGGCGAGCTGGGCGCCGCCGCACACGTGCAGGACCTCGCCGGTGATGAAGCTCGCCCGGTCGCCGGCGAGGAAGGCGACGGCGTCGGCCACGTCCTGGGGCCGGGCCAGCCGGCCCAGCGGTGTCATCGCCCGGTGACGGCCGGTGAACTCCTCGAACTCCCGGGCGCTACGCCCCGCCCTGGTCAAGGGGGTCTCCACCACGCTGGGCGCCACGGCGTTGACGGTGACACCGATGGGGCCCAGTTCGACGGCAAGGGTCCGGGTCAGGCCGACGACGGCCGCTTTGGAGGTGACGTACCCCGTCGGGCCGCCGCCGAGCCAGGTGCGGGAGCCCACATTGACGACCCGGCCCCAGCCGTGACGCCGCCACCAGGGCCGCATCGCCTGGCACAGCAGCATCGGCCCGCGAACGTTCACCGCCATCGTCGCGTCCCAGCTCTCGGGGGTCTGCCCGGCCAGGGGACGGCGGATGTTGACGGCGGCGTTGTTCACCAGGCAGTCCAGCCGTCCGCCCGCGTGCTCCACGCGCGCGATCCCTTCACGGACCGCCTCGGGGTCGCTCACGTCCACCCGGTAGGCGCGGACGGTTCGGCCACCGGATGCCGACAGGCGGCCGGCGGCGTCGGCGACGGCCTCTTCGTCGATGTCGAAGAGCGTCACGTCGAATCCGTCGGCGGCCAGCTGAGCGGCGACGGCCATGCCGAGGACACCCGCTCCTCCGGTGACGATCGCCCCTCCTCCGTTCACCGCCGCCCTCCTTCCGGCGCCTCGAACGTGACGTGGCCGCGCAGATAGGCGGCGTTGAACACGAGGGCCGCCCGCGGCGGCCGGGCACCGCTGAAGTCCTCCACCGACACCCATCCGCGGTAGCCGGTGTCCTGAAGCAGCCGCAGGATCGCGGGCACGTCGAGCACGCCGTCATCCATCGGCATCCAGCGAGGCCGCCACGGGCCGCCGCCCTCGGGGCGTTCGAAGGCGACGTTCTTGATGTGCACGTGCGCCAGATGCCCGCCGAGGATCTGCAGCGCCATCCGGGGATCCTCCGACCCCTCCACCACGGCGTTGCCGGGATCGTAGACGACCCCCACCAGGTGCGGGGGCAGGTGTCCCACGACCTGCCTGGCCAATGCCGCACTGGGGCAGATCGTGCGCTGGTGCATCTCCAGCAGTGCCTGGACGCCGAAGCGGCCGGCCAGCGCCGCGACCTCGTCGAAGAACTCGATGCCCCGGCCGAGTGCCTGGTGGAATCCGCCGTCCGTCATCCGCGGAGCCCACAGCCGTACCCGCGGTGCTCCCGCCTCGTCCGCCAGCCTCATCAGCCGCTCGACTCCCCGCACGTCGCCGGCCGGGACGTAGCCGCTGAGGCCGATGACGGCCAGGCCCGCGCGGTCGCACAACTCCCGCGCCCGGCGAACGTCGTCTTCTTCCGGACGAAGGGTGCAGCGGTTGTTGGTCAGAAAGTGTGCCGGGCCCGGTGAGCCGGCCTCAGCGGAGACCCGCCATTCGATTCCGGCATACCCGGCCGCGACCGCCGCCTCGATCGCCTGTCGCGGCGTCAGCTCCGGCAGGCAGGCCGAACACACGCCAAGCCTCATCGTGCTCCTCGAAGAACGCAGCATGGAGAGCTGCTCACCGTTCCGCGTCACCATCGGTGATGACCGTCGACATCAGTACAGAGCCGGACATCCCTCGCCGTCCAAGTCCTTCTGGGCAGTTCTGGTATGTTCTGCAGGCATATCTGAGCGATCAGACGGGGGAGAAGCCGTGGAACTCCGGCACCTGCGCTATTTCGCCGCGGTGGCCGAGGAGGGCTCGTTCTACCAGGCCGCTCAGCGCCTGCTGGTCTCGCAGCCGTCGCTGAGCCGGCAGATCATGGATCTGGAACGGCGACTCGGGCAGCGGCTGTTCGAGCGCACGTCCCGGGGGGTGCGGCTGACGCCGAGCGGAGAGGCGCTGCTGCAGCACGCCCGGCAGATCCTCGGCCTCGCCGCGACCACTCAGGAGATCGTCTCGGAAGCGGCTCGTGCCCGCCAGGTGGTCTCCATCGGCGTGCCTCCCGCGACGCCTGGTTCCTGGCTGTCGTCCGTCGTCGAGGCGGTGGACCGGACGCTGCCCCACGCCGAGCTGAACTACGTGGAGGCCACCAGCTTCGACCAGCTCCGCCTGCTGCACGAGGGCAGGCTTGACCTGTGCCTGGTCCACCGGCAGCCACCCGGTCACCACGGCTCGTGGCTGTTGCGTCAGGAGGTCCTCGGGCTGGCGGTGCGGCCCGGCCATCCGCTGGCCGGCGAGCCGCGCTACCGGATCGGTGACCTCCACGCGCTGCGGGTGCTCGTGCACGCCCGTGAACGGGAACCCTCCCGGGAGAGCGTCACGGCGGCCGTGCTGGCCGCCGGAGTCCGGCCGTACTGGCGATTCGCCCAGTTCACCGAGCACGTTCTGGCCTGCGCGCAGGCGACGCGGTCCGATGCCGCGCTGGTCGCCTCGCACGTCGCCGCGCTGCGGCTGCCCGGCTGGCGCTGGCGGCCCGTCGAGGGGCTGCCCGAGGCCGTGATGACCACGTGGCTGGTGTGCCAGCGTCCCACGCGGGCGGTGGTGGACGAGGTGGCCGACGTCGTGCGAGCCGTGCCGGCCTGACCAGGCCGCCCCGGGGTGCGGGCGGCCCGGCCTGACGCGTTCACCACCGGTCCCAGTGCAGGACCTCCTCTCGCGGGATGCGGGGAGCGGGCTTGAAGTCGGTGCCGACGGTGAAGGCCAGCGGGATGAACGCGGCCAGCATCACCTCCTCGTACGGCACGCCGAGCACCTCGGCGAGTTCGCGTTCGAGCGGTGCCTGGGCGGTGGTCCATGTCGTGCCCAGGCCGCGTGCCCGGGCGGCCAGCATGAAGCTCCACACGGCGGGCAGGATCGATCCCCACGCCCCGGCCTGCACGGCCACCGGGGCGCGGTCGGTGCGTCCCTCCACCCCGGGGATGACGAACGCGGGCACCCGGTGGATGTTGTCGGCAAGGTGGCGCAGCCCGTCGAAGACCCGCTCGGTGGAGCCGCGGTGATAGTTCATGCGCCACAGGTCGCGTTCGGTCAGCGGCTGCCCGGCGGCCAGCGGCAGGGCGCGCAGGAAGATGTCGGCCACGGCATGCCGCCGTTCCGGCTCGGTGACCACCAGGAAGTGCCAGCGCTGCCGGTTGCGCCCGGTGGGGGCCTGCACGGCCAGGTCCACGCATTCTTCGATGAGCTCGCGGGGCACCGGCCGGGTGAAGTCCAGGCGCTTGCGGACGGCACGGGTGGTGCTCAACAGCTCGTCGGGGGTGAGATCCAGCGTCATCATGTGTCTCCTTCAGGCGGTGGGCACGGGGGCGGGGTGGCGTGAGCGCAGACCGTACGCGGCGATGAGGGCGCCCACCAGGGAGAAGCCGCCCGCCGTCAGGAACGCGATCCGGTAACCGGCCGGCGCGGACCCGCCCAGGGTCATGACGGCGGCCAGTGCCGCGACGCCGATCCCCGCGCCTATCTGTACGGAGGAGGTGACCAGACCCGAGGCCAGACCCTGCCGCTCGTCCGGCAGGCCGCCGACCGCGGCGATGTTGAGACTGGGAAACGACAGCCCGTTGCCGACGCCGTGGACGACCAGCGCGGGCAGCAGCACGGTGAGGTAGTCGCCGCCGGCGCCGGCTCGCAGGAACAGCAGGATTCCCGCCCCTTGGACGAGCATCCCGGCCGCGGCCACCCGGCCCAGTCCCCATCGGGCGATCAGCCTGCCGGCGAGGTTGGCGGTGATGACGATGGCCACCCCCATCGGGACGATTCCGAGCCCGGTGGCCAGCGCGCTGTAGCCGAGTTCCCCCTGCAGGTAGAGGACGGCGACGAACTGCCAGCCGATCGTCGCGCAGGCCCAGGCCAGCGCCGCGAGATTGGCGGCGGCCACCGTGCCGGACCTGAACACCTCCAGTGGGACGAGCGGCGCGGGCCGCCGGCGCTCGATGGCCACGAAGGCGCCCAGCAGCAGCACGGCCACCAGGCCCGCGGGCCGGTTCCTCTCCGTCAGAGCGAAGACCAGCAGCAGCACCCCGCCGGTGACCGCGACCGCGCCGGCGGCGTCGAACCCCTCGCGCGTCCCGGACGGCCGGAGGCCGCGCGGCAGCGCCAGCGGCGACATCACCAGGACCAGCACCGCGACCGGAACCGGCAGGAAGAACACCAGCCGCCAGCTGATCTCGGTCAGCAGGCCGGAGGCGATCAGCCCGGCGGTGTAGCCGGTCGCCCCGGCCAGCGAGTAGACCCCCAGCGCCCGGTTGCGCTGCGGCCCCTCGGCGAAGGTGGTGGTGATGAGCGACAGCGCGGCGGGTGCGGTGAGCGCGGCCGCCACCCCCTTGACCACCCGCGTGACGACCAGCGGCCATCCCGCCGACAGCAGCCCACCGGCCAGGCTCGCCGCCGCGAAGATCGCTAACGACAGCAGGAACACGCGGCGGCGGCCGAACAGGTCCGCCACCCGGCCGCCAAGCAGCAGGAACCCGCCGTAGGCCACTGCGTATCCGGACATCAGCCACTGCAGGACGCTCTCCGGCAGCGACAGATCGCGCCCGATGGCGGGCAACGCCACGCCCATCAGGGACAGGTCCATCGAATCCAGGAACACCGCTGCGCACAACACCAGCAGGGCCGCCTGTCTGCGGCCGTCGATCGGTGGCACGACCACCCTCCATCTGTGGACAAACAATTTGCTGACAGACGATCCCGACCGTATGGCCGCAAATCATCTCCTGTCAAACGATTGGAGTCGAGATGGTCTGCTGTAGGCTGGTGACAGAGCGAAGAGGAGAGCGATGGCGACCACGACCAGGACGGCCGAGCGGATGCGCGTGACGTACTTTCCGCGGCTGGCGGCCGAGCGGCTCGACATCGCGCTGTGCCGGGCCTCGGCAGCGGTGGCGCGCGCCGCGGACGACCACGCCGCCGAGGAAGGTCTCGGCGTCGGGCAGCATCTCGTGCTCCAGATGCTCGACGCCGTCGGCCCTTGCTCCCAGCAGACGCTCAGCGAGGAACTGCGCATCGACCGCAGCGTCATGGTCGGCATCTGCGACGACCTGGAACAGGCGGGCCACGTACGCCGGGAACGCAACCCGCGCGACCGCCGTTCCTACGCCGTCACGATCACCGACTCGGGCCGGCGGCGGCTGGCCGAGGCTCAGACATCGATCCCGGCCTTTCTCGAGGACGCCTTCAACCCTCTTACACCCGAGGAGCGTGGCCAGCTGAGCGCGCTTCTCGGCAAACTCCTGGGAACCGGCGCCTGACGCGCGCCGGCCAGGACCGGCAGTCGCGGGCTTCGTTCGTAAAAACTCGGATCCAGGCGCCCGAGCCGGGGACGGGCGTCTGTCTGTATCCTGGCCGCGCACACGAAAACGCGGTCCCGGTCGGTAGCCCGGGCGCCCGCCGGTCCCCGGGTTCGCAGCCGGGCCCGGCGGTCTCGTATCCGCCTCACGTGTCCCCTCGGGGAGCCTCGGAGGATGTCCGGTGTGCCGGAATGCGGCTTCGCCAAGCCGCCTGTCGGCATACCTGTGGAGGCATCGTGGTTTCCCTGTCCGTCTACTTCGAGAGCCCGTTCTGGGTGGGCGTCCTGGAGATCGCCGAGGACGGCGAGCTCCGCGCGACCCGGTTCGTCCTCGGCTCCGAACCCACCGACCCCGAGCTGTACGAGTTCCTCATGCGGCACGGGGTCGCCCTGCTCGAACGCGCGCAGGCGGCCCCCGCCGTACCCATGGGGGAGCGCGGGGAGCGGCGGGTCGGTCCCAAGCGCGCGGCCAAGCTGGCCGCCCGCGCGGCGGCCCGGGTCACGCGGCGCGGCACGGCCGCGCAGGAGGCGCTGCGGCTCGAACTGGAGAGCACCAAGAGCCAGGCGAGCGCGAACCGGCGCGAGCGTGAGCGCGCGCTGGCCGAGCACCGCCGCGAGGTCGCCCGCCGCAAGCGGATCGAGCGCCGCCGCGACCGGTGACCGCGGGCGGCGGCAGGAACGCCACCCGGGGTCCGCCGGCCGCCCGGAGGTCCGCTCGCCGGCCTGGCCGAGGGCCGCGCCGCGGCGACGGCGGCGCACCGCCGCTCACCCCCGGCCGCGACTCCGCCCTGGGACGGACCCCGGTCCGTCCCAGGGCGGGGGAATCATGCCGGGACGACCGGCGTTGCCGCCATCGTGACGGCAGGGCTTAGGCTTGAGGCTCTCTGGGGTGGGAGGTCCTCTCGTGCTGGTTGACTCGTTCGGCCGGGTCGCGACCGATCTGAGGGTGTCGCTGACCGACCGGTGCAACCTTCGGTGCTCGTACTGCATGCCACCGGAGGGCCTCGACTGGCTGCCCAAGCCCGAACTGCTCACCGGTGAGGAGATCGTCCGCCTGGTGACGATCGGCGTGGAGCGGCTCGGCATCCGGGAGGTCCGCTTCACCGGTGGCGAGCCGCTGCTGCGGCGGGAACTCGTCGAGATCGTGGCCGCGACCGCCGCGCTGCGCCCGCGTCCCCAGGTGTCGCTGACGACCAACGGCATCGGCCTGGTCCGCCTCGCGGAGCCGCTCGCGCGGGCCGGTCTCGACCGCGTCAACGTCTCGCTGGACACGCTCGACCGCGACGTGTTCGTCCGGCTGGCGCACCGCGACCGGCTGCGCGACGTGCTGGACGGGCTCGCCGCGGCGACGGCGGCGGGCCTCACGCCGGTCAAGGTCAACGCGGTGCTGATGCGCGGCGTCAACGAGCACGAGGCCGTGCCGCTGCTGCGCTACTGCCTCGACCAGGGATACGAGCTGCGCTTCATCGAGCAGATGCCGCTCGACGCCCAGCACGGCTGGCGCCGCGACGACATGATCACGGCCGACGAGATCCTCGGGCTGCTGAAGGACTCCTTCGACCTCACCGAGGACGACCCGCGCGAGCGGGGCAGCGCCCCCGCCGAGCTGTTCCTGGTGGACGGCGGCCCGCACCGGGTGGGCGTGATCGGCTCGGTCACCCGGCCGTTCTGCGGCGCCTGCGACCGCGTCCGGATCACCGCCGACGGCCAGGTCCGCAACTGCCTGTTCGCCACAGAGGAGTCCGACCTGCGTGGAGCGCTGCGCTCGGGCGCCTCGGACGAGGAGCTGGCGGCGCGGTGGCTCGCGGCGGTGCGGGGGAAGAGGGCCGGGCACGGCATCGACGACCCCGCGTTCCTCCAGCCGGCCCGCCCGATGTCGGCCATCGGCGGCTGACGGAGCCCCGAGAGAGTCCAGGGAGCACCCGTGCGTCCCCGCTCCGGAACCGGCGCCGGTGAGGCGGCTTCCCCGCCGCCGTACGACGCCGTGATCCTGGCGGGGGGCCGGGCCGAGCGGCTCGGCGGCGCGGACAAGCCCGGTGCGCTCGTCGGCGGGCTGCCCCTCGTCGAGCGGGTGGCGGCGGCGGTCCGCGACGCCCGCGCGGTGGTCGTGGTGGGCCCGCCCAGAGACATGCCGGGCGTGCTGTTCACCCGTGAGGACCCGCCGGGCGGCGGACCGGTGCCGGCGCTGCGCGCCGGGCTCGCCGAGGTGAGGTCCCCGCTGGTCGTCCTGCTCGCCGCCGACCTGCCGTTCGTCGTCGCCGGCCACGTCAGGGCGCTTGTGGCGGCGCTTCCCGAGGACGGCGCGGGCGCGGTGCTCGTGGACGACGAGGGCCGCGAGCAGTGGCTCACCGGCGCGTGGCGGACGGCGGCCTTGCGGGCCGCGCTCGGCGCCTACGAGGGGCGGTCGCTGCGCGGGCTGCTCGGCCCGCTGGGGCCGGTGCCCGTGCGCCCTCCGGTGGCGCCCGGAGAGACCCCGCCGTGGTTCGATTGCGACACCGTCGACGATCTCCGCGCGGCCCGCGAGCGGGCCCGAGGGCGCGGGTGAAGGGAGTGCGCGTGAACGTGCTGGAGGAATGGACGGCTCTGGTCTGCCGCGAGCTGGGCATCGACCCCGCCCGGGTGGACCGGACCGCGGTGCTCGACCTGACCAGGGATGTGGCGCACGGAGTGGCGCGGCCCGCCGCTCCGCTGACCGCCTACCTGGTGGGGCTGGCGCAGGGGGCCGGCACCGCGCCGCCGGACGTGGTGGAGCGGCTGTCCCGGATGGCGAAGGACTGGTCGGAGGCGGCCGCGCAGTCACGCGCGGCTACCGGCACCCCCGACTCCTGACGCCTGCTTCCACGGTCCCGGCGCGCCGCGTAGAGGGGAAGGGCGGGCGCCGGGGACCGCTCGGCGGAAGGACCGTCCCTGCCGGGACGACCGCGACGGCCGGTCCGTGAGACCTGCGCGAAGTCGAGACTCGTGCACGGCCGTGAGCTGTGCAAAGCCGGGGAAAAGGGCGGCGCCGGGTGGTTACGGGGGCAAACCACCCGGCGCCGCTTCATCGGCGTTCCGACGGGGGCCCGGAACGCCGGCACCAGCGCTCCGACGGGGGACCAGAGCGCTTGGCTAAACTGTACACCTCCAACCCATGGGTTGCGTCAAGACTTTGTCACGACCCGATCTCGCGTCGATGGCGTGGTATCTCGTTTTGGCTAGACGAGGTCAAGTCGGGGGGCGGAGGAGGCTCGTGACCTCTCTGATTGGCCCCGATAACGGCAAGGTATGGCAAAAGAACCGCCCCCGCGACGAACAGGGCCTTGACGGGCCAGGGGGCCGGCACGGCGACGGCCAGAATGAGGCACACGAGCCGGATGCCCATCTTGATGAGGTAACTGACCTCCCGCTTGCGCACGTCGTCGGACAGCGACGGCTGGGCGTCCGTCACCTGGTGAACGACCGGGCGGTCTTTTCGCAACCTGCGCCATGGATTCACGATTTCCACGGTAGACCCCGGGGATGGCGGGGGTGACGCCCGCACGGCGATACGATCGCGCGACACGCACAGGCAGGAGGACGTGATGTCGGACCGCACCTATCGGGTGACCGAGATAGTGGGCACCTCGGCCGAGAGCGTCGACCAGGCCATCCGCAACGGCGTCAGGCGGGCCGCTCAGACACTGCGGCACCTGGACTGGTTCGAGGTGACCGAGGTGCGCGGGCACATCGTGGACGGCGAGGTGGCCCACTTCCAGGTCGGCATGAAAGTCGGCTTCCGCCTCGAGGACGCCGAATAGGACCAGGTGCTGTGACCGGAGGCGGCCACCGCGCGTAGCCGGCGGTGGCCCCTGGCGAGGCCGCGGACGGCGCGCACGACGCGGGCGCCTTCCGCGGCGAGCGCGCGGGCGGCGACCGGTGACTTCGAGCGCAGGACGCTAGCTGGCCTGGCTGACCGTCGACATGTTGAAGTCGGGCACCCGGACCGGCGGCATGACGGCGCGGGTGAACCAGTCGTTCCACTCGCGCGGCAGCGTCTGCTCGCTCGGGCCCACCTCGGTGAGGCGGCCGAGCAGGTCGACCGGCGACTCGTTGAACCGGAAGTTGTTGACCTCGCCCACGACCTCGCCGTTCTCGACGAGGTAGACGCCGTCCCTGGTCAGCCCGGTCAGGAGCAGCGACTGCGGGTCGACCTCGCGGATGTACCACAGGCAGGTCAGCAGCAGGCCCCGCTCGGTCGAGGCGATCATCTCCTCCAGCGAGCGGCCGTCCTCCGGTCCCGTCATGACCAGGTTGTCGATCTGCGGGGTGGCGGCGAGGCCGGTCAGCTCGGCGGAGTGCCGGGTCTGCACGAGGTTGGCCAGCGTGCCGTCGCTGATCCACTCGGTGCGGGCCAGGGGCAGGCCGTTGTCGAAGACCGACTGCTCCCGGCTGGAGGAGTGCGCGACGACGAACGGCGCGCACTCGACGCCGGCCCGCGCCGGATCGCTGTGGAGCGAAATCGGCAGCGTCGAGAGCCGCTCGCCCACACGGGTGCCGCCGCCGGGCCGGGAGAACACCGTGCGGCCGTCGGCGGCGTCCCGCGCGCCGGCCGACCAGTACAGGTAGATCATCAGGTCGGAGACCGCCGTCGGCGGCAGGAGCGTCTCGTAGCGGCCCGGCTCCAGGCTGATCCGCCGCTTGGCCCAGTCGAGCCGCCGGATGAGCGTCTCGTCCAGGGCGGCCACGTCCACGTCGGAGAAGTCGCGGGTGGCCACGCCGGTCCAGGCCGAGCGCGTCATGTCCGCCGACTTGGCGTTCAGTTCGAGCCGCCCGGTCGGCTGGTCGTGGCGCAGCCGAAGACCGGTGGACGAGCCGACGAACGTCGAGGTCATGCTGTGCTCGGCGAAGCCGTACAACCTGCGGCCGGAGGCGTCGGCGGCGGCGAACGCCTCACCGAGCGCGGGGGCGAAGCCGCCGAACACGTCGATGGAGGTCGGCTCCACCGGGCGCTCCCAGCCCTCCCCGGCGGTGCCCTCCACCAGAGGCCGGGCGTCCTCCGACGGCCGGGCCTCCCGCGCGGCGCGGTCCGCCGCGGCCACCACGTCGGCCAGCTGACCGGCCCGTACAGCGGAGCGCGAGACGACCCCCACCCCGGCGCCCACGACGGAGATCACGGTGAGCTGGGACGAGCGCGCGACCCCGTTGGTCGTCAGCGTGTTGCCGGCGAAGCGCAGGTTGGCGGTCGAGCCCTCGTCCACGATGACGACGCAGCCGTCGGCCTCACTCAGCGCGAGCGCCCGCTCCACCGTCTCCTGCGGTGTGGTCACCCCGTCGCTCACTTGCTGCCACCCTCCTGGACGGTGTTGAGGATCCGTACGCCGCGGAACAGGGCCGACGGAGCGCCGTGACTGACCGGCGCGACCTGGCCCGGCTGGCCCTTGCCGCAGTTGAAGGCGCCGCCGAGCACGTACGTCTGCGGGCCGCCGACGGCCTCCATCGAGCGCCAGAAGTCCGTCGTGGTCGCCTGGTAGGCCACGTCGCGCAGCTGCCCGGCCAGGCGGCCGTTCTCGATGCGGTAGAACCGCTGGCCCGTGAACTGGAAGTTGTACCGCTGCATGTCGATCGACCAGCTCTTGTCGCCGACGACGTAGATCCCGCGCTCGATCCGTGAGATCAGCTCGTCGGTGGAGGGGCCGTCCGCCGCCGGCTGGAGCGACACGTTGGCCATCCGCTGGATCGGCACGTGCCCGGGGGAGTCGGCGAACGCGCAGCCGTTCGACCGCCCGAGGCCCTTCAGCAGCGCCATCCGCCGGTCGAGCTGATAGCCCACCAGCGTGCCCTCGCGGACGATGTCGAACGACTGGCCGGCCACGCCCTCGTCGTCCCAGCCGACGGTGGCCAGGCCGTGCTCGACCGTGCGGTCGCCCGTCACGTTCATCACCGGCGAGCCGTAGTGCAGGCTGCCGAGCTGGTCGAAGGTGGCGAAGGAGGTGCCGGCGTAGGCCGCCTCGTAGCCGAGCGCCCGGTCCAGCTCGGTGGCGTGGCCGATCGACTCGTGGATCGTCAGCCACAGGTTCGACGGGTCGACCACCAGGTCGTACGGCCCGGCCTCGACCGAGGGCGCCTTGAGCTTCTCGTCCAGCAGGTCGGGGATCTCGGCCAGCTCGGTGGGGAAGTCCCAGCCGGTGCCGGTCAGGTACTCATACCCCCGGCCGACCGGCGGGGCCAGCGTGCGCATGTCGTCGAACCGGTCGCCGTCGGCCCGCATCGCGGTCAGGACGGGATGCAGCCGCACGCGCTGCTGCGTGGTGACCGTGCCCGCCGTGTCGGCGTAGAACTTCTGCTCCTTGACCTGCATGAGCGAGGCCGAGACGTGGTCGACCCTGCCGAGCAGGCCGGACGACCACTCCGCCAGCAGCGCCGCCTTGTCCGGCAGCGGCACGTCGAAGGGGTCGACCTCGTAGGCCGACACCCAGGTCACGTCGTCGTACACCGGCTCGGGGGCCAGCTCCACCGGCTCGCGGTTGATGGGCGCGCTGACCGCCGCGACCCGCACGGCCTCCTCGGCGGTCCTGGCCGCGGCCTCCGGGGTCAGCTCGATCCCGGACGCGAAGCCCCAGGTGCCGTCCTTGATCACCCGTACGGCGAAGCCGAGGTCGTCGGCGTCCGAGGATCCCTCGAGCCGGGCGTCGAACAGGCGCAGCGTCTCGGCGCGCACGCGTTCGAGCCGGAACGAGGCGTGCTCGGCTCCCAGGTCACGGGCGCGCTGCAGGGCCGCGTCCGCCAGCCGCCGCAGCGGCAGGGCGAGGAAGTCGGGGTCGATCTGGCGCATGTCCACGATCCTAACCCTGTGATCTTGTGCCCAGCGGACAAGTGGACTACCCCCGGGTAGCCGATACGGTCGGTCGCATGGTTCGCTCTGTTCTCGTCACCGGCGGAAATCGCGGCATCGGCCTCGCGATCGCCCGCGAGCTCGCCGCCGCGGGGGACGCCGTCGCCGTCACCTACCGTTCCGGCGAGCCCCCGGAGGGGCTGTTCGGGGTTCGCTGCGATGTGACGAGCTCCGCCGACGTCGACGCCGCCTTCGAGAAGGCCGAGGCCGAGCACGGCCCGGTCGAGGTGGTCGTCGCCAACGCGGGGATCACCAAGGACACGCTGCTGCCGATGATGAAGGAGGAGACCTTCACCGACGTCATCGACACGAACCTGACCGGCGCCTACCGCGTCGCCAAGCGGGCCGTACGGCCCATGCTGCGGATGCGGCGCGGGCGCATCATCCTGATCTCCTCCGTCGTCGGCCTGTCCGGCTCCGCCGGCCAGACCAACTACGCCGCCTCCAAGGCCGGCCTGGTCGGCTTCGGCCGGTCGCTGGCCCGCGAGCTCGGCTCGCGCGGCATCACGGTCAACGTGGTCGCGCCCGGGTTCGTGGAGACCGACATGACCGCGGTGCTCGAGGAGGCGCAGCAGGAGCAGATCCGCAAGACGATCCCGCTCGGGCGGCAGGCGCAGGCGGAGGAGATCGCGCGGGTCGTCAGATTCCTGGCGAGCGACGACGCCTCCTACATCACCGGGGCGGTCATCCCCGTCGACGGCGGCCTCGGCATGGGCCACTGAGCGGACGACAGACTGGAGCTGGACATGGGTTTGCTGGACGGGAAGCGACTGCTGGTCACCGGCGTCCTCACCGATGCGTCGATCGCCTTCAACGTCGCGAAGCTGGCCCAGGAGGAGGGCGCCCAGGTCGTGCTGACCGGTTTCGGCCGCCTCAGCCTGGTCGAGCGTATCGCCAAGCGGCTGCCCGAGCCGCCACCGGTGATCGAACTGGACGTCCAGAACACCGATCACCTCGACACGCTCGCCGACCGCGTCGGCGAGCACATCGGCGGCCTCGACGGGGTGGTCCACTCCATCGGGTTCGCGCCGCAGTCCTGCCTGGGCGGCAACTTCCTCAACACCTCGTGGGAGGACGTCGCCACGGCGGTCCACGTCTCGACGTTCTCGTTCAAGTCGCTCGCGGTCGCGTGCCTGCCGCTGATGAAGGACGGCGGCTCGATCGTCGGCCTGGACTTCGACGCGACCAAGGCGTGGCCGGTCTACGACTGGATGGGCGTGGCCAAGGCCGGGCTGGAGTCGTGCTCGCGCTACCTCGCCCGCGACCTGGGCAAGCACGGCATCCGGGTCAACCTCGTCGCCGCCGGTCCGCTTCGCACGATGGCGGCCAAGAGCATCCCCGGGTTCAGGGAGTTCGAGGACTCCTGGCCGGAGCGCGCGCCGCTCGGCTGGGACTTGGCCGACACCGCCCCCGCCGCCAAGGCCTGCGTCGCGCTGCTGTCCGACTGGTTCCCCGCCACCACCGGCGAGATCGTCCACGTCGACGGCGGCGTGCACGCGATGGGCGCCTGACGGCCCCCGCCGGCGACATCCCGCCTCCCCCATAGGGCGGGCTCACGGGCCGCGGCGGCGTGCGAATCTTGCCGCGGCCCGTCCTCGCGCTTAGCATCTGGGCGTGTCTGACGCCCGCGCGTTCTCCGGTGTGGGCGTGAGCGGTCAGGCGCGAGCGTGGTGCCCGGGCCCTCCCGTCCCCGTACGCCCCGGGACGGCGTCGCCCGCGGCGACGTTGCCGTCGAACTGGTGTGGGGACCATGGGACGACCAGAGCGCGACCTCAGCCCCGAGGATGGGCCCGTGCAGGCGTTCGCCGTCGCGCTGCGGCGGCTGCGCGAGGAGGCCGGGTCGCCCACCTACCGGGCCCTCTCGGAGAAGGCCCACTACTCGCCCACGGTGCTGTCGCGGGCCGCGGGCGGCCGGGTCCTCCCGAGCCTGGAGGTCACCCTCGCCTTCGTACGGGCCTGCGGGGGCGACGAGGACGAGTGGGCGCGGCGCTGGCACCGGGTCGGCGAGGAGATGCCGGGGCGGACGGCGCAACGGCCGGAACCGGCCCCGGCCGGTGAACAGCCCTCGTCTCCGGCTTCCGGCGCCGCCCAGGTCGTCTCACCGGCCGAAACCGGCGGCGGGCGCGGCGGTCTCGCAGGCCGGGTGCGGCGGCGTGGGCGCCTGCTCGCGCTTGCCGTCGTCCTCGTGGTCGCCGGCGTGGTGGCGCTGGGCGCGGCCGCGCGCGGCCTGGGGCTCGCGCCCGGCTGGACCTCGCGCAACCAGCACGTCACCGACCGGGCGGGGGACGGGAGCCGGGCCGAGGACATGGACGGCGACGACCCCCGCGCCCGCGGGTGCGGAGACGACCTCGACACCATCGAGACGCTCGACGCGGTGCCGCTGAACCTGCCCGACGGCACCCGCTTCGGCACGCTCCGGCTGCGGCGCAGTCCCGAGTGCGACACGGCCTGGGCGTCGGCGTACTTCGACAACCCCCGTCTCTACACGGTGTGGCTCGCCGCGCACCGTCCCGCGGACGACGCCCAGGTGCGTTCCCAATGGTCGAACAACACGCCGCCGGGCAGCTACGGCGACATGCTCTCCCTCGCCCGCGGATGCGTCTGGGTGGAGGGCTGGGTGGTCACCGAGCAGGGGGAAGGCCCCCACGCGAGAACGCGCTGCGCGCGCTGACCCCGTCGCCCCCGCTCACCCCCTCGTCTCCTGCGCTCCGCCCTCGACGGTGCCCGCAGGGCACGCCTGGAAGCCCAGCCTCACCGGGACGCGGTGCCGGTGAAGGGGATGGCGGCCGGGAGCGGGTCGTCGAGCGCGTCCACCGGGTGCCGCCACACCCCCCTGCGGCGCAGCAGGGGCAGGACGCCCTCGCCGAACCAGTAGGCCTCCTCCAGATGCGGGTGACCGGACAGCACGAACTCGTCGATGCCGAGCGCGTGGTACTCCTCGATCCGCTCGGCCACCTCGACGTGGCTGCCCACGAGGGCCGTGCCCGCGCCGCCGCGGACGAGCCCCACACCGGCCCACAGGTTCGGCGAGACCTCCAGCGCGTCCGTGCGGCCCCCGTGCAGGGCCCGCATCCGCCGCTGCCCCTCCGACCCGCTGCGCGCGAGACCGGCCTGCACCGACGCGATGACCGCCGGGTCCAGGGCGGACAGCAGCCGCTCGGCCTCCGCCCACGCCTGCGCCGAGGTGTCCCGGCTGATGACGTGGAGCCGGATGCCGAAGCGCACCTCGCGGCCGGCCGCGGCCGCCTCCCGGCGGATCCAGGCGAGCTTCTCGGCGACCTGCGCGGGCGGCTCGCCCCAGGTCAGGTAGACGTCGCTGTGCCGCGCCGCCACCCTGCCCGCGGCCGGGGACGACCCGCCGAAGTACACGGCCGGCACCGGGGACGGCACCCGGCTCAGCGCGGCGTCCGCGACCCTGACGTGTCTGCCCTCCAAAGTGACCCGTTCCCCCCGCCACAGGGCGCGTACGACCGTGAGGAACTCGTCGGTGCGCTCGTAGCGCTCGTCCTTGGCGAGGAAGTCGCCGTAGGCGCGCTGCTCGTGGTCCTCGCCGCCGGTCACGACGTTGACCAGCAGGCGCCCGGCCGAGTGCCGCTGGAACGTGGCGGCCATCTGTGCGGCGAGCGTGGGCGACAGCAGCCCCGGCCGGAAGGCGACCAGGAACTTCAGCCGCTCGGAGTTCGCGACCAGCATGGCGGTGGTCAGCCAGGCGTCCTCGCACCAGGCGCCGGCCGGGGTGAGGGCCCCCTCGAAGCCGAGTTGCTCGGCGGCGCGCACGATCTGGCCCAGGTACGCCAGGGTGGCGGGCCGGTCTCCGCCGGCCGTGGTGATGTCCGTGCCGTGCCCGCCGCCGACGAGGTGGCGGCTGTCGCCGTACGTGGGCAGGAACCAGTGGAACGTCAGTGTCATCGGGGTCCCCTCAGGACGCGGCAAGCAGCGGGCGGCGTGCGGCCAAGGCCGACGCGAAGGCGTCGACCACGCGGTAGAGCGGGGCGGCGTGGTCAGGGTCGAGGCCGGCCTCGTCGCCGCGGACCGCGATGTGCCGGTCCAGGACGAACCATCCCGGCACGACGTGGTCGGCCCCGAGCGAGGTCAGGACCGGGCGCAGCGCGTAGTCGATGGCCAGCACGTGGGCGGGGCTGCCGCCGGTGACGATCGGCAGGACGACCTTGCCCGCGAACGCGAACTGCGGCAGCAGGTCGAGCAACGTCTTCAGCAGTCCGCTGTAGGCGGCCTTGTACACGGGTGAGGCGACCAGGACGCCGTCCGCATCGCCGATGAGGCCGACGACCTCGGCGATCCGAGGGTGCCCCGTGTCGGCCGACAGCAGCGCCTCCGCCGGCAGGTCGCGCACGTGCACGGTGCGGACCTCGTGGCCGAGGAGGCGCAGCCGGTCGGCGAGGTGCGTGCTCAGGGCCGCGGTTCGCGAGACCGCCGAAGGGCTGCCGGACAGGACGACGATGGTGGACATGGCGGAACCTCCGTCAGAGGGGACCGGATTCGGATGGGGCCGGATTCGGGATCAGATCAGGCCGTGGCGTGGGGGCGGGGTCCGGTTCAACGCGTACCGGCCGATGTGCTGGATCTTCCAGCGCACCGGATCGTGCAGGGTGTGGGTGCGGGCGTTGCGCCAGTGCCGGTGCAGGTTCAGCGAGTCGAGCGCCGACCTGGTGCCCGACACCTCGAACAGGGCGTCGGTCACCTCGACGGCTGCCGGGTCGGCGAACGCCTTCGCCGTGGCGACCGCGATGGACGCCGCCGCCGCGGTCTCGTCGTCGAGCCGCTCCCGTGCCCGGTCGACCGCCCGCCCCGCCTCGCCCAGCAGCGCCTCCGCGGCGCGTACGGAGACCTCCAGCTCTCCGAAGCGCTGGATGGTCAGGGGGTCGTCGGCGGCGTGGTCGAGGCCGCTCTCGAACCAGGGCCTGCTGCGGGTGCGGACGAACTCGGCGGCCTCGGTGAGCGCCGCGCGGGCGATGCCGACGTCGATCGCGGCGTGCAGCAGTTGCGCGTGGGCGCCGTGCAGTTGCGGCCCGGTGAAGGTCAGGTGGTGGGGGACCACGCGGTCGGCCGGCACCCGCACGCCCTCCAGCCGGACGGTGCCGCTGGCCGTCGTGCGCTGGCCCATGCCCTCCCAGTCGTCCACGACCGTGAGGCCGGGCGCGCCGGCCGGCACGTACGCGACGACGAGCCGGTCGGCGGGGTCCTTGGCCAGCACGGTGATCCAGTCGGCGAACAGGGCCCCGGTCGAGTAGTGCTTGACGCCGTCGAGGACGAAGCCGCCCTCCTCGGCGGGACGCAGCCGGGTGCGGTAGTCCTGCACGTGCCGGGTGCCCGCCTCCGACTGGGCGTTGCCGAACCGCCTGCCCGCCAGGACCTCGGCGAAGAAGAACTCCCGCTGCGCCGCGGACCCCTGCTGCCGCAGCACGTTGACGTACACGAAGTGGCTCTGCGGGATCTGGGCGATGTTGGGGTCGGCGGTGGCGAGCAGGCGGACGACCTCCGCCAGTGTCGCGGTCCGCACGTCGGCGCCGCCGTGCTCGCGGGGGACGGTGATGCCGAGCAGGCCGCTCGCCGACAGCTCGGCCAGCTCGGCGTGCGGGAGCTCGCGACGGGCGTCCCGTCCGGCGGCGCCGTTCGCGAACCGCCCGGCGAGCTCGGCGGCGACGGCGAGGGCCTCCTCGTCACCGGTGACGACGTGCGCGGTCTCCAAGGGGTGAACGGGTGCGTGGGTGAGATCGGTCATGGGATCAGGCCCGGGCAGGTTCCACCGGGAACGCGCCCTTTGCCGCGAGTTCGCCCTCCAGCTCGCGAATGATGGGCAGCACGTGGCGGCCGAAGTACTCGACCTCCTCGTGGTAGTGCAGGAAGCCGAGCAGGAGCAGGTCGACGCCGCGCTTCTTGTACTCGATCGCCCGGTGCGCGATCTGCTCCGGCGTGCCGATGAGGCGGGTGCGGAAGCCGTCGTTGTACTGCACGAGGTCCTCGAACGTGGAGTCGGCCCACATTCCCCGTCCGTCCTGCGTGGACCGGCCGGCCTGGCGGACCGCGTCGCGGAACCCGTGGACCGCCTCCACGTCGGCCTTGGCCACGATCTCGCGCAGCGTCTCGCGTGCCTCCGCCTCGGTGTCCCTGGCGATGAGGAAGCCGTTCAGGCCGAACCGCACTCGCCGGCCGTGGGCCCGCGCCGCCGCGCCGACCTCCTCGATCTGCTCGGTGACGCCGTCGAAGTCCTTGCCGTTGCTGAAGTACCAGTCGGAGACCCGGCCCGCCATGGCGCGTGCCGCGGTGGAGTTGCCGCCCTGGAAGACCTCGGGGTGCGGGCGGTCAGGCCCGGAGAGCGGCTTGGGCTGCAGGTCGTAGCCGTGCAGGCGGTAGAAGTCGCCCTGGAACCGCGCCTTGTCCTCGGTCCAGCTCGCCCGCAGGACGCGGATGAACTCCTCGGCCCGGCGGTAGCGCTCGTCGTGCTCCAGCCACGGCTCGCCCAGGGCGGTGAACTCGCCCTTGAACCAGCCGCTCACCACGTTGACGGCGGCCCGGCCGCCCGAGAGGTGGTCGGCGGTGCTGAGCAGCTTGGCCAGCACCGCCGGGTGCCACAGGCCAGGGTGCACGGCGGCGATCACCTTCAGCCGCTGGGTGGCGAGCAGCAGCGCCAGGCTGAAGCTCGTCGACTCCTGCTGGTAGGCGGCGCCGTAGCTGGCCATGTAGCGCACCTGGGACAGCGCGTACTCGAAGCCGTTGTTCTCCGCGAGCACCGCCAGCTTCCGGTTGTAGTCGTAGCTCCAGTCGGTGCGCTGCTCGATGGTGCTGGTGACGAGCCCGCCGCTGACGTTGGGCACCCAGTAGGCGAACCGCAGCGGCTCGGGACTGACGTTCGCTGACACGAAGGACCCCTTCCAGCTATTTCCTACTTGGACAATGGGGATAGTACGTCGGCCGCGCCCCGGAGTTCCACACGCGATCGGCGGGGGAGTGATAGGGCCGCCCTGTCACTCCGCCCTTTCACCCCGCGGCGCGCGCCTGGGCGTCGGCGCGGCACTCCCGTGCCCGGTCCAGGAGGAACCGGTGCAGGTCGCGGGCCACCCGGGGGCCGGAGGCGGATCGCTGCGACTGGATCACCAGGAGGACCTCCGCCGCACGCTGCGCCAGCGGCCGGTAGGTGATCGCGCCGCTGCGCAGGAGGGGATCGCCCGCCACGCTGAACTCGGGCAGCACGGTGGCGCCGAGCCCCTCGGCGACCATGAGCTTGCCCATCTCGGCGCCGTCGGTCGAATACGAGAACGACGGCGCCCGCCCGCCGAGCAGGCGGTGCACCAGGCGGTGCATGACGTAGCCGGAGCGCATCACGATCAGAGGCTCGCGGAGCAGGTCGCCGACCTCGACCGCGGGCAGCGAGGCCAGCGGGCTGCCGGGCCTTACGCACACGACCGGGCGGCCGCGCAGCAGCTCGGTCGTGGCGAGGTCGGGCGGCAGGTCGTCGCCGGTCAGGTAGTTCACCAGCCCGAGGTCGAAGCTCCCCTCCCGGATGCGCCGGTGGATCTCGGCCTGCTGCGCGCCGACGACCTCGACCTGGGTCGCCGGATGGGCCTCCCGGAACGCGCGTACGGCGGGGATCAGCAGCGGGACCGTGGCCGCGTTGACCGTGCCCAGCCTGACCATGCGGGCCGTGCGGTGCTGCTCGTCGGCCGCGCCGCGCAGGCGGTCCACCGCCTCCAGCACGCCGTTGATGTACGGCAGCAGCTCGCGGCCCTTGTCGCTGATGGTGGCGCCGGACCTGCGCCGCTCCAGGAGGTCGACGCCGAGCTCCCGCTCCAGGTTGCGCACGGTCTCGCTCAGCGCCGGCTGGGACAGGTGCAGGTGGTCGGCCGCGCGGCGCAGCGAGCCGAGGCGGGTCACCGCGCGGATGTATTCGAGCTGCTCGATGCGCATCGTCGTCCACCTCGTCCAAGGGGTTCGCCGGCGGTGTTCAAGGGCGACCCTACCGGCCGTTCGGCAACTTTCCTACTTAACAAGTAGAGAATGTTGCCTAACCTGGTGAGCGACAGCCGGCGCGACGCGCCGCACACGAGAGGAGACGACACGTGACCATCGCTCACGCCAGCCGTACGGACTGGACGGACGGCCCGGCGCCGCGCACTCCGGACGAGTGGATCGCGCGCGCCGGCGAGGTGGCGGCCGTCCTCGCGGTGGACGCCGCCGAGCGTGACAGGGCCGCGAAGACCCCGTACGCGGAGATCGGGCTGCTCAAGGACTCCGGCCTGGTCACGCTGCTCGGACCCGCCGGGCACGGCGGCGCGGCACAGGACTGGCCCACCGCCTACCGCGTCGTCCGTGAGGTCGCCGCGGCCGACGGCTCCATCGGCCAGCTGCTCGGCTACCACTACCTCTGGAACTGGGCGGCGCGCCTGGTGGGCACCCGCGAGCAGTGGGAGCGGATCGAGGCCGACGCCGCCCGGCACCGCTGGTTCTTCGGCGGGGCCGTCAACCCCCGCGACCGCGACATCGTCGTGCGCGACGAGGGCGACACCCTCGTCTTCGACGGCCGCAAGACCTTCTCCACCGGAAGCAAGGTCTCCGACGTCACCGTCCTCGAGGGCGTGCTGGAGGGCACGGACAAGCACGTCTTCGCCATCGTCCCCTCCGGCTCCGAGGGGCTGACCTTCCACGACGACTGGGACAACATCGGCCAGCGGCTGACCGAGAGCGGCAGCGTCACCGTCTCCGGCGTGCGCGTGCCGTGGCGCGACGCCCTCGGCTACGTGGACAAGGAGTTCCAGCCACGCGTCTACGCCACCCTCAACGTGCCGACCATCCAGCTCGTGTTCGTGAACTTCTACCTCGGCATCGCCAGGGGAGCGCTGGAGACCGCGCTGGCGTACACGCGGGAGCACACTCGCCCGTGGCTGCACGGCGGGCACGAGCGCGCGGTCGACGAGCCGTACGTCATCGACCTCTACGGCGACCTCACCGCCAAGCTGTGGGCGGCCGAGGCGCTGGCCGACGAGGTCGCCCGGGAAGGCCTGTGGTTCCACCTCAACCCGGACGAGGTCACCCCCCGGCTGCGCGGGGAGCACGAGGTGCGGGTGGCCGCGGTCAAGGCGCACGCCACCGACGTGGCCCTGGAGGTCACCTCGCGTGTCTTCGAGGCCACCGGCGCCCGCTCGACCGCGTCCCGATACGGGCTCGACCGGTTCTGGCGCAACGTGCGCACCCACACCCTGCACGACCCTGTGGCGTACAAGCGCCGCGAGGTGGGCGTCCACCGCTTGCGGGACGAGATCCCCGAGCCCACCTGGTACTCCTGACGGGGCCGCGTCCTGCCTCCTCACGAACGTGCGAGGAGGCAGGACGGCCGCGGGACCGGCCCCCGTTTCCGCGCCCGCCCCCTCCGTGAGGCGGCGTACGGGCGCCAGGACCATCGGGTCTCGCGGCGGGCTCAGCCCCGCGCCCAGGCGGAGGCGATGTCCGGCCAGGTGCCGCAGCACAGCGCGTACGCCGTCGCCTCCACGTCCCTCGCGTAGAGCTGGTCGGAGTACGCGGTGCCGTCGCGGGTCGCGTACGTCTCGGTGCAGTCGCCGAAGCCCTCGCCGCGGCACATGAGAACGCCCACGGGTCCGGTGCGGCCCTCGTCGAGCGCGACCCGCGACCAGTTGGTCCCGCATCGGGGGGAGTACCGCAACTCGACGGTGGCGCCGGCGGACCGGGTGGCCCGTCCGCGGCCGTCGTGATACCAGAGCCGCGAACTCGCCACGGTGTAGGCGCCGTGGTCGCAGCGGCTCCTGATCGGGTCGGTTCCGTCACAGGTCTGCGCGCTCTTGCGCCCCTGGTCGCACAGCGTGTCGGAGACTCGGCGCGGGAGGTCGGCGGTCCCGCCGCGCGGAATGTCGTCGAGCCGCACCGCGCCGGTCCGGCCCGACCCCGACCCCGATCCCGGCCCGTCTCCCGATCCGGCGACCGCGCCGGTCGCGGTCGTCGCCAGCGCGACGACCGCCGCCGCCGCGACGACCGGCGCCCTGAGGGCGATGCTCCATCTCATGCCGGGCTGCTCCTTCCGTGGCAGGGGCACCTCGCGGTGCCGCCACGGCATGGATAACCCGTGCCGGAGTTGATGCGCGATCGCCCGGCACGGGTTCGCATCAACCCATCAATCGGCAAGAAGCAGCTCGGTCCCGGCGGACGCCCTCAGGCGAGCCGGTGGCGTCCCGCCTTCCCCGGCAGCTGCAGGCCGCCCTCGAAGGGGATCGACTCGTGCGGCTCCTGCTGCCCGGCGCGGGCCCGCCGGGCCGAGACCACGCGGGTGGCGAGCAGCGCCGAGAGCAGCAGAACCGCGGTGAGGGCCGTCCCCGCCGTGTCGTAGGACCGCTGGGCGCGAGCGCGCGCGGCCGCCGCGTCGCCGCGCAGTTCGGGCAGTTCCGGTATTTTCTGCCCGGGCCACAGGAGCGGGATCACGCCGTCCTCGTCGGGGTCCACCTTCGCCGCGCGGCCGGTCTCCGGCGTGTCGTCGAGCGCCGCGACGAGACGCGGCCGATAGGGCTCGGGCGAAAGGGTGCCCTCGGGAGTCATGGACGCCTTGGGCCGTGTCGCCTTCTTGCCGGCCGGTCGCGTCCTTCCGGAGCCCGGCGCGCCCTCGCCGCTGTCGCCGTGCCCTTGCGACGCGCAGCGCTCGCCGGCGACCAGGGGCAGGCAGGTGTCCTGCACGGTGCGGGTCAGCCCGTCGGTGAGCTTCTGGATGCTGGGAGCGGGGCTGTGCGCGGTTCCGGATCCGTCGCCCGTCACCGCCCCGGTCGCCGCTCCCGCCGCTCCGCTGACCGCTCCCGTCGCTCCGCTGACCGCTCCGGTCGCGTCGTCCGCCGCTCCACTCGCGGCGCCGGTGGCGGTGTCCGCCGCCCCGGTGAGCGTCTGGCCGGCCTTGTCGACCGTCTTCCCGACGTCGTTCACCGCCGTGCCCGCGGCGCCGGTGGTCGTCTTCAGCGTGTCGTCCACGGCCTTCGTGACCGGTTCCGTCGCCCCGCCGGTGGCCTTGTCCGCGACGTCGGTCACGCCGTCCGCCAGGCGGCCCACGCCGTCCACCAGGGAGCAGACGCCGCCGGTGACGCCCGAGACCAGGCCGCCGCCTCCCGTGCAGTCGAGCGCCTGTGCCGGGGATGCGGCGAGAGGGAGCCCTCCGGCCAGGGTGATCGCGAGAGCCCCGGCGGAGATCGCGGAGGCCTTGCCTACGATCCCCATGTGTCCCCTTCCGCAGTGCTCTGATCCATCCCCCGACATACCCGCCACTCTTCGCCAGAGCGCGGGGTTATGCAGTAGAAAGTTGCAGTTCGGTATCGATGTGTGATACGTGAAGGCGATTCTCGTTCGCCTCGCCGGCCCGGAGTCGGGGTCAGGGGTCGGAGACGTCGTCCAGAGCCTCGCGGATCTCCCACGGCAGCGTCAGCTTCTCGGCCTGCAACACGCCGAGGAGCTGCGCGTGGGTGCGCGCGCCGACGATCGCCGACGACACGCCCGGGCGGTCGCGCACCCAGGCGAGCGCCACCGCTAGCGGCGACACGCCGAGCCCCTCGGCCGCCGTCGTCACCGACTCCACGATGCTGCGGCACCGTTCGTCCAGGTAGGGCCGGACGAACTCGGCGAAGTGCGGGGTGGCGGCGCGGGAGTCCGCGGGGATGCCGGTGCGGTACTTGCCGGTCAGCACGCCGCGTCCCAGCGGCGACCAGGCGAGGACTCCGGCGCCCACGTGCCCGGCGGCCGGCAGCAGTTCCTCCTCGGCGTCCCTGGCCAGCAGGGAGTACTCCACCTGCGCCGCGACGATCGGGGCCCGCGAGTCGCCGCACCGCTGCCACGTGGCGGCGGCCGCGAGCTGCCAGCCCGTGTAGTTGCACACGCCCGCGTAGGCCGTACGCCCGGTGGAGACGGCGTAGTCGACGGCGGCGAGCGTCTCCTCCAGCGGCACCCGGGGGTCGAACGCGTGGAGCTGCCACAGATCGACCTCCTCCAGCCCGAGCCGGGCCAGGGAGGCGTCGAGCGCGCGGATGAGGTGACGGCGGGAGGCGTCGTGCTCGCCGCCGGGGGTGAGCACGGCCTTGGTGGCGATGACCAGCTCGGAGCGCGGCACCACGTCGCGGATGAGCCGGCCGATCAGGCGCTCGGCGTCGCCGCCGCCGTACACGTCGGCGGTGTCGATCAGCGTGCCGCCGGCCTCGGCGAAGGCGGTGAGCTGTGCCGTCGCCTCCTCGGCGGAGGTGTCGCGGGCCCAGGTCATCGTGCCGAGCCCGATCCTGGACACCGACAGACCGCTGCGCCCGACTAGTCGCTGGTCCATGGTGCGGACAGACTAGCCGATAGGCTGTCCGCACCATGGACGTACTACAGGCGATCGTGCTCGGGCTCGTGCAGGGTCTCACCGAGTTCCTGCCCATCTCCAGCTCGGCCCACCTGCTGATCGTGCCCAAGCTGGCCGGATGGGGCGACCCCGGTGCCGCGTTCACCGCGGTGATCCAGCTCGGCACCATGCTCGCGGTGCTCATCTACTTCTGGCGCGACATCGTCCGGATCACCTGGACGTGGCTGCGCAGCCTGTGGACGCCGGAGCTGCGCGGCGACCTCGACGCGCGGATGGGGTGGTACATCGGCCTGGGCACGATCCCGATCGGCGTCGCCGGCCTGCTGTTCAAGGACGCGATCGAGGGCCCGGCCCGCAACCTGTGGCTGAACGCGGTCATGCTCATCGTCTTCGGCCTGCTGCTGCTCGTGGCCGACCAGATGGGCCGCAAGAAGAAGGAGGTCGCCGACCTCACCATGCGCGACGGCCTGATCGTGGGCGCCTGGCAGATGCTGCCGCTGATTCCCGGCGCCTCCCGCTCGGGCTCCACGATGACCGGCGCGATGTTCCTCGGGTACACGCGCGAGGCGGCCGCCCGCTACTCCTTCCTGCTGTCGATCCCGGCGGTGATCCTCTCGGGGCTGTTCGAGCTGCGGCACGTCGGCGACGGCGGCGGCCCGCCGGTCGTGCCGACCCTGATCGCGACCGTCGTGTCGTTCGTCGTCGGCTACGCCTCGATCGCCTGGCTGCTGCGGTACGTGGCGCGCCACTCGACCATCGTCTTCGTCGTCTACCGCGTCTTCGCCGGAACGTTCCTCCTCACGCTGCTGGCCCTCGGGGTGGTGCAGTCATGACGACCGTCCTCCTCGTACGGCACGGCCTCACCGCGATGACCGGCCCCGTGCTGGCCGGCTGGACCCCCGGGGTCCATCTCGACGAGCGTGGCCGGGAGCAGGCGCGCGCGGTGGCGGAACGCCTCGCGCCCCTGGAACTGGACGCCATCGTGTCCAGCCCGCTGGAGCGGTGCCGGGAGACCGCGGCCGCCATCGCGCAGGGCCGCCCCGTCTCGGTGCAGACCGACGACAGGTTCGGCGAGTGCGGCTACGGAGACTGGACGGGCAGGCCGCTGAAGGAGCTCGCCGAGGAGCCCCTGTGGCGGGTGGTGCAGGCCCATCCCAGCGCGGCGGTGTTCCCCGGCGGGGAGGCGCTGGCGGAGGTGCAGAGCCGCGCCGTGCGGGCCGTACGCGACTGGAACGAGCGGCTCGGCGAGAAGGCCACCTATCTGGTGTGCAGCCACGGGGACGTGATCAAGGCGATCGTGGCCGACGCGCTGGGCCTGCACCTGGACCAGTTCCAGCGGATCACGGCCGATCCCGCGTCCGTCACGGTGATCCGCTACACCCCCCTGCGTCCCTTCCTGCTCAGGGCGAACGACGTGGGCGGGGGAGTGGCCAACCTGGTGCCCCCGCCGGAGGTGTCGGAGGACCAAGACGGGGGAGAAACCATCACCGGAAGCGATGCCGCCGTCGGCGGTGGACCCGGGACCACATAAGGTCGGGCTATGCCGGTCTTCGACTACGATCCGCCTGACAGGTTCGTGGCCGGTGCCGTGGGGCAACCGGGCGCGCGAGCCTTCTTCCTGCAGGCCCGAGGCCAGGGCAGGATCACCACGGTGGCGCTCGAGAAGTTCCAGGTCGCCGTGCTGGCCGACCGCCTCGACGAACTGCTCGACGAGGTGCTGCGGCGCAGCGGCGGGCGCGCGCCCGTCCCGGCCATGGCTCCCGCGGAGCTGGCCGACGAGGGCCCGCTCGACCTGCCGATCGACGAGGACTTCCGGGTGGGCACGATGGCGCTCGCCTGGGATCCCGAGACCGCCCAGGTGATCATCGAGGCGCAGGAGGCCGCCGAGGGCGACGAGGAGGACGAGCCGCCGCTGGACGACCGGCCCGAGCCCGCCGTCCTCAGGGTGCGGATCAGCGCCGCCGCCGCCCGCGCGTTCAGCCGCCGGGCGCTTGAGGTGGTCGCCGCGGGCCGTCCGCCGTGCCCGCTGTGCGGACGGCCCCTCGACCCCGAGGGCCACATCTGCGTCCGTCTCAACGGTCACCACCCCGGAGGATTGTCGGCATGAGAGGCGCGGTGTGAACGGGTGGAAGGGCGGCCTCGCGCCGCGCGGGCGAGGAACCGGATGACGGCCGAGGGCGAGGCGAGCATCAGCGACGTGGACGGGCCGGGGCTGGACGACGCGGCGGCCATGCGCCTGCTGCGGGAGGGCACCTTAGAAGTGGCCGGACGACTCGTCGAGGCCACGAACATGACGCTCTACTGCTCCATCAGGAACGGCGAGCACACGGCGGCGTGCGTGTACAAGCCGGTGCGCGGGGAGCGCCCCCTGTGGGACTTCCCCGACGGCACGCTCGCGGCCCGGGAGGTGGCCGCCTACGAGGTGGCGGCCGTCACCGGATGGCGCATCGTGCCGCCGACCGTCTACCGGGACGGCCCTTTCGGCCCGGGGATGGTGCAGCTGTGGATCGACGCCGATCCCGAGACCGATCTGATGGCCCTGATGCGCAGCCGCAACCCCGCCCTGCGCCGCATGGCCGTGTTCGACGCCGTGGTGAACAACGCCGACCGCAAGGGCGGCCATCTGCTGCCGCTGCCCGACGGGCACGTGTACGGGGTCGACCACGGGGTCTGCTTCGCTGTGGAGGACAAGCTGCGCACCGTGCTGTGGCAGTGGCGCGGCAAGACGCTCCCGCGCGAGGCGGTCAACGTGCTGGTGCGGCTGGAGCGCGAGATCGAGCGGGGGCGCCTCGGCCGGCGACTGCGCGAGCTGCTGACCCAGGCCGAGGTCGAGGCCACGTGGGAGCGGGTCAAGAGGCTGCTGGCCACCGGGGTCCACCCGCATCCCTCCGAGGACTGGCCGGCGATCCCGTGGCCCCCGATTTGATCACCGCAGACAGGCTTGCGCAAAACGTGCGAATTGTGCACTCTGCAGGGGTCTCTACCGATATTGGAGGGAACACGCATTGTGTACGGTCATCGTGAGCGTCGAGCCGGAGGCCGGCACGCCGGTGCTCCTGGCGGGAGTGCGTGACGAGTTCGTCACGCGGCCGTGGATGTCGCCGGACCGGCACTGGCCCGCGTACCCCGGCCTGATCGGTGGCCGCGACCTGGAGGCGGGCGGCACCTGGCTGGCCGCCGACCCCGCGGGGCGGCGCGTGGCCGCCCTGCTCAACGGCGACGGCGTCGCGGCCCCGGCGGGCAGGCGCCACTCGCGCGGCGAGCTGCCGCTCCTCGCCGCCGCCGCAGGGGAGTTCCCGCCCGTCGACCTGTCCTGGTACGACCCTTTCCATCTCGTCATCGGGGGGCTCGACGGCGTACGGCTGTGGAGCTGGGACGGCGAGAGCCTGGCCGAGGAGAAGCTGCCCGAGGGCGTGCACGTGATCGTGAACACGGGCTGGGACCGCGGCGAGAGCCAGCCGCGCACCGCCTGGTTCCGGCCCCGCTTCGCCCGGGCCGCCCGGCCGGGGTGGACCACGGGCGGCTCGCCCGAGCGGTTCTGGGGGGAGTGGCTCGATCCCGCGTCTGGCGCGGGGGTGCCCTGGGACGATCCCCGCGCGCTGGTCATGCGGCGGCGGCTGCCGGACGGACGGGTCTTCGCCAGCCTCTCGATCACGCTGGTCGCCCTCGCGGAGGAGGGGCTGCGCTACGACTTCTGCCCCCAGCCGGACGACCCCGCCACCTGGCACGAGATCGACACCTCGTGGAGCGCACCGGCTGACCGGGCGCGCCGGCCTCGCGGATAGGCTTCACACCATGCGATCGTGGTCTGCTCCGAATGTCCCCAGGCTGCCTGGTTCGGGCCTCATGCTCCGTCTGTACGACACCGCCGCCCGTGAGGTGCGTGAGACGGCCCCCTCCGGCGAGGCCCGGCTCTACGTCTGCGGCATCACGCCGTACGACGCGACCCACCTTGGCCACGCCAACACCTACCTCGCCTTCGACCTGGTCAACCGGGTGTGGCGGGACAACGGCCACGACGTGCACTACACCCAGAACGCCACCGACGTGGACGACCCCCTGCTGGAGCGGGCCGAGGCGACCGGGACCGACTGGCGCTCCCTCGGAGAGCGTGAGATCGAGCTGTTCCGGTCCGACATGGAGGCGCTGCGCATCCTGCCGCCCCGCGAGTACGTCGGGGTCACCGAGACCGTCGGGGAGATCGCCGAACTGATCGGCCGGCTGGCCGAGCGCGGCGCCACCTATGAGATCGACGGGGACGTCTACTTCTCGGTCGCGTCCGCGCCCAAGTTCGGCGCGGTCTCGGGTTACTCCGAGGAGACCATGCTGGAGCTGTTCGGCGAGCGCGGGGGCGACCCCGGCAGGGAGGGCAAGCGCCATCCGCTCGACTGGCTGCTGTGGCGGGCGGAACGGCCGGGAGAGCCGTCCTGGGAGTCGCCCTTCGGCCGCGGCAGGCCCGGGTGGCACATCGAGTGCACGGCCATCGCCCTGCGCAACCTGGGCAGCGGCTTCGACGTCGCCGGCGGCGGCTCGGACCTGATCTTCCCCCACCACGAGATGGGCGCCTGCGAGGGCCACGTGGCCACCGGCGAGTGGCCGTTCGCGCGGGCGTACGTCCACGCGGGCATGGTCGGTCTGGACGGCGAGAAGATGTCGAAGTCCAGGGGCAACCTCGTGTTCGTCTCCAGGCTGCGGCAGACGGCCGACCCCATGGCCATACGGCTGGCCCTGCTGGGCCACCACTACCGCGCGGACTGGGCGTGGACACCGGACCAGCTCGCCGCGGCCGAGGACAGGCTGGCGCGGTGGCGGGCGGCGGTGGCCCGCCCGGCGGGCCCCGCGGGCGCACCGGTGCTGGCGGCGGTGCGCGAGCGCCTCGCCGACGACCTCGACGCGCCGGGCGCGCTCGCGGCGATCGACGCCTGGGCGGCGCAGGAGGGCGACGACGTCTCCTCTCCGGCGCTGGTGCGCGACGTCGCCGACGCGCTCCTCGGTGTCGCCCTCTGAACCGCGCTCACTGAACCGAACGGCGCCTTCTTAAGCCCGTTATGGCGCGGGGACCAGGTTGTCGGCGGCGTCCGCGCGGTCGACGAAGAGCCGGCCGGCGCGTTCGCCGGCGGCGAGGGCGGAGCCGGCGAAGTTCGCCTCGACCTCGCGGCGCTCCGCCGCGCTGGGGGTGGCGTTGGTGCAGCTCACCGGGGCGCTGTGACCCGACATCAGGTCGGTGCAGCGGCCGGTGCGCCGGTCGGGCAGGCCGAGGATGTGGCCGATCTCATGGGTGGCGATGCGCAGGGGGTAGTAGCCCTCGGCGGTCGCCTCCCTGCCCATCCAGATGGTGCCCCTGCCCACCCTGGTGACGCTCGTGCGGGGCCAGCCGTCGTCGGCGAGCACCACGAAGTCGGCGGGCGTGCCCGCGACGAGCCGGACGTTGCCGACGCCGGCGTTCCAGACCTGTGCGGCCTGGTCCATCACCGCGCGGAACTCGGCGGCCCGGCTCGCGTCGTACCGCAGCACGCGTACGGCGCTCGCCGCCGATTCGCCGGCGGGTGCGGCCGCCCGGGCCGGCGACACCGGGAACAGCACGGCCAGTCCCAGGAGCGGGGCCGAGACGGCCCGGAGGAACCTTGACGAGATGTGCATGGGGTCGGTGATATGGGAGGCTTCGCTATCCCAGCGGCACCCGCGGCGCCAGCCAGGGGAACACGACGTACCACAGCGCGGCCACGGCGACGCCGGTCAGCAGCAGCACGACGGCCAGCCGGAGCCCGGTGCCGCCGGGCAGCCGCCGCCAGAGGAATCCGTACACGCAGAATCTCCCTCGGTCAGTCCTGACGTTCCTCGCGGCGGACGAGCACGCTCTGGACGACCAGGCGCTGCGCCGCGGAGAACTTGGGGTGGCAGGTGGTCATGGTCATGAACGCGGTCGTGGGCCGCTGCCCGGGGTGGCCGGGGACGGGATCGACGACGTCGACCTCGCCGGGGTCCACGACCTCCTTGCGCGTCACCTGGTAGGTGTAGCGGGCGTCCCGCGCGTCCACCACGATGTCGTCGCCGCGCCGCAGCTGGTCGATCCGGTTGAACGGCGCGGCGTAGGTGGTGCGGTGCCCCGAGAGCACGAAGTTGCCCACCTGGCCGGGCAGCGCCGTGCCGGGGAAGTGGCCGGGGCCCTTGCGCAGCTCCGCCGGGCCGACGCCCTCGACGACGGCGAACCGGTAATGAGCGCCCAGCCGCGGGATGCGCAGCAGCGCCAGGGCGTCGCCGAGCCGCACCGCACTCATGCCTGGGCCCAGGCCCGCGTGGCGGTCGTGCCTGCCGAAGACCTCGCCGAGCTGCCGCTGCAGGACGCGCTGCTCCCGCTCGGTCTCCGCGCCGGTGCCCCACAGCAGGTATGCGTAGAACAGCAGCAGGACCAGCCCGACGGGCAGGCACAACTCACCGATGACCCTCGTGACCGCTCGCACGGCACGAGTATCGTCGCAGGACCTCGCCACACGGCGGCCACGCGGGGGGCGTTGGTGAAATCTTTGGCACGCCGGGCACAGGAGCGGCAAGTCCGTCGCGTGTCCCGCACCGTACGGCCGGCGCGAGCCGTACGGTGCTTCTCGCGCCGTTCACCTGCGGTTATTCGGCTGTGGTCAACGAAGCGAAAACATGGACGATCCTTCGGTAAGCACCGTGCGCCGGACCGAAGAGGCTCCGCGCCCGGCGCATATAACAGTCGAGCAGCGAAATATCGCTGGCAATCCGCAATATGCCCAATCGGCATAATGGCCGTTATCGGGAGTCCAAGTGGCGCGAAATAAAATACCTATTTTCCTGGCGGCGGCGGTCGCCGGCGGCCTGGCCCTCGGGATGCCCGGGGCCGCGGCGGCGCAGTCCGTCGGGTTCACCGTGCTGCCGTCGGACGACGGCGTCTATCCGCCCCGGCCCGTGGTCGTGGAGAACGTCCAGACTCCGACGGAGCCGGAGGTGGTGCACGAGAACCAGGTGACGCAGCCCAACAACGGCTGGGTCTGGCCACAGCAGAACTGGCAAGGCTGGAACTGGCCGCAGGCCCAGACGAACAACGACACCAAGAACAGCAACGCGCAGCCCATCGTCGCGCCCGGCACAGGTGGTCCCAGTGGGGTCACCCCGGTGCAGAACGCCGTGCAGCAGGCCGCACCCGAGGCGATGCCGGCGGAGGAGACCGAAGAGGAGGAGGAGCCCGAGGAGAGCCTCGAAGAAGAATCCGAGGAGGCTCCCGAGGAGGAGTCCGGGCCCGTGGGCGAGGCACCGGCCGGAGCGCCTCCCGCGCAGGCCGCGGGCGGTCCGTCCGGCGGCGGTCAGCTGCCGTTCACGGGTGCCCCGATGGGCGTGGCCGTCGCGGGCGCGGGCCTGCTGGCCGTGGCCCTGGGCTGCACCCTGCTCTCCGCCCGGCGTCGCCGGTCGAGCGGTGCCGAGTAGGAGGAATCGCCGGCTGGCCGTTGCCGGCCTGCCGTCGCTGGCCCTCGGCCTCGTGCTGGCCGGGGGCTGGTCGGCCCACCTGGGGCTGAGCGTGCGCGACCATCTGGAGGCCACGCGGGCCGCCCTGCTGCGGCTGCGGGCGGGTGACATCGGGTCGGCCCGCACCGTCGCCGCGACGCTCGCCGAGGCACGCGCCCACGCGGTGGAGGCGCGGCGGCTGACCGGCGGTCTCTACTGGGCGCTGCTCACGCACCTTCCCGTGGTGGGCGACGGCGCGGAGACGACCCGGGGGCTGGCCGCGTCCGTGGCGGACGTCACGGATGTGCTGTCTCGAGTGGAGCGCGCCGGCACGCCGTTCCTGTCCGCGAGCACACAGGCGCCCGGTGATCTGCGGCGCGCGCTGGCCGCCCTCGACGCGATGGCCCCGGTGCTGCGCGACGGCGCCGTCCGCGTGGAGGCCGCGAGGTCGCGCGTCGCGAGCACCCCGGCGTCGACCGGGCTGGCGGCCCTGGACACGGCACGCGACACCGTGCTCCGCGAGGCGGCTCGGCTGCGTGCCTTCCTGAGCCAGGGGGCGGACGCCGCGGCGCTGCTGCCGCCCATGCTCGGCCGCGACGGTCCCCGCCGCTACTTCCTGGCCTTCGAGACCAACGCCGAGGCCAGGGGCACCGGAGGCCTCGTCGGCGCGTTCGGCGTCCTGAAGGCCGACGGCGGCAGGGTGTCCGTCGCGCGGCTGTCGGCCAACACCGGCATGGCGGCGAGTGCGAAGCCCGTCGCCGACCTCGGCCCCCAGTTCGCCGCCCGGTACGGACGCGGCGCGACGACGACGCTGTCGGTCTCCAACCTCTCCCCGCACTTCCCTTACGCGGCGGCCACCTGGATGGGGCTGTGGCGGCGCCAGACCGGTCAGACGCTGGACGGGGCCGTCGCGACCGACCCGGTCGGCCTCTCCTACATCCTGGGCGCGATCGGGCCGGTGAAGCTCCCCGGCGGGGAGACGGTGACGGCGGGCAACGTCGTCGACCTGACGGAGCGGGAGGCCTACGCCCGCTACCCGGACCCGGTGGAGCGCAAGAAGTACCTGATCAGAATCGCCGGCGCGGTCAGCGAGGCGTTGACCGGATCGCTGCGTGAGCCCGCCCGGCTGCTGCCCGCCTTCTCCCGTATGGTGAGCGAGCACCGGCTCCGGGTCTGGAGCCGGGTCGAGGACGAGCAGCGCCGTCTGGCGGCCACCCCGCTCGGCGGGGTGCTGCCCGAGCGGCGCGGGCCGTACGCCGGGCTCGTGGTCAACAACTCGGCCGGCACCAAGCTCGACTACTACCTGGACAGATCGCTCACCTACCAACTCGGTCCGTGCCGCCCGGACGGAATGCGCACCTCCCGGGTGCGCGTCCGGCTGACCAACGACGCGCCGCACGGCCGGCTGCCCACGTACGTGACCGACCGGCTCGACGACCCGGAGCACCCGCACGCGGCCGGCTCCAACCTGCTCTGGGTGTCGCTCTACGCCGGGATCGGCGCCAAGGCGGCGGCGGTACGGCTCGACGGGCGGCCGATCTCGTACTACGCGGAGACCGAGCGGTCCCACCCCGTCTTCTCGAAGGTGCTGGAGTTCGCTCCCGGCCAGTCGCGGACGCTGGAGTTCGACCTGCTGGAGCCGTACTCGGCGGCGGCCCCCGTGGTCCCCGTGCAGCCGCTCGTCCGCCCGCAGCGGACGCTGGTGACGGCCGACAGCAGGGGCTGCTCCTCCTGACAAGCGCCGCCAGGATCCGTAAAACCCGGCGTGCCGCGAGCGGCGGCACGCCGGGCTCGGCCTAGCGTCCCGCCCATGGAGCGTACGAGTGCGGGGGAGACCGCGGCGCAGGAGACGGACGCGGACAGCACACCGCAGGACGCGGAGAGATTCCGCGTCCTGTTCGTGTGCACGGGGAACATCTGCAGGTCGGCCATGGCCGAACGGCTCGCCCTGGCCGCGCTCGGGCCGGATTCGCCGATCCGCGTGGGCAGCGCGGGAACCCGCGCCAGGGCGGGGTGGCCGATGGCGGAACGGGCGCGTGAGGTGCTGCTGCGGCTCGGGGGGGATCCGGCGGGCTTCTCGTCACGCCCGCTCACCGCCGAAGCGGTGGCCCGTGCCGACCTCGTTCTCGCGGCCGCGACCGAGCACCGCGCCGAGTCGGTGGCCCTGCATCCTCTCGCGGCCGCGCGGGCGTTCACGATCGCCGAGTTCGGCGCGCTCGCCCGCGCGGTCCCTACCGAGATGGTGCTGAGCCACGGGCATCCCGCCCGCCGGGCACGGGCCCTGCTGGAGGAGGCCCACGCACTGCGAGGGCTGGTCCGGGTGGACCAGCCCGACATCGCGGACCCCTACGGGCGCTCCCGCAGAGCCTACCGGGAAGCGGCCCACCGCATCGCGGACTCCCTCGCCGTCCCTATCCGGTTGCTCACACAGGCGTCGGTGCCGTGACCTGAGCCGCCTCATGGTCCGTGGGGTTCGAGCCGTACCCGTAGCCATAGTACGAGTTGTGCTTGACCGGCACGAAGTTCAGCACCGTCCCGACGAGCCGGGCGTTGACCGACGACAGCAGCTCCACGGCCCGCGCCACCTGCTCGCGCCGCGTCTTGCCGTAGCGTGCGACGAGCAGCGCGCCGTCGGCGATCGCCGCGAGCGCCGCGGCGTCCGCGACGGGCAGCAGCGGTGGCGCGTCGAGGATCACCATGTCGTAGTCCTGAGTGAGCTGGTCCAGCAGCGAGCGCATTCCGTGCGAGCCGAGCAGCTCGCTGGGATTCGGCGGTATCTGACCGCTCGGCAGCACCGCCACGTCCGAGTGACCCCACGTCTGGACGACGTCCTGCAGGCGCGCCTTGCCGATCAGGACATCGGTGAGGCCGGTGGAACCCTCGATGCCCAGATAGTCCGGAATGCGGGGACGTCGGAGATCGCCGTCGACCAGGATCACCCGCCACCCCGCCTGGGCCAGCGTGATGGCCAGGTTCGAAGATGTGGTGGACTTGCCCTCCTCAGCCAGGCAACTCGTCACGACGAGCGACTTCGGCCGTTGGTCCACCCCGATGAACTGCAGGTTCGTCCGCAGCGACCGGAAGGACTCCGCTCGTGAGGACCGGCCGTTGTTGCGGCTGATGAGGGGGTGACGCCTCGCGTCCCGCTCGTACCCGATCATCCCGAGGACCGAGCTCCCGGCGACCCTCTGCAGGGCCTCCGAGGTCTTTACGGTGGTGTCGAGGCGATCACGCAGGACGAGCGCGCCCACGGAGAGGAACAGCGCGAGCAGGGCGCCGAGGGCCAGGTTGAGCTGCGGCTTGGGCGCGACCGGTGCGTTCGGGACCTCAGCCTTGTCGACCACGGTGATCCGTACCGTCGGGGGGCTCTTGGGAGTGGGCCTTTCGATCCGGTCGATCAGCCTGGCGAACGTCGCGCCCAGCGCATTGGCCCGGTCGGCCGCCCGCATGGGGTCGGTGTCGTTCACCGTGGCGCGGAGCAGGGCGGTGTTGGGCACGACCTCGGCGGTGATGCTCGCCTGGATGGCGTTGGCGTCTTTGCCGGTCGCGATCTGGCTCACCACCTGCCGGCTGGTCAGCAGAGTGGCATAGGACTGCACCCGCTGCTGGGACAGTGCTCCCGCCTGGAGGGCGGCCGAGACGCCGCCCTCCCTCTCGTCGGCGGAGACCAGCATGGAGATCGTCGCGACGTACTTGGGCGGGGTGTTCGCGGTGACCACCAGGGCGGCTCCCACTCCGATGCCGAGCGAGAGCAGGAGCAGCAGCCAGTTTCTGCGTACGAGCCGCGCGTAGTAGAGCAGTTCCATGAGTGTTACCGCTTTCCGATAGGAGATGGCTGTGGGCTGACCGACGGGTAGACCCGCATCCGTTGCGGCAGGCCGATCAGAACGCAGGCGGCCCCCAGCCCGATGAGCGACGCGTTGAGCGGCGAGATCCAGTGCAGTGTCATCACCAAATCCAGAATTCCGGTCACGGCCGCGAGAGCGGCGAGTGTCAGGGCCGTGAGCGGCTTGCTGAAACCGAGTCTGTGCAGACGATGGGACAGGTGGTCGGTTCCGCCCTGCATGATCGACCGGCCGGCCCTCGCGCGCGACAGCACCACGATTCCGGTGTCGACGATCGCGACGAAGGTCGGGAGGAGCAGGCCCGCGATCGCGGTGCCGGCGCTCCGGCCGGTGACCAGGAGGGCCGCCGAACAGGCGAGGACGAATCCGATGAACAGCGAACCGGCGTCCCCCATGAAGATCTTCGCAGGTGCCCAGTTGTACGGCAGGAAGCCCAGGGCGGACAGGAAGAGGGCCGCCAGGAGCAGACCGAGCAGCGGTTGACCGGATACGAAGGCCGTCGCCGCGAGAATCGCGGCGGACACAATGGCGACGGCGCCGAGAGCGCCGTCCATGTTGTCGAGCAGGTTGAAGGAGTTGGTGACCACGGCGATCCACACCAAGGTGGCCGGGACGTCCAGCCAGGTGCCGGTGAGCGGCGCCACGACCCCGCTCACCACGACGACACCGGCCGCCAGCGCCTGAACGGCCAGCCGGGTGATCGGGGGGAGCGGTATGAGATCGTCGATCAGGCCGAGCAGTGCCATGGCCACGGCGCCGACGAGGATGCCGGCGACCGGCTGGACGGCCGGCCCGGCGAGCGCGACCGGCGGGACGAGGGTGCCCAGCGCGATGGCGACCCCGCCCAGATAGGGTGTGGGCCGCCGGTGCGACTTGTGACCCCCGGGCCGGTCGACGATCCCCCAGCGCAGCGCCAAGCGCCGCAGCATATGTGTGGCCGCCGCGGTCAGGAGAAAGCCGCAAACCGCGACGGCCAGGACAGTGGAGCCGTTCATCGCGAGGGGGCCACCAGCTCCGCGTGGGCCTCGGCGATGGTCTCCTTCAGGATGTCGTCGAGCGTCCGGCCGGGTGACCAGCCGGTCAGCTCGCGCAGCCTGGTCGTGTCGGGGACACGGCGCGTCATGTCCTCGAAGCCCTCCCCGTAGGCCTTGGTGTACGGGACCAGCTCGATGGCCGACGTGCTTCCGGTCAGCTCGACGATGAGCTTGGCGAGCTCCAGGATGCTCACCTCGTGACTCGCGCCGATGTTGAACGTCTGGCCCACCGCGCCCTCGTGGTCGAGCAGGCGCACCAGCCCGTCGACCACGTCCTTGACGTGGGCGAAGCACCGGGTCTGGGTGCCGTCGCCGTACACGGTGAGGGGCGACCCGGTCACCGCCTGCCGGACGAGGGCGGGGATGACCATGCCGTAGGCGGGGCTCTGCCGGGGGCCGACGGTGTTGAACAGCCGCACGATGATCGTCGGCAGGCCGCGTTCCTTGTGATAGGTGTTGGCGAGGATCTCGTCGACGGCCTTGGCCGTGCTGTAGGACCATTTGGCCAGCGCCGGGCTGCCGAGGATGCGATCGGAGGACTCCGTGAGCGCGTCGCCGGCGTTCTTGCCGTAGATCTCGCTCGTGCTCGTCACGAGGATCTTGCGCCGGTAGCGGTGGGCCGCCTCGATGACCACCTCGGTGCCGCGGATGTTGGTGACGAAGGAGCGCAGCGGCTCCTTGAGGATCAGCTTGACCCCGACGGCCGCCGCGAGGTGGACGACCACGTCGCACTGGCGCACGAGCTCGTCGACCATGAGTGTGTCCAGCACCGATCCCTGGACGAAACGCAGGTTCGGGTGCGGGGTGAGGTTGGCGAGCCGACCTGTCGACAGGTCGTCGAGGACGACGACCGAGTCGCCGCGTGCGAGCAACGCGTCGCATAGATGGGAGCCGACGAAGCCGCTTCCTCCGGTGATGAGGTACGTGCGCTCTGCGGCGTCGATCATCGAATCCTCCTGGGATGTGTGCGTTGGGACGTGAAAGAGAGCATGCGAAACGGGTGTGCCGGGAGGGAGCGGGATCAGGACACCGCTCCGGAGGTCTTCTCGAACCACTCCACGGTCTGGCGCAGGCCCTCGCTCATCGGCACGGGCCGCACGCCGGGGAACAGTTCGAGAAGCAGCCGGGACGACGCCTGTGACACGTGGATGTCGCCCGCGCGCGGAGGCAGGAACGTCGCTTCCACGGGACGGCCGAGCACCGCGGCGAGGGCGTCCTTAAGGGACAGCAGCGAGGTGCGCGTCCCGTACGCGAGGTTCACCGGCGTGCCGCTCGCCACCCCGCGGACCACCGCCTCGGTGAGCACCTGCGCGACCGTTCCGACGAAGGTGAAGTCCCGCGCCTGGGTGCCGTCGCCGTGGATCGGCACCGGTTCGCCGGCGAGCGCGGCGGACACGAACGCCGGGATGACCGCCGCGTACGCGTGGCCGGCCGACTGCATGGGCCCGTACACATTGAAGAAGCGGAAGGGCAGCACCCGCAGGCCGAAGCTCGAGGCGTACGCCATGGCGTACGCCTCGGTGGCGAGCTTGCTCGCGGCATACGGGCTGAGCGGGCGCGTTGGCAGGTCCTCATGCTTGTACGGCTCGGTGCAGTTGCCATAGACGGAGGACGAGGAGGCCAGGACCAGGTGCGGCCGGGTCACCCGGCATGCCTCCAGGACGTGGAGCGTGCCTGTCGCGTTGGCCGTGTGCGACGCCAGCGGGTCCGCCAGCGACCTGGGCACCGATGGCCGCGCGGCGAGGTGCACGACAGCGGTCGCCCGGGCAACGAGGTCCGCCAGCAGTTCCCGGTCCAGGATGCTCCCGGTCACCAGTTCCACGCCTACGTCCTCGATGTTGCGCCGGTCGCCGGTGCTCAGGTCGTCGAGCACCGTGATGCTCTCGATCTCGGGCCGGGTGATGAGCGCGCGGCAGAGGTTCGCGCCGATGAAGCCGGCGCCGCCCGTCACAAGAATCCTCAATGTGTTGCTCTTTCAGACAAGGCGGTGCCGGGAGGCGCCGCGAAGTGATCGGTAAAGGGCTTCGGTGTCCGAGACGAGGCGTTCGACGCTGAACGCGCTCGTCGTCCAGTCGCGGGCCGCCTCGCCCATCCGGCGGGACAGGGTGGTGTCCGAGAGCAGCCGCACGACGTGTTTCGCGAGCTCGGCCGCGTCGGGAGCGGCGAGCAGACCGGTGTGTCCGTCGCGCACGACCTCGGCGACGCTGCCGACGCGGGTGGAGACAACGGGGGTTCCGGCCATGCCCGCCTCGACGAGCGTCAGCGGCGTGCCCTCGTTGTCGGCGGTCATCAGCACCACATCGGCGGCCGCGTAGACCGTCGCGACGTCCCTTCGCCACCCCAGCAGATGGAAGGAGTCCCGGGCGGAGCCGATGCCGCGCTCCAGCTCCTGCCTCAGCTCGCCGTCGCCGCAGACGATGAACCGGCAGCCGGGCACGCGGCGGAGCACGGCGTCCGCCACCTCGAGGAAGCGGTCGGGCCGCTTGATCCGGGTGAGCCTTCCGACATAGGCGACGACCGGCGCGTCGAGGGGGACTCCCAGCTCGGCGCGGGCCGCCTCCCTGCCGGGCACCGGGCCCAGCCGCACGCCGGGCGGGATGACGGCGTACTGCTCCCGCCGCCCGATCCCGGCGGCCAGCAGTTCGTCGCGGACCTGGGCCCCGACGGTCACCAGCCGGTCGGACATCGACGCGAGCGCCCGCTCCGTCTGTATGTAGAGGCGCAGCTTGGCAGGGGAGAAGTAGCCGTGCAGCAGGTGCCCGTGGAACACGTGCACCCGAGCCGCCCCCACCCCGGAAAGGCGGGCCGCCGTCCGCCCGAGCGCGCCCGCCTTGGCCGTACGGGTGTGCACGATGTGCGGCCGGAATTCCCGCATCGCACGAACCAGCTGAAAAAGGGCGCGCACGTCGTTCGCCGGGCTGATCGACCGGCCGAGGCCCTGCACCCGGTGCACCGGCACGGAGGCGTCACGCAGGCGCATATGGTCGCCTTCGGCGTCGCCGACATAGCCGATGTAGAGCCGGTGGTCGAACTCCTCGGAGTTCAGCCCCTCAGCCAGTCCCAAAACCTGCGTGGCGGGACCGCCCACATTCATACGGGCAATGATTTCCATGACACGAATCCGGCCGTCCGGCTTCATAGGGGATCCTCGCTGATAGGCCTGCCTCACGCCGGAGAAGCTAACTCGCCCGGGGATCTACGCACGGGTGCGCTCACCGTGACGGCGAAGAGTTTCCGATTTCGGTACTCCTGCATGATCGAGCACGGCGTCGTCCGGATTCTCGGCAAAATGCCTGGAGTTTGCGGGAAAGAAAAGGGTCAAGGGGCCGTGTGCCGCTTGAGGCCGGCTAATTCGACGATTTTCCTTACGCAGGTCGGAGTGAGCTTCGGGGGCTGGCCCGCAGCATTTCCCGCTCTACGGACAGCGGACGTGAACCGGACGGGAGAACATGAGCGATCTGCGGGTGTGCGAGGTAGTGAAGACCCTTGACATCGGCGGCGTCGAGGTGCTGCTCGTGGAGCGGCTCCTGGCCGCGCGGAAAGGGGTCGTGGACTACACCGTTATCTGCCTGCGAGCGTCGACCGACGACCTCATCGGGCGTCTGCGCTCGGCCGGGGTCACGGTCATCGATCTCACCGCTTGTGCCCGGCCGCTGGTCTACGCCAGGCTCGTCACCACGGTTCGCCGGCTCGCGCCCCACGTGCTGAACGTGCATTCCCCGGCGCCCGCCATCGCTCTCCGCCCGTTCGTCCGGCTCACCAGGCGCCGACCGGCTTTCGTCTCGACCGTCCACTGCGTGCGCTGGCCGAAGACCATGTGGCTCGACCGCCTGACCCGATGGCTGGACGACTGCACTGTCGCGGTGGCACCGCAGGTGGCTCGGTCGCGGGCCGTCACCGGCGCCCGGCGCGTGCTCACCCGCGTGCACGGCGTCGACGTAGGGCAGCAGCGGCGATGGGCCGCCCAGGCGAGCCTGCTGCGGCGTGAGTTCGATGTCCCGGAGGGCGCCTTCCTGTGCGCCTGCGTCGCCAACTTCCGGCCCGAGAAGAATCACCGGCGGCTCGTACACGCGGCGGCGGAGGTCATACGGAAGCGGCCGGAGGCCGTCTTCCTGCTCGCCGGTGAGGGCCCCCTGCGTGACGAGGTGGTCAGGGATGTGGACGCGCGCGGCCTCAGCGAGCGGATACGCGTCCTGGGGACGTTGCCCAGGGCCGCGCGCCTGGTGGCGGCGGCCGATCTTCTGGTGCTGAGCTCAGATCATGAAGCACTGCCGGTGGTGGTCATGGAGGCGCTCGCCGCGGGAGTTCCGGTCGTCTCCCCCCGGGTGGGGGGACTGCCCGACTTGGTCATCTCCGGCACAAACGGGATCTTGAGCAAGCCGGGGTCGGCCGACGCCCTCACCGAGGCGATCTTGCGGGCGATGGACCCGCGGATCCACCGCGCGTTGCGAGCCGGAGCCCTGGCCGGCGCGGAAAGCATGGACATGGCCGGCACTGCGGAGTGGTTCGAAGAGCTTTATGAGGAGCTGGCCGGGGGAGTGGGTGCCTGATGTGCGGCATCGCGGGGATCGTTTCGACGGCGGCGCCGGATCCGGAGCTCGTGCGGCGGATGTGCGACGTGATCGCGCACCGAGGGCCGGACGGCGAGGGTTTCTACAGCGACGAGCGCGCGGCGCTCGGAATGCGACGCTTGGCGATCATCGATGTGGCCACCGGTGACCAGCCGGTCCGCAATGAGGACGGCATGGTCGTCGCGGTCTTCAACGGTGAGATCTACAACTTCGCGGAGTTGAGGCGCGACCTGGAACGGCGCGGCCACCGGTTGCGTTCGGCCGGTGACTCCGAATGCCTCGTCCACCTTTACGAGGAGCACGGCGCCGACCTGGTCCACCGGTTGCGTGGGATGTTCGGCTTCGCGATCTGGGACCGTGCCCGTGGGCGGCTCGTCCTCGCGCGTGACCGGGTAGGCAAGAAGCCGCTGTTCTGGCGATCCGACGGCGACACGATCTGGTTCGGATCCGAGCTGAAGTCGCTCGCGCAGGATCCCGGCATGCGCAGGGAGGTGGACCCGGTCTCGCTGCATCACTACCTCACCTATCAGTACGTCCCGGCGCCGTGGTCGATCTACCGAGGGGTGCGGAAGCTGCCTCCCGGACACGTGCTGGTCTGGGAGCGGGGCCGGATCACGATGCACCGCTACTGGACGCCGGACTGGACCGCCCGCCGGGTGACCGACATCCGCGAAGAAGAAGAGCGGCTACGCGAACTGCTCCTGGAGGCGACGAGGATCCGCATGGTGAGCGAGCGCCCCGTCGGGGCGTTCCTCTCGGGTGGAATCGACTCGTCCGCGGTGGTCGCCGCCATGGCGATGCAGAGCGGCGAGCCGGTCAAGACGTTCTGCATCGGCTTCGAGGACGGCAGGTACGACGAGCGCCGCAAAGCGCGGCTGGTCGCCGAGCGTTACGGCACCGACCATCACGAGCTGGTCGTGACCGGTGACATGCTCCACGTTCTTCCCCGCCTCGCCTGGCAGTTCGACGAACCCTTCGCCGACTCCTCTGCGATCCCGAGCTTCTACGTGGCGGGGTTGAGCCGCAGGCACGTCACGGTGGCGCTGAACGGAGACGGCGGGGACGAGTCCTTCGGCGGTTACCGGCGCTATGCCCTCATGGACATGGCACGCGCGTTGCCTCACCTGCCCCGGCCGCTGGCCGGGGTGTGCCGCTTCGTCGGCACGGCCATGGTGGAGCGGAGCGACTACGGGACCCTGCGGCGGCGGCTCGGCCGGGTCATCCGGTTCGCGGGCGAGCCGCCCTCGCGCCGCTACGCCGGCCTGATGTGCCGCTGCCTGGAGGAGCAGAAGGCGAGAATATACAGCGACGACCTGCGCGACCTGCTGGCCGGTGCGGACAGCGGCAGCCTCGTCGAGAATCTGTTCCTCGGCTCGCGCGCGGCGACGGATCTCGGCCGGGCCCAGGACGCCGACATCGCCGCCTACCTTCCCGGCGACCTTCTGGTCAAGGTCGACACAACCACGATGGCGCACTCGCTGGAGGGCAGGTCGCCGTTCCTCGACCACCACCTCATGGAGTGGGCCGCCGGACTCCCCGGCGCTCTGAAGGTCCGCCGCGGCCGGACCAAGCTGCTGCTGAGACAGGCCGTCGCCGGCTGGCTGCCTCAGGAGTTGCTGCACAGCCCCAAGAAGGGATTCGGGGTCCCGCTCGCCGCCTGGCTGCGCGGCGAACTGCGTGACCTGGCATGGGAGGTCCTGACCGACCAAACGGCTCGAGGGCGCGGCCTGTTCAGGCCGGAGGCCGTACAGGCTCTGTTGCTGCGGCATATGAGCGGCGCGGACCACAGCGACATCCTCTGGTCTTTGATGCAGTTCGAACTCTGGCAGCGGGCGCACGCCATCCAGCAGGTGAACGGCGTACGCCCGTGCAGCGCCGCAGAGGCCATCGGCACGCCCTGACCTGCCGACGACCGGGGCGTACCGATGGGGGTCCGTTCGGCCAGGCGTCCGGACCGCGGCTCGCAGTGAGCCGGCGCCCCCGCAGCCGAGGCGGTGACCGGCCTCGGCGCGGGTATCCCGGCGGGGAGTGACGGCCGCCAGGTCGCGTAAGTGGGCGCGGTTCCTGGTGACGGCGCGCTCGGCGGCGGCGCCGAGATTCACAAAAATGTGCCACCGGCCGGCGACCTGGATCATCGTCTGCGAGGCACCACGGGCGGCGCCCTCGGCGTAGCAGCCGGCCCTGTCCCGGCAGACGATCTCCACGCCGATGGTCGGGCCGGCCACCTGCTGGGCCAAGGTCTTCGCGCCGCAGGCGCCGCTGCCGCACCGAAAACGCCGTACCCGCAGGTGAAGCGCCGTCTCCTGGCCGCCGACCGCGGTATCGCACGAGCCGAGTGTCGGAAGGTGACAGAACCGGCGCCAGAGTCGCTTTTCACGCCTCATCGACAGCGGCGCCACTTGGTGCCGACCGCCGTTCAGGGCAGGATCGCGCAGGCCATAGGGTCTTCCGCCCCGGCCGGCAGCGGATGTCCGAGTCCCATCCCGGCGAAGACCACCACCAGCAGGGTGCCGGCTCCGGCCGCGATCCACCAGCCGCGGCTCATCGCCCGCTTCCCTCCTGACAGGAGCAGGGCGCAACCCAGGACGCCGAGCAGGACGACGGGGAGCGCGAACCGCGTCTCTGTCGAAGACGTGACCAGCGTGGCACACACTCCGATCAGCGTCGCGACCACGGTCACGGAGTAACCGCGAAGTGGCCCGCGACGGCAGCGGACCGCCAGGGCGATCAGCGCCAGGGCTCCGCACACGGTCACCGCGGAAACCGGCAGGAGCAAGCTGTAGCTCTCCGTGGCGGTCGGGTTGCTGTATGGCGTTGCCGGCGACCATGCCAGCGCCGCCGAGAACTTCTCCGCGAGGAATACGGCCGACCAGGGGAAGTTGCCGATCAGGGTGTGGAGCAGCCCGCCCCCCGCTGCGGAAGCCATGTGAGGATCGCAGTAGAACTGCCGCGGCAGACTGGACAGGACGGTGTCGTATCTGACCACGTAAGAGCCCAGGTCGGCCTGGTAGCGCGCCAGGGTCCATGTCGCGGGCGGCACAGGAACCCACCAGAACCCCCACACCACGTTCAGGAGGAACTGCGGGAGGAGGGCGACGGCCGCTCCGGGAAGCAACCAGAGGGCGCGGAACCGATGGAGGACCGCCACCACCGCCGTGACCGCCGCCAAGGGGAGGAGGTAGGCCGGCCGGATATTGAAGGCGATACCCGCGCACAGACCCGTGAGCGCGATTCCCAAGGGCGATCGCTTCGCTGCGAACAGGACAGCACCGAGGAACGCGGCGGCGGCAGGGAGATCCATCAGCGGATACGGTGCGAATCGTGCACCGACGAGCCAGACCAGGGCCGCGCACGCGCCTGTGACGAGGGGGCCTCGTACGCCCAGCGCCTTCGCGATGGCCGGGAGCAGGACGGCCCCGACCACCGCCATGATGAGCGAGTTCTCGACGAGGACCGCGGCTTCGCCTGAGCCTGGGAAGAGCCTGTCCATCAGCGCGGGCGGCGAATACGAGAGGTACGCCAGAATCCCGCGCAGGCGGAGGGGCAGCTCGAGGAGCGAGTCGAGCCCTGCCAACGCTCCGTCCTTCGTGGCCGAACTGGCGATCGACTCCAACCCGGCATGCGATCTCAAACCGCCACTGAGAATATTCGCCCACGCGGCCTTGGCCCCCGACCAGTACGCCTGGGCGTCGAAACGGAAGCCGTGTGCCGGGCGCTGGGCGACCGTGAAGACGAAAAGCAATCCCGCAGCGACAAATGAGGTGGCGCGGCGGCGAGTCCTGGCCGCTGGCTCAGTCACGGCAGCCTGACCGAAACCGGGCGGAGTCTCCGTCACGGCGGTCACATGGAGTGTCATGACGACGTTGTACCAGGATGCGACAAGCGGGTCGGAGAGCCACGCCATCGAGCCGCTTCCCGTAAATATTCGCAATGGCGCAGTCAAGAAGTGTCGGCGGCGACGCGCGATGCAATGGCATGGCGAAATAGATTTTTTGCGGGGACTTGGCATCTGGAGGCGGCCATGCGTCCGCCGTCCTGCGGACTTCTCTCGGTTACATTGTCTCGACCTTCCGGAGAGCTCTCGGCCACCCCAGTATTCAGGTGATTCTTAGTGGAGTACGTAGTCGTCGCGGCGGCCGCGGCAATGCTGGTCTTCCTCGTCCAGGCCTGCTTGGAGGGCGCTGTGGCGCGGCGCGCCCTGTGGGTGCTGCTCCTGGCCTTCGCCGTGCGATTGCTCGTTCACCTCCTGGTCGTGCGCACCGGCCTGCTGCCCTACGGCGGCGACAATTACGCTTACTTCAAAAGAGCGTTGGACATCGTCGCGTACTGGGACCGCGAGGGAATGCAATTCGTCACCGCGGACCAGATTCCCGCGCTCTACTCCGTCACGGTGCCCTGCAACATCTTCGCGTTCATCTTCTACCTGTGCGGCGGCCCTGCCCCCTTGGCATGCACATCTGTGGTAGCGCTGGTCGCCTGCGCGCTGTGCATCGTCATGTACCGGTTCGCCGGGCTCATCGGAGCCGACGAACGGGCCGCCTTCAGGCTGCTCGTCCTCACGGCGTTCATTCCCGCGCTTCTGCTGCACACGTCGGACATGTTCAAGGACGGTTTCAACGCGTTCCTCGTTGTGGCGTGCCTCGGTCTGGCGGCCTCTAACGTGCAGAAATTCGATGTCCGGAAATTGCTGTTGCTCGCACCGCTGCTGTGGGCGCTGTGGAACGTGCGCCCCTACATGGTGTTCATGTGCGGACTGCCCCTCGTCCTCGGCTTCGTCGGGTCCAGGCGCGCTCTCCCCATGGGCGTGCTCGCCCTCGTCGCGGTCGTTCTGTCGCTCTTCGTGTTCTTCCCGGAAACGACGCAGGATGTGGCCCTGGGATCACTTCAGGAGCAACTCGAGACCGGGCAGTCCGAAGCGGTGCGCAGCGCCAACGCTCAAGGGGGCTCCGGTGTCGTTTTCGACGACGGTGGGAATCCGTGGAGCGCGTTGGGGCCGAAGCTGCTCTACACCCTGTTGTCTCCGTTCCCCTGGTCGGGCGGAAGCATGGTCCTCCAGCTCGGAAAAATCGAAACCCTGCTGTGGTACTACCTCCTCTTCTGGGCGGTGAGAGGCGCCCGCGACCTGTGGCGCCATGACCGCCGGGTGTTCATGATCCTTCTGCTTTTCGTCGTCCCCTGCACGATCGTGTACGCGACGAGCATGTCCAACATCGGTCTCATCTTCCGGCAGCGGATACCAATCGTCATGGCCGTGAGCCTGCTGTCCGCGTTCGCCTGGACGCGAGCCAGGCAGAACCCTGCCCCGGAGCCTGCCCAGCCGCTGGAACACGCGATTCGCTGAAGCAAATCAGGAGCGAACATGAGGATTTTGCACATCGGACACCGACTGCCGCCGGAGCCCGGGGGCAAGGAGCTTTATATCGAACGGCTCGTCCGCGAGCAGGTGCGGCGCGGCCATGAGGTGATCGTCGCGCACCGGCGAGGCGAGATGCTTCCCGGCGCCGAACCGTTGTGCTTGGCCCGCACCTGGCCCGGCCGGGCGGCCGCCCTGAAATCGGATGAGCTCGCCTTCGCGACGGAATGCGCCAAGGCCTTGCCTCGTACCCGCGGGCTCGATGTCATCCACCTGCACGGGGACCACCGTGAGGCGCTCGCGCTCGGCCCCGCCGCGCGGCGCCTCGGCATACCGCTCGTGCTTCACATCCATGGAGCCCTCCCGATGCGCCACCGCTGGATCATGCCGTGGGCGTTCCGCCATGTGGATGGATTCATCACGGTGGGTGCGCGGCCCAGGGCGGATCTGCTCGCTGCCGGCGTCCCCGACCGGTTGATTCATGTGGTGCCGAGCGGCGTGGACTTCCGTCTTCTCACCGAATTCCGCAGCTGCGGCCGACCCGAGCGGGGGCTGATCGTCAGCGTGGGTTCGCTGCTGAAGGTCAAGAACCACGAGCTGACCATCGAGGCGTTCCACCGCCTGCGGGCCGTCCGGCCGGACGTCCGCCTCGTCATCGCGGGAGGCGGGCCGGAGCGAGACCGGCTGCGGAGGCTCGCGGCCGTCGGCCCGGGGATCGAGTTCGCCGGGCATGTCTCCCAGGAGCAGGTCTGGTCGCTGGTGAGCCGGGCGGAGGTCTTCGTGCAGTCGTCCAGGAGGATGCGTGCCATGGGGGAGGGGATACCGACCGCGGCGCTGGAGGCAATGGCGCTCGGCACCGCTGTCCTCCTCTCGTCGGAGGCCTCGCTGGACCCGGTGATCCCGCGGGACTGCTATCGGATCTTCCGTTCCCGGTCGGTGACCGACCTGGTCGCCCAGCTCGATGCTCTTCTCCACGACGACGAAGTGCGTTCGAGGCTGAGTGAAAAGGGCGTCCGAGCCGCAGAGGACGTCGACTGGCAACTGGTGGCCGCGCGCATCGAGCGGTGGTACGAGAGCGTACGCGGAGTGCCCGTCCTGGCGGCGACGTGAACGTGAGGGGCGTCCGGTTCCCGGGAGCAGGACGCTTGCTGCCGGGTGGACGGCATCTGCGGACCTTCACATCACTGAGTGCGGCCGGGCTCGGCGAGGCCGTCTTGCCGGCGCTCAGCCTGATAGCCCTCGTCAGGGTCACCGGACCCGAGGCCGCCGGGCAGGTCATCTTCGCCCAGTCCGTCGCGAACCTGGGATTCCTCCTGTGCGATCCCTGCCTCGAGAACGCCGCGCAGCGGTTCGTCCCGGTGGAGCAGCGGCGTAGCGGCCGTGGCTATGCGCTGTTCCTCCGCCTCCTGCGGCTGGACGCGGGGATCGGCCTTGCGGCGACCTCGGTCGCCCTCGTGGCGGTCCTGGGCGCCTGGCTCGCGGGCCTGGCATCGGACGTCCTCGCGCTCCTGCTCGCTCTTTCGGTGGTCGGAAGAGGGGCCACGGCGCCGTACGGCACGGCCACAGCGGGGTTCGCCCTGGCGGATCGGTTGCAGGTGTCGGGGATGTTGCGTGTGCTCGGCGCGCTCCTGTCGTTCGTGCTCTCCCTGGCCGGGCTCTTCGCCGGCGGCCCATTGTTCTACCTGGCAGGTCAGGCGGTGGCCGCCCTGTTGATGGCGGCGGGGTTCTGCCTGCTCGCGTCGCGCGCGGCGGCGCGGACGCTGGGTGCGTGCAGGGGCGGTACGCCGCCCCTGCCGGCGGGGATCTTCCGGTTCACCCTGTCGACCTCGATCGGCACGAGCGTGGCGAGCGTCTCCGACTTCGGGATCCTTGCCGTCGCCGGCCCTGTCGGAGGCCCGCCGCTCGTCACCATCCTCAAGATCGCAATGGCTCCCGGGCGTTTCTACGCCAACCTGGCCATCCCGGTCGCCGCGATGCTGTACCCACGGCTCGCCCAGGCGGCCGCACACGGAGCCGGTGAGGCCGGCGTCAGACGCGACATCACGCGTGCCACGCTACTGCTCGCGGCGGCCGGGGCGGTGACGGCCGTCCTCGCGATCCCGGCGCTCGGCACCGTCATCGCCATCGCCTACGGAAGGGAGTATGCCGGCACCGGCACGGTGGCGGTGCTGCTGCTCGGTGCCGCCTGCGTGAAGGGCATCGCCTGCTGGTCCAATGTCCTTCCCCTCGCCATGGGAAGGCCCGGCTGGCGGCTCGTGTACCTCAGCACCGAGGCCGCCCTGCTCGTCGGAACGCTGCTCGTCGCCGGTCGGGTGACATCCGGCGCACTGGCGACCGCTCTTCCCTTCGCGTGGGGCACGCTGGTCATCGCCGTTCTCGGCACCAGCTTCTGGATCATGTCACTGGGCCGCCTCATCAGGCCCTGCCCGGATCTGGGCACTCCCACGGCCGAGCGCGTGGCCGCCCGACAGACTTGACAACCACAAAGGGCGGCAAGGAAACAGCGGGCCACGTGTGTCGGGGCCGGTGCCCGGCCTTCTCCTCGTCAGGATCGCGCTCATGGACACGACCTCGCCCGTCCGCCGTGCCGACTCGAACCCGCGCCTGCCGGAACGGGCGCGCCGACGGACGGTAGGAGATGCCTTCGCGTCACGGTGGCTTCCCGCTGTCACGGTGACCGCGCTCACCGCCGCGGTTCTGCTCCACTACGGCGTCTCTGCACGCGACCTGCTGGTCTTCGCCGCTTATGTCCTTCTGTGCCTGACCGTACCCGGCGTACTGCTGATCCGGGCCCTGTACGGCGGAAGCCGCACAGCGGCAGAAGAGGCCGCCCTCGGGCTGGGCCTGGGCTACGCCGTCGAAGTCTTCGCCTATATCGCCGCCCGCACGATCGGTCTTCCCCTGCTGGTGCTGGCCTGGCCCGTTACCACCTACGCCCTGTTCCTGCTGCTGCCGCGCCTACGCAGACACTGGAAGCGCCCGCCCCGCCGGCCCACCCCCTTGTGGTGGTCGTGGGCACTCGCCCTGATCATGCTCTACCTGCTGGCGCTGGGCGTGGTGACCTTCTTCAGTAAGAACGCCCTCACCTGGCCCGGGCTCGCCACCTCGTACATCGACATGCCCTACCACCTGGCCCTGATCGGCGAGCTGAAGAACCAGATGCCGCCCACGGTGCCGGTGGCCGCGGGGGAGCCGCTCTTCTATCACTGGTTCGTCTACGCGCACTTCGCCGCCTCCAGCTGGATCACCGGCATCGAGCCGCTGGTCCTGCTGTTCCGTCTCGGCATGGTGCCCATGATGGCCGCCATAGTCGTCCTCTTCGGCATGATCGGAAGGCGGGTCACCGGTTCGCTTACGGGCGCCCTGGTGGCACTGGCCGGCACGGTCTTCATGGCGGCACCCAACCTTTATCTGGGAGCGAACATCGGCCTGTTCACCTGGCGGGGTTTCGAGTCGTGGACCAGTCCGAGCCAGACCTTCGGCGCTCTCCTCTTCGCTCCCGTCGTGCTGCTGATGATCGACATGCTTGGCGAGGGCCGGCGGCACGGCGTGCGTGCCTGGGTGCTGCTCTGCGTGTTCTGCCTCGCGGTGATGGGGGCGAAGGCGACCCATCTGCCTCCTCTCGCCGCAGGCCTCGCCCTGGTCGCGGGAGTCCAGGCGATCAGGCGCCGCCGGCCGCTGTGGCCGGTGCTCACCATGCTCGGCCTGACCATCGCGTGTTCCGCCTACGCGCAGCTTGTACTGTTCGGCGGGGCGCGACAGGCCATGATCGTCGACCCGCTGTCGCTGCTGCGCCATACCTGGGCGGAGCTGACCGGTCGTTCCGGGGCGGTCGCACCTCTCGTGTCCGTTATCGGGATTACCCTGCTCTACCTGCTGTGTCTCATGGTCACCTGGTGCGGTGTCCTCGGACTGCTGCGCAGACCACGGCTCCTTCTGCGGCCCGCCGTGATGCTCCTGCTCGGCATGGGCGCCGCTTGCTGCGGCGCGGTGCTGCTCCTCGGCCACCCGGCCGCGGGCCAGCTCTACTTCTTCGGCGCCGGCTACCCGTACCTGATGATCGTCGCCGCCTACGGGCTCGTGACCGTGGCGCATCGGGCGGTGATCTCGCTGCCCGCGATCGCGTACGCGGTGGGAGTGGGGGTCGTGGGTGCATACCTGGTGCGGACGCTCTGCGACGTCAGGGCGCCGTTGTCTCCCGGGCAGCCGGAGAGCGTCCTCTACCGGCCCTACCTGGCCCTGACGGTCGTCGCCGCCGCGACGGTCGCGGCCCTGCTCCTCCGCAGGGGCGGCGTGCGCGCCTGGGCGTTCGCGCTCGTCGTGTTCACCGCAGTGGGGTGGCCCGCGGCCTGGGCCGCCCGCGTATTGCCGACTGTGGGCACCGTCCCGTCGGTTCCCCGCGGGGTGCCGCCGGTGGGGCCGCAGGCGATCCCGAGCGGACTGGTGGAGACGGCACGGTGGTTGCGCGCGCGGAGCGCACCCGACGATCTGGTCGCGACCAATGTGCACTGCCGCTGGGGCTACGAGACTCCCTGCGACACCCGGCAGTTCTGGGTGTCCGCACTGACCGAGCGGCGCGTGCTGGTCGAGGGGTGGGCGTACTCGGACAGGAGCCAGAGCCGCTGGCGGCCGGGGGAGGCGACGGAGTACCTGCCGTTCTGGGACGCGGAGCGGCTGCGCGCGAACGACCTGGCCTTCGCCTCGCCGTCAAGGGAGGGGGTCGGGCGGCTGCGTGATCGGTACGGGGTGCGCTGGCTGCTCGTCGACGACCGGTATGCGCCCCGGGCCGCCGCGCTCGGCGAATTCGCCGAACTGCGATTCCGCTCCGGTGACTACGCGCTCTACCACCTCGCATGACGCGGATGCATAAAAGACCAGGCAAGAACGCCCCCCGCCCGGAGTCCCCGGGCTCATCCGGCGCCTTTCGACGTCAGGCTTCACCCATGGTCGAAGCTCTGTCCCAGCCGCGGCCCGCTGAGGCGACGCGAGGAGAAGCTCAGCCCAACCAGCGATCCGCCGCGGTGAGGACGCCGGCGAGATGGTTGCCGGCGGCGTTCGCGGCCGCTTTCGCCGTGGCAGTCGTGATCTTCTACGGGGTTTCCGTCGGGGAGGTCGCCGTCTTCGCGGCCTATGCCGGGCTCGGGATCGCCCTGCCCGGTGTGCTATGGACACGAGCGCTCCACACCGGCCGCCGCACCGCGGCGGAAGAGATCGCCCTTGGCCTGACGTGCGGTTACGCGGGCGAGGTGTTCGCCTACATGGGTGTTCGCGCCCTGGGCATGCCGCTCCTGGTGGTGATCTGGCCGCTCGGCACGTGCATCCTGTTCCTCGCCGTGCCAGGACTGCGCCGGCATTGGCGAGGCGGGCGACACCGCGGGGGCACGCCCCCGCTCTGGTATTCCTGGTCTCTCGCCCTCGCCTTCACCTATCTTGTGGCCTGGGGCGCCGCCACCTATTTCAGGCCGAACCCGCTGACCTGGCCGGCGCTGGGCAGGTTCGTGAGCGACCTCCCCTTTCATCTCGCCCTGGTCGGCGAGCTCAAGCACCACATGCCGCCCACCCTGCCGATGGTCGCCGGCGAGCCGTTGCTCTACCACTGGTTCGTCTACGCGCATCTGGCCGCCGCGAGCTGGGTCACCGGTCTGGAGCCGCTGGTCCTGCTGGCTCGCCTGGCTGTGCTGCCCATGCTCGCGGCGCTCGTCGTCCTGATCGGAATGCTGGCCAGACGCGTCATCGGCGCGTGGGGAGGGGCCTCACTCGCCGTCGCGGGCTCGATCCTCGTCGCGATTCCGAGCTTGTACCTTGGGGGCAACGGGTCGTTCACCTGGGGAGGCATTCCGGACCTCGCATGGACGAGTCCTACCCAGACATTCGGCGCACTCCTGTTCGCCGGGCTCATGCTTGTGCTGATCGACGCTCGTCGCCATCGAGGCGCCCCGCGTTCCTGGGTCCTCGTAGGTCTGCTACTCCTCGCGATCATGGGGGCGAAAGCGACGTATCTGCCGTTGCTCGCGACGGGTCTGCTGGCCGTGGCGGCGCTGGAGACCCTCGGACGAGGCCGGCCGTCCCGGCCCACCGTCGCGGCGCTCGCGATGACCGGCGGGTGCTTCCTGTACGCGCAACTCGTGCTGTTCGGCGGGGCTCGTCAGGCGATGATCGTCGCCCCCCTGTATTTCGTACGGACATCCTGGCAGGAGCTCACCGGAAAGGGGGAGCTGGTGTCGCCGCCGCCGGGTTCGCTGCTCGCGATGACGGCGGTGTGCCTGCTGGGCTGGTTCGTCACCTGGTCGGGCATGCTGGGACTGTTGAGCCGCCCCCGGTCCCTGCTACGGCCCCCGCTGGCTCTCATGCTGGGCATCGGTGCGGCGGGACTCGGTACGGCGCTACTCCTGGGTCATCCCGCCCGCAGCCAGCTCTTCTTCCTCTGGGGTGCCTACCCCTATCTCGTAATCGCGTCGGTCTGCGGCATCTTCACCGTCGTGCGGCGTGCGGGGCTGCCCCGCCGGGTCGTCATCGCCGCCGCCTCCGCCGGGGTGGCCGCGGCTTACCTGATCCCCCTCTCGTGCGGAGTCCGGGTGCCGCTCAGCGCGGGCCAGCCGGACGCTGTACTGGTCCGCCCGTACGTCGTGCTGCTGGTCGTCGCCGCGCTGGCCGCGATCGCGTTGCTCCCGACTGTGGGGCGGCTTCGCACGGGAGCCGTCCTGGTCGTCGTGGCCGCGAGCCTTGGCCTGCTCGCCGACGGGCACGGATTCGTCCTCGGGCATCTGCCCGGGAGGGTCGATTCGGGCGGGTCGATTCCGACTGCGCAGGCTCAGGTGGTCCCACCCGGAGCCATGACGGCCGGACGCTGGTTGCGCGACCACTCGGACCCCGGAGATCTCGTCGCCACGAACGCGCACTGTCTCTGGGGCCGAGAGGTTACCTGCGACAGCCGCCACTTCTGGGTGTCCGCGCTGTCCGAACGACGGGTGTTGATCGAGGGGTGGGCCTTTACGGAGAGAAGCGAGGCCCAGTGGCGTCCGGGCCGGCCGGCGATGCGTCTGCCGTTCTGGGACGGCCGGAGGATGGCGGCGAACGAGGCGGCGTTCTCGACCCCTTCCGCGACGTCCATCGGACTGCTGCGCGACCGCTACGGCGTGCGCTGGCTTTTCGCAGACGAGCGACTCGTCAGACCGGGGACGAGAATCAGTGAATTCGCTGATCTCCGTTTTCGTTCCGGTGACTATGCCGTTTATCGGGTGCGGGACGGCGCGGGTCACGAATCCAGTCATGATGGGCAAATAAATGATCAGCAGGCTGCGTCAGGATATCCGTCGGCGCGGGAATCAATAGTCTGATCAGGTCCGGCACGTCGAGCATTTCGAGACAGCGAGGGAAGGCGTGGCTGACCAGATCCCGGTGAACGACCTCCGGCGGCACGCGGTTGCGACGGAAAAGGCTGTGCGTAGTTCTGTCGACCGTGTGCTGAGCAGCGGTTGGTACATTCTGGGCAAGGAGTGCGAATCCTTCGAGCGAGAATTCGCCGATTACTGTGGGACGGCTCACTGCGTGGGCGTCGCCAATGGAACGGACGCCATCGAAATCGGGCTACGCGCCCTGGGCGTCGGCGCGGGCAGTCGCGTGGCCACGGTCGCGAACGCCGGCTTCTACACCACGACGGCACTGATGGCTCTCGGCGCGCGGCCGGTCTTCGTCGACGTGGAGCGCGGCACGAAACTGATGGATCTCGCCCACCTGAAGCAGATCCTGGACGAGGGAACCCTCGACGCGGTCGTGGTCACCCACCTCTTCGGTCTCCTGCACGACATGGAGGCGGTCCTCGATCTCACGGACCGGGCGGGCGTCCCGGTTCTGGAGGACTGCGCGCAGGCCCACGGTGCCCGCAGGGGCGGCCGTCGCGCCGGCTCCTTCGGCGCCGCGGCGACTTTCAGCTTCTATCCCACGAAGAACCTTGGCGCCCTGGGCGACGGCGGCGCGGTGGTCACCGGCAGCGCGGCGGTCGCCGAGCGGGTGAAGAGGCTACGGCAGTACGGCTGGGAGGCGAAGTACCGCGTCGGCGCCGAAGGGGGGCGCAACAGCCGTCTCGACGAGATGCAGGCCGCGATCTTGCGGGCCAAGCTCCCTCTTCTCGACGGCTGGAACGAGCGGCGCCGCGAGGTCGCGACCCGCTATTCACAGGAGATCGGCAATCCGAGGGTGGCCTGTCCGCCGGTGTACGGGGAGGAATTCGTCGGACATTTGTATGTCGTGGTCTGCGACGACCGTGATGCGCTTCGCGCTCATCTCGCCGACGAGGCGATTTCGACGGACGTGCATTTTCCGGTCGCCGACCATCGCCAGTCCGTGTCGGCCGATTTCGGTCAATCGGCTGATCTGCCGGTAACCGACAGTCTGTCGGGTTCGGTGCTGACGCTGCCCTGCTATCCCGAAATATCCGATGAGGAGGTCGCACGAGTGATCTCTTCTATCAATTCCTGGTGACATGATGTTCTCAGTGATCGTTCCCGTCTACCGGAACGCGGAATACGTGCCGCAGTTGATCGCGGAATTCAGCGGCATCAGCGCGATCGCCGCGGAACGCTTCCAAATGCCCATGGAGTTCGTCTTCGTGGTCGACGGCAGCCCGGACGACAGTTTCGAGCTTCTGAAGGCCGCCCTTCCGCAGGCGCCCTTCCGCTCGCAACTGCTCCTGCATGCCCGAAACTTCGGCGCGTTCGCGGCCGTCCGCACCGGCCTGCGCGCGGCCCAGGGCGATTACTTCGCCGTCATCAACGCGGATCTCCAGGAGCCGCCGGAATTGCTGCTCAGGTTCCTGGACAGGCTGGTGAACGACGACATGGATATCGCGGTGGGTGTTCGGGAGGGGCGTCATGATCCCGGCCTGTCGCGCCTGGCGGCCACCATGTTCTGGGCCTTCTACCGCCGTTTCATCATGAGGGACATCCCGCGTGGCGGCGTCGACGTCTTCGGCTGCAACCGGCGGATCAGGGACGAACTCATGATGCTGGAGGAGGCGAACAGCTCCCTCGTCGGGCTCGTCTACTGGCTCGGTTTCCGCCGGTGCGAGGTGCCGTTCGAGCGGCGTGCGAGAGTGCACGGCAAGAGCGGCTGGACCCTGTCCAAGAAAATCAACTATTTCCTGGACAGCGTGTTCGCCTTCACGGACCTGCCGATCCGCATGTTCACGATCATGGGAGCACTCGGATTCGCCTTCGCCGGCTGTCTTGCCATCTTCGTCATCGTCATGCGTCTGAGCGGGCAGATCGAGGCGGCGGGCTACACGACCACGATTTTGGTCATCACCTTCTTCGGGGCGCTGAACACCCTCGGGCTCGGATTCCTCGGGTCCTACGCGTGGCGCAGCTACGAGAACACCAAGAAACGGCCGCTGGCCCTGGTGCGTACGGCTCGCTCCTTCGACGGAGGCTCCGACACCACCTCTGATCTTCTCTACTCCGGGCGGCGTCCATGAACCAGACCTTCGTCCATCCGCAGGCGCTCTGCGAAAGCAGGGACATCGGCGCCGGCACCCGAATCTGGGCGTTCGCACACGTGCTCCCGGGCGCGCGGGTAGGGGCCGAGTGCAACATTTGCGACGGCGTCTTCATCGAGAACGACGTCGTACTGGGAAATCGCGTGACCGTCAAGTGCGGGGTCCAGATCTGGGACGGCATCACGATCGAGGACGACGTCTTCATCGGCCCCAACGCGACGTTCACGAACGACCCCTTCCCGCGCAGCAAGATCTACCCGGAGAGGTTCGCCCGCACGGTGGTCCGCTCCGGTGCCTCAGTCGGCGCGAACAGCACGATCCTGCCCGGTGTGGAGATCGGCACCGGTGCGATGGTGGGGGCGGGAGCCGTCGTGACGCGCTCGGTCCCCTCGAACGCGATCGTGGTGGGCAATCCCGCGCGGATCATGGGCTATGTGGACGCCGCGAAACGCTCCTTCGCGGACGGCGACAGCGTGTCACCAGACCGCCGGACTGAGCTCGGGATCGGGGGGGCGAGCCTGCTCGAGCTGAACGTCATGAAGGATCCGCGCGGCGAGCTTTCCGTCGGCGAGTTCGAGCGCGAAGTGCCGTTCACGCCCAAGCGCTACTTCCTGGTCTCCAACGTGCCGAGCACCGAGGCCAGGGGCGAGCACGCGCATCGGCGATGCGAGCAGTTCCTGATCTGTGTGCGCGGCTCATGCGGCGTTCTTCTGGACGACGGCCGGAACCGCTGTGAGATCACCCTGGACCGCCCAACTCGCGGCGTTCACATGCCGGCCATGATCTGGGGCACCCAGTATCGGTACACGCCCGACGCCGTGCTTCTCGTCTTCGCCTCCCATCACTACGATCCGGACGACTACATCCGATCGTACGACGAATTCCAGAAAATCGTGTCGGCGCGGGCAGCGTCCTTGTGAGGGGTTCGCCGTTCGCCCGCTTTCTCATCGGCGGCGCGGTCAACACCGGCGTCACGTACGCGCTCTTCGTAATTCTCTCACGGTGGCTGCCGCCGTCGGTCGCCTATTCGCTGGTCTTCCTCTCCGGTATCGCCCTCGCCTATCTCATCAACACGGCCTTTGTGTTCCGGACCAGGGCGTCGGTCGGCTCCGCCGTGCGGTTCCCGGGGGTCTACCTCGTTCAGTACCTCGTGGGGCTGGGGCTTCTGACGCTGCTGGTCCGCCTAGGGGTCGACAGCCGGGCGGCGCTGCCGCTGACGATGTGCGTGACGGTGCCGCTCACGTTTGTAATGAGCCGCCATGTCCTCGAGAAGAAGGCCGCAAAAAACACTGCAGTGATTCTGCAGAACAGCAACTCAAAGAACATGGAAGGAATCGGACAGCGGTGAAGGCGCTAGTTCTGTCGGGCGGGAAGGGGACGAGACTCCGCCCGCTGACCCACACGTCGGCCAAACAACTGGTCCCCGTCGCGAACAAACCGGTGCTCTTCTACGGGCTTGAGGCCATCAGGGACGCCGGCATCACCAGTGTGGGCATCATCGTCGGCGACACCGGACGCGAGGTGCGGGAGGCCGTCGGGGACGGCTCGGCGTTCGGGCTCGAGGTCACCTACATCGAGCAAGAGGCGCCGCTCGGGCTGGCGCACTGTGTCCTGATCGCCAGGGAGTTCCTGGCCGACGACCCGTTCGTCATGTACTTGGGCGACAACTTCCTCGTCGACGGCATCACCGGCCTGGTCGACGCATTCCGCGCGGCCGAGTGCGACGCGCGCATTCTGCTGACCCGTGTGGCCGAGCCGCAGTTCTACGGTGTCGCCGAGCTCGGTCCTGACGGCGAGATCATCGGTCTGGAGGAGAAGCCGGAGCACCCCCGCAGCGACCTGGCGATCGTCGGGGTCTACACGTTCTCGCCCGCGATCCACGAGGCCGTACGTGCGATCAAGCCGTCGGCGAGGGGTGAGCTGGAGATCACCGAGGCCGTCAAATGGCTCATCGACACCGGCCGCCGCGTCCAGTCCCACTTCGTCACGGGCTACTGGAAGGACACCGGCCGGCTGCAGGACATCCTGGAGTGCAACCGCATCGTCCTGGAGGCGATCGCGCCCGACGTCCGGGGGACCGTGGACGGGTTCTCGGACGTGACCGGTCGCGTCGTCATCGCCCCCGGCGCCGTCGTGGAAGGCTCGGTCATCCGGGGACCGGTCGTGATCGGCGCCGACGCCAAGATCACTAAATCCTATGTCGGCCCCTACACATCGATCGGGGAGGGCTGCGTGATCGAGGACGCCGAAGTCGACTACAGCATCGTGCTCGGCGACTCGGCCATCAGGGGGGTCCCCGGGCTCACGCACTCCCTGATCGGCCGCAATGTCGAGGTCAGCCGGGCGACCGGGGTACCCAACACGTGTCAGCTCATGGTCGGAGATCACAGCAAGGTTCAGGTGCGCGCATGAAGATCCTGGTTCCCGGCGGCGCCGGATTCATCGGCTCCCACTACGTGCGGTCGTTGCTGTCCGGGGCATACCCCGGCTACGAGAACGCCCGCGTCACCGTGCTGGACAAGCTCACCTACGCTGGCAACCAGGCCAACCTGGCCGCGGCCGAAGCCAATCCCCGATTCGCCTTCGTACGCGGTGACATCACCGACGCCGCGCTGCTGCGCGATCTGGTCCCCGGGCACGACATGATCGTCAACTTCGCCGCGGAGACACACGTCGACCGCTCCATCACGGGCGCCGGCGACTTCGTGACGACCAATGTCCAGGGCACCCAGCGACTGCTCCAGGCCGCGCTGGAGGCCGGAGTCCGCGCGTTCGTCCAGGTCTCCACCGACGAGGTGTACGGGTCGATCGAAACGGGATCGTGGGCCGAGGAAGAGCCGCTGCTGCCCAACTCGCCGTACTCGGCCGCCAAGGCCGGCGCCGACCTGCTCTGCCGTGCTTACCACAGAACCTACGGGCTCGACGTACGGGTGACCCGGTGCTCCAACAACTACGGCCCCTACCAGCACCCGGAGAAGGTCATCCCGCTGTTCGTCACCAACCTGATCGACGGGATGCCCGTGCCTCTGTACGGCGACGGTCGCAACGTACGGGAGTGGCTGCACGTGGACGACCACTGCCGGGGCATCCAGCTCGTTGCGGACAAGGGCTCGGCCGGCGAGGTCTACAACATCGGGGGTGGCGTCGAGCTGACCAACCTGGAACTCACGGAGCGGTTGCTCGCGGCCTTCGGCGTCGGATGGGAGATGGTCGAGCACGTGCCGGACCGGCCGGGGCACGACCTGCGCTATGCGGTGGACTCCAGCAAGATCCGCTCGATCGGTTATCGGCCCGTGGTCGACTTCGAGCAGGGACTCGCCGATGTCGTCCGGTGGTATCGCGACAACCAGGACTGGTGGCGCGGTCTGAGGGTCACGACGTCCTGAAAAGGACCTGACAGCCGATGCCGCCGCGCGACCAACCGAGGGATCGCGCGGCGGCATCGGCGTGCTTGGGCGATTCAGTCCAGCGGCTGCACCCGTAGTGGAAGGGCGCCTCCGGCGACGCACTCTCCGGTCGCGGCGTCCCATTTCCAGTGATGCCGCGGACATTCGATGACGCCGTCACAGATCGTGGCGTACGTCAAGTCCTCCCCGGCATGCGGGCAGAACCGCTGCATCCGCAGGCCGTCCCGTTCGATGGTCTCGGTGTTCTGCCGCTCCCTGAGCATCTGCATGGTCTGCGCCGGCTGATTGCCGTATCGCAGCAGACTCATGAACGTCAGATCGAACACATCCGGCTCCCGATGCAGGCCCACCCGCATCGACAGCAGAGCCTCTTCCCAGCCGATCCGCTCCTCGATGACCGCCCTCATCGTCCGGGGACACAGCAGCAGGGTGTATTCGGGGTCATAGGGCTCCTCGCCCTCGATCACGAACCGTTCGGCCAGACGGCCCAGCCGCACGTCCCACATACGCCCGTCGGCGACCAGACGGATGTCCTTGGCGAAGTCGCCGAGGAAACGCTTGTTCCACAGTTGCAGCTTCGCGAAGTACGCCTCGATCTCCCCGCTGCTCACCGGATCGGCGGGCTCGTCGTAGAACGCGCTCCATTCGTCGCGCCGCCGTTCCCGATAGGCCGCCAGATCCTCACTCGTCCGGGCGCCGGGATAGCGATCCACCACCCGGCGCTCGCCGACCCGCAGGGTGTCGCCGGGGAACATCCGCACCACCTCGACTCCCGGGCAGGCCGCTGTGAACTCCTCGGAGACGTCCTCCCAATGGGGGAAGATCGTCGCATCGCGGTCGTTGTACTGCTCCAGGACGGGGTCGAGGAAGCACGCCGGGCCTGCGGAAGGCAGGTAGGCCGCGGCGCCGGTGATCCGTATCTTGCGATAGAGCGTGTCGAGGTGGTCTCCGCGGACTGTGTCGACCTTCTTGCTCATCACGTCGGGCGGATAGTCGTAGCAGTTGGGATACCACATCGCCCCCGAGAACTGCGCGGAAAGCAGGTCTACGTCGCGGGGCAGTTCCGACATCGGCGTGTTGCAGTCGTTGAGGTCGAGGAACCGGAAGCCGCCGAGGTCGAGCAGCAGGCCGCTGTCCTCCTTGTGGCTCGTGTCCAGGTACATCGTCACGGTGAAGCCAGGGGCCAGTTCGAGGGACTCCTTGTGGTCGAGCGCCACCACGTTCTCGTATCCCAGCTCGGAGAAGCGCTTCACCATGACCTTCGAGCGGTACTTGGGAACGATCACGTTGATCGACCGGTCCAGCGTGCGGAGGAGGCGCTCGTCGTAGTGGTCCTCATGCGCGTGAGAGATGTAGAGAAAGTCGAAATTCGCGTTGCGCACGGTGTCCAGTAGATACCGGTTATCGGGATATGGGAACCATGAGTGCAGGAACGCGGGATAGAACCACGGGTCGATGAGTAGTCGAACACCCTGATACTCGGCGATGAAGCCCGCGTGCCCGAGATAGCGCAGCACGCTTTTATGTCCGTTGTGGTGCTGATCCAACGAGAGTCCTCTCGGCCTGATTGATGAGCGTCCGACTCGGCGAATGCCGTGCCATGAAACCGCAGTATGCCGAGAGGATCTGGAAGGGGCCAATCAACAAACCATCGTTGATTGAGAAATTTGGATTTCCGTGAGTTGGGTTTCCCCTGAGCGGAAGTCTGAGGTCGTGTAGCTGGTTATGTCCGTCGGAGACAGGTCAGGCGGCATGGTCGTGCGCCAACCTTCACATCGCCGCGGACACCAGTCGACGCCCGGCGTGTCTGTTGACGAGGGTCAGCGAGAACAGAAAGCTTGATGCCACCATCAGGCGGCCTTTTTCTCGCGGCACCACGATGCCGCGTCACGCTGGGGCGATACGGGGCAGCTAGGTGTCAACGTCGCTCATTCAGAAGGAATCATGCCAAAGTCCCTATCCGTCGCGGCGCCCACGCATGTGTCCGCTCGATCGCTGGCGCCGGATCTGGCGCGTGGCTCCATGCTGCTGCTGATCGCTTTGGCACATGCGCCGGCTTTCGTCGGCGACTCGCGAATCGGGCCCGCTCCGCTCAACACCGCCGCGGAGTTCGTCACGGCCCTCCTGATCGAGGACCAGGCCCGTAACATGTTCGCGTTTCTGTTCGGCTACGGTGTCGGGCAGTTGGCGCAGCGTCAGCATGATCTGGGCGGCGACTGGACCTCGATCCGGAGGCTGCTGCGGCGCAGGGCCTTCTGGCTGATCGTCATCGGCTTTGCGCACGCGGTACTGGTCGTGCCGTTCGACTTCATCGCGGTGTACGGCCTGGTCCTGCTGGTGCTCGCACCGCTCGTGAGAGCACGGAACCGGGTGCTGTGGGGGACGTGGATCTTGTCGCTCACTCTCGCGGTCCGCCTGCTGGTTGCTCAAGTAAGACCCGTCACCGCACCCCTCACCGCACCCGGCACCACGTCAACGCTCATGGAGCACACGTACGCCGTCCACGTCGTCGCGCGTATCGCATCATGGCCGGTGCCGACCGCTCTCTCCGCGATCACGGTGGCACCGGTCATGCTGCTGGGAATCTGGGCCGCCAGGCGCCGGATCCTCGACCAACCTGAGCGTCACGCGTCGTTGCTGCGCCACGTCACCGTGATCTTCTTGGGCGTTTCGGTCATACTCCGGCTTCCTGCGGCTCTGCTGGCGGCGGGCGAGTGGACGACCACCTCGAATTCCCTTCGCTGGGCGGTAGCCATCGTGCACGTCCTGATCGCATACGCGGGCGGCGTCGGCTTGGCCGCCGCCTCCGGACTCGTCGCGATCAAAATCCGGCGTGGCCGCCTGGCCACAGCCATGGCGGCGCTGGGACAGCGGTCGATGACCTTCTACCTGTTCCAATCCCTGGTGTGGCTGGTGCTCTTCTACCCGTTCACCCTCGATTTGCATGACGGCATGAGCCTCGCCGCCACTTCCGGAATCGCCATCGCGCTCTGGGTAGCCTCTGTTCTGCTGGCCGACGGGATGCGCCGCGCGGGCCATCGCGGCCCGGCAGAAGTGCTGTTGCGTCGGCTGTCGTACTGGAGCCCCGCTTGGGCTTCCGGTCGCGACAAGTCCCAGGACGGTCTGCCGGGCGAGGCGAGAATGCCGGACGCCGGCTGTGATCGAACGAGTACCCGATCCACCCCGACGCGGCTGAGGTAGGTTCGCTTGACGGCTCAGGCCAGAGACCTGCCGTCGAAACCCGCGAGAAGGAGCGCCTGGTAGGCGGCGTGCACGACCTCCGGTACTTCTTGCGCGATGGAGAACCCGCGCTTGGGATACTCGATGATGCGCTGCAGGTCGCCCACGATCATGTCGACCACGAGCTTCTCGTCACCGATGGCCTTGACGTAATCGTCGAGCGCCAGCGGCTCGGAAGAGCACACCACCTCGACGTCCGGCCACAACTTGCGCGTGGTGGCGTACGAGCGGCGCTCCATGTACGGCTTGGAGATCAGCAGCACCGACCGCGGGCGGATCCCGGCCGCGGCCAGGACCTGACGCGACAGGGCGATGTTCTCCCCGGTGTTGGTCGCATTCGGCTCCAGCAGAATCACGGCGTCCGGGACGCCGAGTCGCAGGGCGTGCTCGCGATAGTGCACAGCCTCCCCGCGAGGGAACCGGGCGAGCGTGGCCGGGCTGTTGCCCCCGGTGAAAACCAGACGAGGGAACAGTCCCTCGTGGTAGAGCCGGGCACAGTGCCCGGCCACGCCGAGGTCGTGGCTGCCCAGTCCGATGGCCACATCACAGGGCCGCAGCGAGTGGCCCATCCGGTGGTAGCCCCAGAGCAGCTTCGCCAGCCGCCGGTGCTCTTCGGTGATGATGGCCTGCCGGTCGTCGGTCACGGTGGCTCCTGGTCCGCAATCGTGGAGGCGCGGGCCTCAGCCCGCGCCGGATGTCCTCGATACCGTGAGTGGTCGCGCTCAGGTCCCCGAGATCTCGCGGGTCTCCAGGGGGGCGCAGCGCGCGTTCAGGCACTCTCCCGTGGCCAGGTCGAAGGTGAAGAAGTGGCCGAGGCATTGAATCTTGCCGTCCTCGATGACGGCGCCCTCGGCCAGGTCCTCGCCCGCGTGCGGGCAGTACCTGCCGACCTCGAACCTCCGGTCGCCGTCGGTGACGACGATGCGGTCGGCCGCGTCCCTGCCGGTCTCGTATTCCTCGATGGCCTGCAGGGCCGGGGCGTTGGCGTGCTTGAGCAGCCCGGCCAGGTAGCCGTTGTACACGTCGGGGTCGCGGTGCAGGCGGATCCGCAGGGAAAGCAGCAGGTCTTCCCACGCGAGCTCACCGGTCAGGATGGGCTCGACCCAGCGTCCCTGCACGCTGATCGTGTAGCCGGGGCGCTCGGCGGTCGCGGGGCCGATGGCCAGGCCGTCTGCGTTCATGCGGACGTCCCAGACGCCGCCGTTCGGCCCCGTGATCTCGAAACGGACCGTCATGTCGATGTGTTTGAGGAAGTAGCTGCTGAGCGTGCCGAGCCGGACGAAGTGGTTGACGAAGCGCTCGGGGAAGTCGGGTCCCGGTTCGGGATACTCGACACGGAGCTTCTCGAGGATCTCCGCCCGGTCCTCCGCGTAGCGCTGGATGTACTCGCCGACCCCCTCGGTGAAGCTGAACTCCGCCGATACGGGGTCCCGCACCACCTCGAAGGTCTCCAGGTCGAGCCGGTCGCCCGGCTTCAACGTCTCCCAGGCCTGCCTTGGCAGGTGCTCGCTCAGCCAGCTCCTGGCGGCCTCCGGGTGGACGAAGGCTCCGTTGTCGGTGTCCAGCACCCAGTTGAGGTCGCGCAACTCGGGATCGAGGAAGCAGGGCGGGCCGGCGAAGGGGATGGCCAGCGCCGGCCCCGTGGCGCGTATCAGGCGCTGAACGGAGACCAGCTTGGCGATCCGCTTCTCCATGGCGATGCGCCGTTCCTCCTCCTCGTCGTAGGAGTAACGCATCGGATGCCAGGTCGCCGAGGAGGCCTGCACGGCCATGACGTCGAGCCGGCCGCCCGCCATGTGCTTGGCGCGGCGGGTCTGCGACGCGATCAGCTTGGCGTCGTTGCAATTCAGAACGGACCTGCCCTCGGCCACGATGAGGAACGCCGAATCATGGTACAGCGGAGACGGCTGGGGGATCGTGGTGATCCACGATTCGCCGTCGTTCAGGATGAACTTCTCCCATGCTGGGATTCGGATGATGTTCGTGACGCCGGTTTCCCGGATCCGATCGATGAGAGTATCTGACGGATAGGTGGGGATCAGTACCGTGGTCTCGTCGCTGAGCTGTTCGAGAAACCAGGAGTCCATATGGTCGAGATGTTCATGAGAAATCGCCACATAAGTCGCCGAGGTCAGGCTTTTGACATCAAGGTGGTCGTTGCGCGGAAACTGGAACCATGACCCCATGTAGCCGCCGGACGGACTCATCCACGGGTCGAATATCAGAGTGAACGTGGAGGCTTCGATCGTGAGCCCGGCGTGACCGATTGAGGTGAGTGTTGCCATTTGCCTCGATCTTCCTTACCCGGGCGTGCCGCCGTCGACGGAAGACATGTGCCCGCTAGGTCATCGGTTGGTTACTTTCTGGCGTCGGATTAAATCATGCGAGATAGGCGGCTGAGAGGGCGTGACGCAAGCCTGAACTAAGAAGCGGGTAAAGATTCATGACGGCCGGGCGGGCACTGGATAATTCAGTGCGAACTCGGCCTGACAGCTCCACTCCGGCGCAGGACCCTCACGCCGTGCCGTCGTGACCGCTGAAGCGGAGAAAGATATGCCGCCGGCCCATGCCTCTGGATCGCAATTTCGGGTGAAGAACACGGTAACGGACACGGGCGGTGACGGCGCTTTCCGCCGGATCCGTGCTGCGATGGACGGCGCAGATGCGTAGGCGACGTCTCGGAGCGCAGCGCGACGCCCCCCGCGCCGTGACCGCGCGAGACGCTCGAAAGGATCAGTCGTTGGAGCACGGGGGCCTGGTTATGGAAGAGAAGCTCGTCGTGATCGGCCAGGGATACGTGGGCTTGCCGCTCGCGATGCGTGCGGTCGAGGCGGGGTATCGCGTGGTGGGCGTCGAGGTGGACGAGTGGCGGGTCAAGCGTCTCAACGCCGCCCAGTCGTACGTCGAGGACATCGGCGACGACGCGCTCGCGGCGGCGCACGCGACGGGCCGCTACCGGGCCAGCGCGGACTACGCCGACGCCGAGGGCTTCGACGTCTGCGTGATCACCGTGCCGACGCCGCTGACCGACGGCGTGCCCGACCTCAGCCACATCGCGTCGGCGGGCCGTTCGCTCGCCCCACGCCTGCGGGCGGGCGCGACCGTGGTGCTGGAGTCGACCACCTATCCCGGGACGACCGAGGAGTACCTGCGCCCGATCCTGGAGGAGGGATCGGGCCTGCGCGCCCCCGGCGACTTCCACCTCGGCTACAGCCCCGAGCGGATCGACCCCGGCAACGCGCGGTGGCGCCTGGAGAACACGCCGAAGGTCGTCTCCGGCCTCGACGACGCCGCCCTCGCGCGGGTCCGCGCCTTCTACGAGGCCGTCGTCGATCAGGTCGTCACCGTGTCCTCGCCGCAGGTGGCCGAGTTGTGCAAGCTCCTGGAGAACACCTTCAGGCACGTCAACATCGCCCTGGTCAACGAGCTGTCGATCTTCGCCAGGCAGCTCGGCATCGACGTGTGGGAGGCCATCGACGCCGCCTCCACCAAGCCGTTCGGCTACATGCGCTTCACCCCGGGGCCCGGCGTCGGCGGCCACTGCCTGCCGATCGACCCGTCGTACCTGTCCTGGAAGGTCAAGCGCAGCCTGGGGCACAACTTCCGGTTCGTGGAGCTGGCCAACGACGTCAACGACCACATGCCCGCGCACGTCGTCGACCGGCTGGTCCTGGCGCTGAACGACCGGCGCAAGGCGCTGAACGGCAGCCGGGTGCTCCTGCTCGGCCTGTCGTATAAGAAGAACACCGGGGACTGCCGCGAGTCCCCGGCGCTGGAGGTGGCCAGGCACCTGCGCAAGCTGGGCGCCGACGTGCGCGGAGCCGACCCGCACGTCGACCTCGCCCTCGTGCCCGAGGGGGTGGCGATCGCCGAGGCGTCGCCGCGGGAGATCGCGGCGGCCGACGCCGTCGTGGTCCTCACCGACCACGACTGTTTCGACTACGCCCTGATCCAGCGCGAGAGCGCCTTCGTCTTCGACACCCGCAACCGCTGCCGGGGGCCGAACGTCGAGCGGCTCTGACGGCGGAGGTCGTCGAAGGCCGCTATCCGCCGGTGGTGTGCGGCGGCAGGTGCACGGTCATGAGCAGCTCGCAGGGCTCGGCGCCGCCGCCCCGGTAGGTGTGGGGGACGCCGCCGTCGAAGGTCGCGGTGGCCCCGGCGGGGACCTGGTGTTCCACGCCGTCGAGGACGAGGGCCAGGCAGCCGCGGATGACGCTGACGGTTTCCACCACCCCCGCCGGGTGGGGGTGGCTGGGATACGCCTCGCCGGGGTGCAGGCGCCAGCGCCACACCTCCACCGGCGCCGGGCCGCTGGTGGTGAGCATGAGACGGGCCTCGCCGCCGTGCTCTCCGGTCCACAGCGGCTCGGTGCCGGCGGCCTCGACGATCTGGATGTCGCGATGCCGCGGGCCCTCGGTGAGGGCCGACACCGACATGCCCAGGGCGTCGGCGAGGCGCACCAGCGTGGCCAGGTTGGGGTTGCCCTGGGCGTTCTCCAGGCTGACCAGCGCTCCCTTGCTCACCTGCGCCCGGGCGCTGAGCTGCTCCACGGACAGGCCCGCCCGCAGCCGGGCCGCCTTCACATTGGACGCCACCGCCCGCAGAGCCGCCGCCGTATGCCCCACTTGCCGTCCCTCCTGCCGGTCACTTTATTGTACCTTACGGTCGTTCCCTTGAAAGGTATGCGTTGTGACCGCTCTCCTGCTGGCCCTGGCCAGCTCTCTCGCGTACGGCTGCGCCGACTTCCTCGGCGGGCTCAGCGCCCGCGGCGCGCACGTCCTGCGCACCGTCGTCATCGCGGCTCCCGCCAGCCTCGCCGTCGAACTCGCCTTGTGGCCCTTCCTCGGCGCGCACTGGAGCCCGGCCGCGCTGGTCTGGGGTGCGGCGTCCGGAGCCGCCTCGGCCGCTGCCTTCGCGCTGCTCTACCGCACCCTGGCGATCGGCCCCATGAGCGTGCTCTCTCCCGTCACCGCGCTGGTATCCGCCGCCCTACCGGTCGGCCTCGGCCTGGCCCAGGGCGAACACCTCACCACCTACGCCCTGCTCGGCCTCCCGCTCGCGCTGACCGCCGTCGTCCTGGTCAGCGCGGGCCCCGGCGTGGGCGCCTCCCGTCCCGGCCGCACGGCCCTGCTGCTGGCCCTGGGCGCGGGCACCGCCATCGCCGCCCAGCTCGTCTGCCTCCACCAGGCCCCCGCCGACAGCGGCCTCGCCCCGATCATCGCCGGCCGCGCCGTCTCCTCCGCCCTCGTCCTGACCGCGGCCGCCCTGCTGCGCAAGCGCCTCGGCGACCGGCGCCCCGCGCCCGCCCTGTGCGCCGCCGCGGGCATGCTGGACTCCCTGGCCAACCTCGCCTTCCTCCTGGCCGCCCGCAGCGGAGACCTCGCCGTCGTCGCCGTCGTCACCGCGCTCTATCCGGCCGGCACCGTCCTGCTGGCGCGCGTCGTCCTGGCCGAACGCATCCACCGCAGCCAGCTCACCGGGCTCGGCGCCGCCGCCGTCGCCGTCGGCCTCCTCGCGCTCAACTGACCACCGGCCCCCAGCGGGCCGTTTCAGTGGGACAGGTCGTGCGGGCCCACGGCGGGACCGTGCTCCAACGGCAGGTCGCCGATGAGGGCGGCTCCCTCGTACGGACCGTCGGGCAGCGCGAGGCGCGGCGGCGGGGGCTCGGCCCGTCCGGACCCGCGCCCGCCCAGGCGGTGCGCGACGTCGTCCCGCAGCTGCGGCAGGTACGCGTAGAGGCGGTCGCCGGGGCAGGCGGTCCGGTTGAGGTCGCGGTGGCCGACGATGGCCTCGTGCGGGTCGAGCGCGTAGGCGTCGCACAGCCAGGCCAGCAGCGCGGTGAGCGCGGACAGCTGGCGGGCCGGGGGCAGGCAGGACGTGTACGTCCCCTCGGTCTCGATGCCCAGCGTGTGGTCGTTGTGATCGGCCGCCTGCGCGCCCAGCACGTGCTTGCCCGCCTCGACGGCCGGCAGCGAGCGGTTGCGGCCCTCCATGACGTATCCGCCCCGGCTGACCGTGAACTGCTCGCCGATGTCCTCCCAGCCGTTGTGCTTCATGTGGTAGCGCTGGATCGTCCGCGACAGCCGGAAGGCCGCGTCGAGGTCGGTCGCGCCCGTGTTCGCCGTCGCCGTGTGGTGGACGACGAGCCGGTCGGGCGCGCGGTCGAGCACGTCGGCCTTGCTCCTGGGCGGGTCGGCCTTCCAGTCCGACCGGGTGTACACGCGCGGCCGCCGCGGGCGGTTCCCGGCCCAGACGGGCGTGGCGGTCGCGACGAGCCCGCCCTGCGCGGTCAGGATCGCCGCGGGCAGGCACGCCGACCAGAGGAGCCCCGTCGATAGAAACGCGCGGCGCGAGACCGCTGGCATCCGTCCTCCCCGAGTGCGCGGGGCCCTCGGGGGCCCTCGTACGGCGGGAGGCGGCATCGATATCCCCTCTCCCCGCCGCGGATATTCCTGCGAGCGGAAAACCGGTCACATGTCAACCGAAATGTCCATGCCATCCCGCGGCGGAAAACGCCGCAGTCCGGTCATGGAATGGCGCTACCGCGATCGCGGGAATTTCCCGAAATACCCACACGCGGGCCAGGGCGGACATGCTGACCTTGCGTGACGGCGACCGGTCCGGGGTCGGTGCGGCCGGCGACACAACCGTGAAACGCGGGCCGCACGAGGGGCGAGCCCGTGTTAACCCGATGTTGCGTCCGTTATGCCTGTGGATTGCATGTTTCGTGGGTGCGGCACATGTAACGGTCGCACGGTCACGCATGGTCAAAGTGCGTAACGCGCTCTTCCTAGCTTCTGTTACCGGCCCCAGCTACAAGGACGCAGGAGGAGCGATGACGGCGACGCAGGCGGCGCGCACGGCCCGGGACGAACCCCGGAAGGGCCGCTGGATCGGTGACTGGCGACCGGACGATCCCGTCTTCTGGGAGAGCACCGGCAAGAAGGTGGCCCGGCGGAACCTGGTGTTCTCGATCCTGGCCGAGCACCTGGGCTTCACGCTGTGGACCGTCTGGAGCATCGTCGCGGTCAAGCTCGGCGCCTTCAAGTTCTCCACCGACCAGCTGTTCTGGATCGTCTCGCTGCCCAACCTCGTGGGCTCGGCGCTGCGCATCCCCTACACCTTCGCGCCGGCCAAGTTCGGCGGCCGGAACTGGACGGTGGTCAGCGCGACGCTGCTGCTGGTGCCCGCCGTCCTGCTCGCGGTGGCGGTGAACGACCCGGGCACGCCCTACTGGGCCTTCCTCCTGATCGCGGCGACGGCCGGGCTCGGCGGCGGCAACTTCGCCTCCAGCATGGCCAACATCACCTACTTCTACCCGCAGAACAGGCAGGGCGCCGCCCTCGGCCTGAACGCGGCAGGCGGCAACATCGGCGTCAGCTCCGTGCAGTTGCTCATGCCGCTGGTCATCGCCGGGTTCGGGCTGGCCGCGGCCGGGTTGTTCTGGGTGCCCTTCGTCCTGGCCGCCGCCGTCGGGGCGTACTTCTGCATGGACAACCTCACCTCGGCCAAGGCCGAGCCGAGGGAGATGGTCAAGGCGGCAGGCCGGGCGCAGACCTGGATCATGTCGGTGCTCTACATCGGCACGTTCGGCTCGTTCATCGGCTACTCGACCGCGTTCCCGCTGCTCATCAAGTCGCAGTTCGCCGAGCACGCCTCGCTGACCTCGCTGGCGTTCCTCGGCCCGCTGGTCGGGTCGCTCATCCGGCCGGTCGGCGGCTGGCTGTCGGACCGCCTCGGCGGCGCCTCGGTGACGTTCTGGAACTTCGCCGCGATGTTCGCCGCGGTCCTGCTCGTCTGGCAGGCCATGTCGGCCCACAACTTCGCGCTGTTCTTCGCGGCGTTCATGCTGCTGATCGGCACCGCGGGCGTCGGCAACGGCTCCACGTACCGGATGATCCCGGCGATCTTCCGGGCGAAGGCGGTGGCCGGCGTCGAGCCCGGCACCCCCGCGTACGAGGAGGCGCTGGCGACCGGCAAGCGCGACGCCTCGGCGGCCATCGGGTTCATCTCCGCGGTGGGGGCCTTCGGCGGGTTCTTCATCAACCGCGGGTTTGGCAGCTCCATCTCCGCCACCGGCGGCGCGGGGGCGGCGCTGGCGGCCTTCGCCGCCTTCTACGCCATCTGCTTCGCGCTCACCTGGTTCTGCTACATGCGCACCCTCGGGGCGAAGTCGGCGCCGAGCCTGGCGGCCGCCCGGGTCTGAGACGCGGCCTTTCGCGGGCGCCCGCGCGGCGCCCGCCTTTTTCGGACTCGTGCTTCACAAGCGGCGACAGCACAAGTGAGCTTTCGAGACGACGGGGTCTCTCACACGCCGCGCTCGCCGAAGTTAGCGCGGTTGGCGCCTTGTAGCACAGCGGTAACAGAAGGGACCCAGCGGTGAAACCGCCTGTAAGCACCATCGGATCCATGCCGATCTCACTGCACGCTCCCGGTCCTGTGATGTCACAGGCCGACGCGGGCACCGTGGTCCACACGGACACAGCCCACACGGACACCGTGCACGCGGACACCGCCGTGGGCTCGGCCACCCACTGCCCGTACTGCGCGCTCCAGTGCGGCATGTACGTCGCGAAGGGGGAGATCACCCCGCGCGAGGACATCCCGGCCAACGCCGGTGGCCTGTGCCAGAAGGGCTGGACGGCGGCGGAACTGCTGACCTCGCCGGAGCGGCTCACCACCCCGCTGCTGCACGGCAGCCCGGTGAGCTGGGATGAGGCGCTCGACTACGTCGCCGCCCGGATCGAGGCCATCAGGGCCGCGCACGGGCCGGACGCCGTGGCGGTGTTCGGCGGCGGCGGGCTGACCAACGAGAAGGCCTACCAGCTCGGCAAGTTCGCCCGGGTCGCGCTGCGGACCAGCCAGATCGACTACAACGGCAGGTTCTGCATGTCCTCGGCGGCGGCCGCTGTCAACCGGGCCTTCGGCATGGACCGGGGGCTGCCGTTCCCCATCACCGACATCGCCCGCGCCGGCGCCGTCCTGTTCGCCGGGGGCAACGTCGCCGAGACCATGCCCCCCTTCGTGCGCCACCTGTCCGCGATGCGCTCCGCGGGCGGCCGGCTCGTCGTCGTCGACCCGCGCCTCACCCAGACCGCCAAGATGGCCGACCTGCACCTGCAGGTCACCCCGGGCACCGACCTCGCGCTCGCGCTCGGCCTGCTGCACATCGCGATCGCCGACGGGTACGCCGACCTGGACTACCTGGCCGCCCGCACGACCGGCTTCGAGGAGGTGCGCACCTCCGTCTCGGCCTGGTGGCCCGAGCGGGTGGAGCGCGTCACCGGCGTCCCGGTCGCGCAGATGCGCGAGGCCGTACGGATCCTCGGCGAGGCGGAGCGCGCGATGGTGCTGACCGGCCGGGGGGCCGAGCAGCACGCCAAGGGCACCGACACGGTCACGGCGTTCGTCAACCTGGCGCTCACCCTCGGGCTGCCCGGCCGTGAGGGCTCCGGCTACGGCTGCGTGACCGGGCAGGGCAACGGGCAGGGCGGCAGGGAGCACGGGCAGAAGGCCGACCAGCTCCCCGGCTACCGCAAGATCGACGACCCGGCGGCACGGGCGCACGTCGCGGGCGTGTGGGGGATCGACCCCGCCGACCTGCCCGGCCCCGGCCGGTCCGCGTACGAGCTGCTGGACGCGCTCGGCACGCCGGAGGGACCGAAGGCGCTGCTGCTGTTCGGCTCCAACCCCGTCGTCTCCGCGCCGCGCGCCGGGCACGTCGCCCGGCGGCTGGACGCGCTCGATCTGCTCGTGGTCTCCGACTTCGTGCTGTCGGAGACGGCGGCCATGGCCGACGTCGTGCTCCCCACGACCCAGTGGGCGGAGGAGGCGGGCACGATGACCAACCTGGAGGGCCGGGTCCTGCTGCGCCGCCAGGCCGCCGCGCCGCCGCCGGGCGCGCGCAGCGACTTGGAGATCCTGCGGGGCCTCGCCGAGCGGCTCGGCTGCGGCGAGAAGTTCTCCGCCGACCCGCGCACGATCTTCGACGAGCTCCGCCTGGCCTCCGCCGGGGGCGTCGCCGACTACTCCGGCATCACCTACGAACGCATCGCGGCCGAGACCGGCGTGTTCTGGCCGTGTCCCGAAACGGCGGGGGAGGAGCCTCACCCCGGGACGCCGCGGCCGTTCCTGGACGGCTTCGCCACCCCGGACGGCCGGGCCCGCATGGTGCCGGTGGAGCACCGCCCGCCCGCCGAGGACGTGGACGAGGAGTTCCCGCTCTACCTGACGTCGGGCCGGGTGCTCGCCCACTACCAGTCGGGGGCGCAGACGCGCCGCATCCGCCCGCTCACCCAGGCGTCGCCCGAGGTGTTCGTGGAGTTGCACCCGGACCTCGCCGAGCGGCTGGGCGTCGCCCCCGGCGACCGCGTGCGGGTGCGCAGCCGCCGGGGCGCCGCCGAGGGCGTGGCCCGCGTGAACGCCTCGATACGGCCGGACACGCTGTTCATGCCGTTCCACTGGGAGGGCGTCAACCTGCTCACCAATCCGGCGCTCGACCCGATGTCGCGGATGCCGGAGTTCAAGGTCTGCGCCGCCGCGATCGAGCGGTGCGCCGAAGACGGGGAGCGTGTCGCGTGAGGCTTGTCGTGGTGGGGAACGGGATGGCGGGCTCGCGCCTGGTGAGCGAGGTCCGCGCCCGGGACAAGGACGTGAAGATCACGGTGTTCGGCGCCGAGGCGTGGCAGCCGTACAACCGGGTCCTGCTGTCGAACGTGGTGGCCGGCACGTCGAGCCCGGACCAGGTCCGGCTCCTCGACCCCCGCTGGTACGCCGACCACGGCGTGACCGCCCGCCTCGGCGTCGAGGTCACCGCCATCGACCGGGACTGCCAGACGGTGGTCGCCGCCGACGGGACGCGCGAGCCGTACGACGTGCTCGTGCTCGCCACCGGCAGCGAGCCGGTCGTCCCGCCGCTCCCCGGCGTGGAGCGGGCGACGGCCTTCCGCACGCTGGACGACTGCGAGCGGATCAGGGAGGCCGCCGTGAGCGCGCGCAGCGCGGTCGTGGTCGGCGGCGGGCTGCTCGGCATCGAGGCCGCGCGCGGCCTGGCCGGCCGGGGCGTCCCGGTGACGCTGCTGCACCTGGCCGGACACCTGATGGAGCGCCAGCTCGACGAGGAGGCCGGGCTCATCCTCCGCGAGACGCTCGGCGCGCTCGGCGTCGCCATCCGCACGGGCGTCACCGTGAGCGCGATCCGCGAGCGGCACGTGGAGCTCGCCGGGGGTGAGCTGATCGACGCCGACCTGGTCGTGCTGGCCTGCGGCGTGCGCCCGGTCGTCGGGCTCGCCCGGGACGCGGGGCTGGAGGTCGAGCGCGGCGTTGTCGTGGACGACGAGCTGCGCACCGACGACCCGTCGATCTTCGCGATCGGGGAGTGCGCCCAGCACGCGGGCCGCGTCTACGGACTGGTCGCCCCCGGCTGGGAGCAGGCGTCGGTCGTGGCCGACCTCGTCACCGGCGCCGACAAGGGCGCGCGCTACCGGGGCTCGCGGCTGGTCACCCGGCTGAAGGCCAGGAGCGTCGAACTCGCGGCGATGGGGGAGACCCAGCTGACGGAGGACGAGGCGGAGATCGTCCGCTTCTCCCACCGGCACAAGGGCACCTACCGCAAGCTCGTCATCCGCGAAGGCCGGCTGGTCGGCGCGATCCTCCTGGGCGAGACCTCCGCGGTGGGCACGCTGACCCAGCTGTTCGACCGGGGAGGACCCCTGCCCGGCGACCGCACGGGGCTGCTGTTCCCCGATCTCGCGGGCGCGGGCGGCGCGGCGGTGGCCGACAGCCCCACCCGGATGCCGGACTCGGCCCGGGTCTGCCAGTGCAACAACGTGACGAAGGGCCAGATCAGGGCGTGCTGGGAGTCCGGCGCGCGGACCGTGGAGGCCGTGGCCGCCGCGACGAGGGCCACCACCGGCTGCGGCAGCTGCCGCGACGCGGTCGAGGGCATCGTCGGCTGGCTGTGTGAGCAGGAAGGCGTAAGCGCATGAGACTCGTCGTTGTAGGACACGGCCCGACGGCACACCGCCTGATCGAGACGCTCGCCGGTCGGGGCTTCGACGGGACGGTCACCGTTTTCGGGGAGGAGCCCCGCCCGGCCTACGACCGGGTGGCGCTCACCTCCTACCTCAGCGGCAAGAGCGTCGAGGACCTCACCTATCCGGTGCCGGACGGCGTCAGGCTCAGGACCGGCGTCCGCGTCACCGCGATCGACCGCGCGAACCGCACCGTCGCCACCGACGCCGGTGACAGCGAGCCGTACGACGTGCTGGTGCTGGCCACCGGGTCGGCGCCGTTCGTGCCGCCGGTGCCCGGCCGGGACCTGCCGGGCTGCTTCGTCTACCGCACGATCGACGACCTGGACGCCATCAGGGACGCGTCGCGGGACGCCCGCGCGGGCGTGGTCATCGGCGGCGGCCTGCTCGGCCTGGAGGCGGCCGACGCCCTGCGCGGGCTCGGCCTCGACACGCACGTCATCGAGATGAGCGGCTGGCTCATGCCGCGCCAGGTGGACGAGGGCGGCGGCTCGGTGCTGCGCGGGCACATCGAGGGGCTCGGGCTGACGATCCACACGGGTGCGGGTGTGCGCTCGATCGAGGCCGGCCCGGACGGCCGGGTCACGTCGCTCGTGAAGCCCGACGGCGAGGCGATCGACGCGCAGATCGTCGTCTTCTCCGCCGGCATCCGGCCGCGCGACGAGCTCGCCCGGGACTGCGGCCTGGAGGTCGGCGAGCGCGGCGGCATCGTGGTCGACGAGGGCATGCGCACCTCCGACGAGCGCATCTACGCGATCGGCGAGTGCGCCCTGGCCGGCGGAATGGTCTACGGCCTCGTCGGGCCCTGCAACACCCAGGCGGAGGTGGCCGCCGAGCGCATCCTGGACGGGGCCGCCGCCTTCACCGGCGCCGACATGTCCACCAAGCTCAAGCTGCTGGGCGTGGAGGTCGCGCAGTTCGGGGCCATGTCGGGCGCGCTCGACGTCACCTACATGGACCCCGTGGGCGGCGTCTACAAGCGGCTGTTCATCAGCGACGACGCCACGACCCTGCTCGGCGGCATCTGCGTCGGCGACGCCGCGCCGTACAACGCGCTGCGGCCGTTCGTCGGCAAGCCGCTGCCCGGCGCGCCGAGCGACCTGCTGTTCGCCGGGGCGGGCAAGGCGTCGGTCGACCTGCCCGACGACGCGCAGGTCTGCTCCTGCAACAACGTCACCAAGGGCAAGATCTGTGAGGCCATCGCCGACAAGGGCCTGACCGACGTGCAGGGCATCAAGGACTGCACCAGGGCCGGCACCACCTGCGGAAGCTGCGTGCCGATGCTCAAGCAGATCCTCGTGAAGTCGGGCGTCGACGTCGGCAAGGCGCTGTGCGAGCACTTCCCCCACAGCCGGGCCGAGTTGTTCGACATCGTCAACGTCCGGGGGATCACGACGTTCTCCCAGCTCATCGCCGAGCACGGGACCGGCCGCGGCTGTGACATCTGCAAGCCCGCGGTCGCCTCGATCCTCGCCTCACTCGGCCGCGGCCACATCCTCGACGGCGAGCAGGCCACGCTGCAGGACACCAACGACCAGTTCCTGGCCAACATCCAGAAGAACGGCACCTACTCGGTCGTCCCGCGCATCCCGGGCGGCGAGATCACGCCGGACAAGCTCATCGTGATCGGCGAGGTGGCCCGCGAGTTCGGGCTCTACACGAAGATCACCGGCGCGCAGCGCATCGACCTGCTCGGGGCCCGGGTCGAGCAGCTGCCCGCCATCTGGCGCCGCCTCGTCGACGCCGGCTTCGAGTCCGGCCACGCGTACGGCAAGGCGCTGCGGACGGTGAAGTCCTGCGTCGGGTCCACCTGGTGCCGGTACGGCGTGCAGGACTCGGTGGGCCTGGCCATCGCCCTGGAGCTGCGCTACCGGGGGCTGCGCTCGCCGCACAAGCTGAAGTCGGCCGTCTCCGGCTGCGCCAGGGAGTGCGCCGAGGCCCGGTCGAAGGACTTCGGCATCATCGCGACCGAGCAGGGCTGGAACCTCTACGTGGGCGGCAACGGCGGCTTCAAGCCCCGCCACGCCGACCTGCTCGCATCCGACCTGTCCACCGACGACCTGGTCAGGACCATCGACAGGTTCCTGATGTTCTACATCCGCACCGCCGACCGGCTCCAGCGCACCGCCGCGTGGCTGGAGAACCTGGACGGCGGGCTCGACTACCTCCGTGAGGTGATCATGGAGGACTCGCTCGGCATCTGCGCCGAACTCGACGCGCAGATGGAGCGGCACGTGTCCACCTACGTCGACGAGTGGCGCGCCACCATCGAGGACCCCGACAAGCTGCGCCGCTTCGTCAGCTTCGTCAACGCTCCCGGCGTGCCCGACCCCTCGATCTCCTTCGAGACCGAACGCGACCAGATCAAGCCGGTGCTGATTCCACTGGAGGCGACCCGCAGATGACCATCCTCGACGAGAAGCCGGCCCTCGCCGGCCACTGGACCCCGGTCTGCTCCTACACCGACCTGCTGCCCGAGCGGGGCGCGGCGGTGCTTGTCGGCGACCGGCAGGTGGCGGTCTTCCGCACCTTCGACGGTGCCCTGTACGCCCTGGGCAACCTCGACCCGTTCAGCGGGGCGTACGTGATGTCCCGGGGCATCGTCGGCACCAGGAACGGCGAGCCGACCGTGGCCTCGCCCATGCACAAGCAGGTGTTCTCGCTGGTGACCGGTGTGTGCGCGGACGACTCCGGCGTCGCCGTGCCGACCTACCCCATTCGAGTCACCGACGGAACCGTGGAGGTGAGCGTGGTATGACCGCGCTGGTGGACGAGGCCTCGACGAGCCTGGAGACGGCGCCGGACGCGCTGGCCGGGTTCACGATCGGGGTGACGGCGACCCGCCGCAGCGAGGAGCTGGCCGCGCTCCTCGAACGGCGGGGCGCCCGGGTCGTGCGGGCGCCCGCGATCCGCATCGTGCCGCTCGCGGAGGACGCCGGGCTGCTCGCCGCGACCCGGGCCTGCCTGGAGGCGCCCGTCGACGACGTGGTCATCACCACAGGGGTGGGATTCCGCGGGTGGATGGCGGCGGCGGAGGGCTGGGGCCTGGCCGCCGACCTGAACGCGCACCTGGGCGGCGCGCGGCTGCTCGCCCGCGGTCCCAAGGCGCGCGGGGCCGTCCGCGCCGCCGGCCTGGTGGACTTCTGGACGCCGGCCACGGAGTCGTGTGAGGAGGTCAAGGAGTACCTGCTCGCGCAGGACCTGCACGGCCGCCGCATCGCCGTGCAGCTGCACGGCGAGCCGCTGGACGGCTTCGTCGCGTCGCTGCGGGAGGCGGGCGCCGAGGTGATCGAGGTGCCGGTCTACCGGTGGCTGCCCTACCGCGACACCTCCCCACTGCGCCGCCTGATCAGCCAGGCGATCACCGGCTCGGTGGACGCGGTGGCCTTCACCAGCGCGCCCGCCGTGCTGGCCATGCTGGGCGCCGCCCGCGCCGACGGGCTGGAGGAGGCGCTGCTCGCCGCGTTCGACACCCGCGTGGTGGCGGCCTGCGTGGGCCCGGTCACGGCCGGGCCGCTGACCCAGCGCGGCGTGCGGGTCGTCCAGCCCGACCGGTCGCGCCTCGGCGCGCTCGCCCGGACCCTCGCCCGCCACCTGCCGGAAAGCGGCGTCACGCGGCTCGTCGCGGGCGGGCACGCGCTGGAGATCCGCGGCCACGCCGTGGTGGTCGACGGCGAGCTCAAGCCGCTGCCGCCCGCCCCGATGGCCGTGCTCAAACGGCTCGCCGAGCGCCCCGGGCACGTCGTGAACCGGGCCGACCTGCGGGTCGTGCTGCCCGGCGGCCCCTCCCGCGACTCGGCCGAGCACGCCGTCGAGATGGCCATCACCCGCCTGCGCCGGGCGCTCGGCCCCTCGGGCATCGTCGAGACCGTCGTCAAGCGCGGCTACCGCCTCGCCTGCGGCAGGGACGAGCGATGACCCCGACTCTGGTGATGGCGGCGCACGGGGCGCGCAGCGGCCACTGGGAGTCGGTCATGGACTCCCTGGCGGCCCGCGTGCGCCGCGCCAGGCCGGGCGCGCCGGTCGAACTCGGCTTCCTGGAGATCAGCGCGCCGCTGCTCTCGGACGTGCTGTCGCGGGTGGCAGGACCGGTCGTGGTGGTCCCCATGCTGCTCGCCGGGGGATACCACGCGCACATCGACCTGCCGGCCGTCGTCGCCCGCACCCGGCCCGACGCCGTCGTCGCCGGGCAGCTCGGGCCGCACCGGCTGCTGACCTCGGTGCTGGCGCGCCGCCTGGCCGCGGCCGGCCTGCGGCCCTGCGACGCCGTGATCCTGGGCGCGGCCGGCTCGTCCGATCCCGCCGCGCTCGACGACGTCCGCGCCGCCGCCCGGCTGTTGTCCGTACGGCTCTCGCGTCCCGTCACCGCCGCCTTCGCCTCGGCCGGGACGCCCACGCTCGCCGAGGCGCTGGAGCACACCAGGGCCGGCCTCGCCCCGCGGGTCGCCGTCGCCTCCTACCTGCTCGCGCCCGGCTTCTTCCACGACCGGCTGGTGAGCAGCGGCGCGGACCTGGTCAGTGCGCCCCTCGGCGTGGACGACGACCTGGCCGCCCTCGTCTGGGCCCGCTTCGACGAGGCCCTCGCCCGGCCCCGCGCGGCCGTTTCGCCCGCCCGCGCCTCGTACCCCGCCGTCACCCGGGCCTGAGCGGACCGCCTCCGCGCCTTTCCCCCCGGAAGCCGGATCAGGCGGCATGGTCGCGGAGGTACTGGGCGAACGCCTCCCTGGCCAGCTGCGACACGGTCTTGCCCTCACGTTCCGCCAGCGCCCTGGCCTTCTCCTCCGGACTCAGGTGCCGTGAGAGAGGGACGGCCGACCGTCCGGCGCACGTGCTCGACCGCGGCCTCGGCATAGGCCTCGTCGATCCGATTCCCCCGTCTGTCGTAGAGCTCCTCCGTGCCCAGGTCGACGTCCGACTCGTCGTCCACGGTGAGCTCGACGTCCTCCGGGGGCCAGGGTCCCGTGTACTCGGTCATGGCTCGTTCCTCCTGAACGCGGTCGGCGTCGCGTGGATCACCAGCAGGTACTTCTCGGTCAGAACGGCGATCGCGCGCTGTCCCGATGCGAGGCTTCCGCGCTGACTGCGTGAACCTGTTTCTCCGCGCAACGAGGAATTGTGCCATGCACAATAGGGTCACTGTTCACGCGTTGTGATTGATTGCTTGCGCTGGGTTCGCAGGCGTGCTGTGCCGGCGAGGGCGCGGGGCGTCGTCGAGGACCTGGCCGCTCTCGTCCGGCCCGCTTCGACGAGGCCCTCGCCGGGCCCCGCGCGGCCGTTTCGCCCGCCCGCACGTCGTACCCCGCCGTCACCCGGGCCTGGGCGGACCGCCTCCGCGCCCTTTTTCTCTTTTTTTCCACCGTGCCGGTCCGCTCGCAGGCCGGCGCGCGGGCATTTGTGACTCCGCCGGCCCGGAGAATTTCCCTTACAGGCTCGAATAATTCGGTAGGACGGCTGTCCGGTCGGGGTCGTCGGCCCGTCGATTACCGGTCGAGGGCTTGCCGTATAGGGGTTGACCTGTGCTTCCGTAGCCATCACCCTTACCCAATAACCGAGGAAAAAGGGTCCGAAATTCACCGTCCCGGGAATGGCCGCGAAGCGTTGTCCGGCCATGTGGCGAGTTCGCCATTCCGCAGATCCGGGGCTTTTGCCTGATGGTTCATTCGCCGTGATTGTGAGGAGGCGAAGATGCCGCATGCCCAAAACAGGTGTTCTCCGCCGGCGGCGCGCGGAGAACGGCCAGAGAAACTGCTGCGCCTCCTGGCCGAGGACCTGCTGACGATCGTCGAGCGGGACCCGTCCGTGCGCGACCGGAAGGAGGCGCTGCTGCACCCGGTGCTTCCCGCGCTGTGGCTGCACCGGGTCGCCCACCGGCTGCACCGCCGCGGCCGGCGCCTGCCGGCCCGGCTGCTGATGCTCCTCGCGCGGTGCGTCACCGGGGTGGAGATCCACCCGGGTGCGGTGCTCGGACGCAGGGTCTTCGTCGACCACGGCGCGGCCGTGGTGATCGGGGAGACCGCGGTCGTGGGCGACGACGTGACCATCTACCACCAGGTGACCCTGGGGGCGGTCGGCTGGTGGCGCGACAACCTGCGCGCGGACGGGGAACGGCGGCATCCGGTGATCGGAGCCCGCGTGGTGCTGGGCGTCGGCGCGACCGTTCTCGGCCCGGTGCGCGTGGGCGACGACGCCGTCGTCGGGGCGCGGGCGCTCGTCCTCGGCGACGTGCCCGCCGGCGCGCGCGCCCTCGCCCCCGCCGGGACCCTGTCACCGCCTCGTGGCGGCATGCCGTCGTCCCGTACGGCCAGGGCCCACCCGCCCCGGCCCTCCGACGTTCGACCCTCCGACGAAAGGAATGGATCGATGAATCCGGACAGCACGGTCCTGATAGTCGGCGCCACCGACGAAACCGTGCGCAAGGCCAAGGAGCTGGGCCTGACCGTCCTGCTGCTCCAGCACCCGACCAAGGTCAGCCCCGAGCAGGAGGAGCTCGCCGACGTCCTGCGCGTCCTGGACTACACCGACTGGGCGGTCGTCGAGCCCGTCGTGAGGCAACTGTGGCAGGAGCCGGGGTTCCGGGTCGCGCTGTCCATCACCGAGCCGGGGCTGGAGAACGCGGGACGGGTCAACGACCTGTTCGGCCTGGGCGGCACCGGCTACGAGGTCACCAGGAGGTTCCGCGACAAACTGGCCATGCGCCGCCACCTCGCGTCGGTTCCGGGCGCGGAGCTCGACCCCTCCGCGGTGGCCGCCGCGCCGCTGCGGCGGCGTGAGGACCTCGACTCCTTCGGCGCCGCCCACGGCTATCCGTTCATCGTCAAGCCGACCGACGCGACCGCGAGCATCGGCGTCTTCCGGGTCGGGGGACCGGAGGACGCCGAGCGGATCTGGGCCACGGTGGAAGGGTTGCGCGGCACCCGGACCGACCGGGTCTCGACCATGTACCTCCTGCGCGACTTCCTCATGGAGGAGTACGTCGAGGGACCGGAGTTCAGCGTCGAGGCGTTCAGCTTCGCGGGCCGCCACGTCGTGGTGGCGGTCACCGAGAAGTTCGTGCACGCCGACCGGTTCGCGGAGCTCGGCCACGCCGTCCCCGCCCGGCTGGACGAGCCGGTGCGGGAGCGGATCCACGCGAGCGTGCGCCGCTTCCTCGACCTGATCGGCCTCAGAGACGGCGTCACGCACACCGAGCTGCGGCTCGGTCCGCACGGCCCGGTCGTCATCGAGAGCCACAACCGGGTCGCCGGCGACATGATCCCCGAGCTCGTGCGCGGCGCGTACGGCATCGACCTGGTCGAGTACGCCCTGGGCTGGCCGTTCGGGCTGGTCCCGGAGCTGCCGGATCGGCCGGAGGCGCACGCCGGGGCCAGCGTGCGCTCCCTGGTGAGCGAGCCGGGGCGGGTCGAGTCGGTGGAGGGCGTCGCCGAGGCCGCGGCGCGCGACGGCGTGCTCGACGTGCGCGTCACCGCCAAGCCCGGCGACACGGTGCACGCCTTGCGCGACAACTGGGACCGGCTCGGCCTGGTGGCGGTGACCGGCCCCGACACGGACGCGGCCATCCGCCGCGGCGCGGAGGTCATCGACGACGCCATCCGGATCCGGGTCGTGGGCGAGGACGGACGGACCTGGCTCGCGCACGCGGCCGAGGCCCGATCCCTGGCGGAGGTGCCGGCATGAGCGTCGTCATCGTGCACCGCAACCCGCTGGAGCCGTTCCCGTACGACCGCTGGCTGCGCGACTACGAGGGCCCGGTGGTGATCCTCGCCGCCCGCGACAGGTTCGAGCCGTTCGGCGAGCCGATCCCCGAAGGAAACCTCGGCTACACGCATCTGGAGCTGTTCGACCACGACGACCAGGTGGCCGGGCGGGTCGCGCGCCTCGCCGCCGAGTACGGCGCCACGCACCTGATCGGGGAGCACGAGGCCGACGTGCTGCGCGTGGCGGCCCTGCGCGAGGAGCTCGGGCTGCCCGGCGCACGGGCCGCCGACGTGCTGCCGTTCCGGGACAAGGCCCTGATGAAGGAGCACGCGGCGCGGGCCGGCGTGGAGGTCGCGCCGCACACCGTGCCCCGGACCGCGGCGGAGGTGTCGGCCTTCGCCGAAGCCCACGGGTTCCCCCTGGTGGTCAAGGACCGGTCGGGCTTCAACTCCATCGGCCTGCGGATCCTGCGCGACCGGGACGCGCTGACGGCCTTCCTCGCCGAGGCGTACGGCTCGGGGCGGGACGGGCAGCGGGACGACCTGCTGCTGGAGGCGTACGTGCCCGGCCGCATGTGCCACGTCGACGGGCTGGTGGTGGACGGCGAGGTCGTGCTGGCCTGGCCCTCGCAGTACCAGTACGAGCTGGCCTCGTTCGGCACCGACCCCGGCTCCCGGGTCGACCTGGCGCTCGACCCCGGCGACCCGCTCACCGGCCGCCTGCTCGAGCTGACCGGGCGGACGCTGGCGGGCCTGCGGCGGCCCGGCGGCCGGCTGCGCGACCACGCCTTCCACGCGGAGATCTTCCACACGCCCGACGACCGGCTCGTCCTGTGCGAGATCGCCTGCCGGTCCGGCGGCGGGAAGATCCGCGAGGTCTTCCACACCCTGTTCGGAGTCAACCTCGCCGAGTGCTCCATCCGCGCCCAGCTCGGCCTCCCGCTGCCCGACGTGGAGCGCGCCGTACGCCCCGGGCGGCGGCCGGAGCCGGCCCGGATGGCCGGTCAGGTCCTGATGATGAAGCGGCCGGGACTCATTCATGCGCTGCCCGACGCCCCGCGGGAGCCCTGGGTGGAGCACTTCTGGCTCTACGCGCGGCCGGGCCAGGTGGTCCCGCCCGCCTCCGGCTCGGCCGACTTCCTGACCGTGGCCATCGCCTCGGCCCCCACCCGCGCGGAGTGCGAGCGCAGGCTGCGCTCGCTCGGCGCGCGGCTGGAGGAGCAGGTGCGGATCGAGGCGGTGCCGTCGTGACCCGCCCGCCGACGCGGGTGCGCTACATGGCCGGAATGGTGGTCGACGCCACCGGCAGCGGCATGTACCTGCCCCTGTCCCTGCTGTTCTTCCACCACGTCACCGGACTGCCGATCGAGCGGGTCGGCGTCATCATGACCGCGGCGGCGCTGTTCAGCCTGGTCGGCAACCCGATCGCGGGCGTGCTCGTCGACCGCTTCGGCGCGCGGGCCGTCGTCGTGGGCGGCTACCTGGTGCGCGCCGCGGGGTTCGCCGTCTACCCGCTGGTGGACTCGCCGATGACGATGTTCCTCGCGGTGGCGCTGGTGGCGCTCGGCGACGGCTCCTACCCGCCGTCGATCCAGTCGTTCGTCGCCGCGATCACGCGGGGCGCGGACCGCGACCGGCTCCTCGCCGCGCAGCGCAGCCTGCGCAACGCCGGCCTCGGCGCGGGCGGCCTCATCGCGGGCGCCGCGCTCGGCCTGGGCAGCGACGCCGCCTACCGGGTGATCGTCCTCGTCAGCGCCGCCGCGTTCGCCGGCGCCGCGCTGATCCTCCGCACGATTCCTGTTCCCGGCGGCCGGGCCGGTGCGGCCCCGCGCGCGGCGGCCGCCGACCGGCGGAGCGGGGGATACCGGCTCGTCCTGCGCGACCGGACGTTCCTCGCGCTGACCCTGCAGAACGTGCCGACCGCCTTCGGGTACATGGTGCTGTCGGTGGCGCTGCCCGTCTACGTCACCCAGGAACTGGACGTCCCCGCGTCGCTGGTCGGCGTGCTGTACGCCGTCAACACCGTCGGCATCGCGCTGCTGCAGATCCCGGTGACGCGGCGGTTGATCCGGTATCGGCGCACCCGCACGGTCGCGGCCGGGGCCGCCACGTTCGCGGCGTCGTTCGCGGCGTTCGCCCTGCTGGCCGGGGTCCCCGCACGGCCGGTCGCCCTGGCCGGGGTCTTCGCCGCGACGGCGCTGTTCACCCTGGGGGAGATGCTGCACGGCGCGCCGCTGTCCGCGCTCGTGTCGAGCGCGGCCCCCGAGGAGACCCGCGGCAGGTACATGGCGGTCTACCAGTTCTCCTGGGCGATCCCGATCACGCTGGCTCCGGCCGTGCTGACCGCCCTGCTGAGCCTGTCGCCGGTCTCGATGTGGCTGCTGCTCGCGGGAGGCGTCTCCTGCTCGGCCCTCACCATGCTCCGCCTGGAGTCCCGGCTGCCCGCCCGGGCCGTCCACGCGCGGGCGCCCGAAGACCCGGAAAACCCCGAAGACCCCGAAGAGACAGACGACCGTCGCGACGCGACGGCGAGACAGAAGGCTGGTGTGGACTGATGGGCAGATCGAGTTGGCATGTGCTGCAGGGGGAGGACCCGGCGTACGCGCTGCCGGAGGCCGCCGGACAGTGCGGCTGGGTCAGCCAGTTGCGCCCCCTGATCAGGGAGATGAGCCGGCCGGGAGACGTCGTGCTCGACCCGTTCGCCGGCTGGGGGACCACGCTGGTGGCCTGCGCGGTCGAGTCCCGGAAGGGGATCGGCCTGGAGGTCTCGCCGGAGCGCGCGGAGCAGGCGCGAAAGCGCCTGGAGGCGTATCCCGGCCAGACGATGCTGTGCGCCGACGCCCGCACGCCGCCGCTGCCGGCGGAGTCGGTGGACTTCGTCCTGGCCGACCTGCCCTACTTCGGCACCGACCTCGACACCGACTCCACGGTGGAGGGCCAGTTCTACGCGCTGCGGGACTACGAGGAGTACCTGAGCGCGGTCGACGAGGCATTCGCCGCGGTGACGAAGGTCATGCGGCCCGGCGCGCGGGCGGTGCTGGCCGTCCAGAACCGCCGCCTGGCCGGCAGGTTCGTGCCGCTCGCCTGGGACGTCGCCCGGGTGCTCGGCCGCCACCTGACCCTCGGCGACGAGCGGATCCACTGCTACGACCGGCCGGTGAGCGACGACGACCCGATGCTGACCAACCGCTCGCACGAATACCTGCTGGTGGCCGAGAAGGAGCAGGCATGATCCCCCTGGTAGGCCGCGACGTAGCGACCAGGATCGACGACCTCATCGGCGGCACGCCCCTGCTCCGCCTCGCCCTCGACGGCCTGCCCCCGGCCGCCGCCGTGCTCGCCAAGCTGGAGGCGGCCAACCCGCTGTCGAGCGTCAAGGACCGGGTGGCGCTGCGCATGATCGAGGAGGCCGAGGCGTCCGGGGCCCTGACCCCCGGCGCGACCGTGATCGAGTCCACCTCGGGCAACACCGGCATCGCCCTGGCGGCGATCGCGGTCAGCCGCGGACACCCCTGCGTCGTCGTGATGCCGGACAACGCGTCGCGGGAGCGCACGCTGACCCTGCGCATGCTGGGCGCCCGGGTCGAGTTCACCGACCACGCCCTCGGCTTCCAGGGGTGCGTCGACCGGGCGACGGAGCTGCACGCCGCCGTCCCCGGGTCCTGGTACGCCCGCCAGCACGAGAACGCCGCCAACGTCATGGCCCACTACACGACCACGGGACCGGAGATCTGGGCCGCCACCGGCGGCGAGGTCGACGTGCTGGTGTGCGGGGTCGGGACCGGCGGCACCCTCACGGGAACGGCCCGCTACCTCCGCGAGCGCAACCCCCGGCTGCGCGTCGTCGCGGTCGAGCCGGAGGGCTCCCCCCTGCTGTCGGGAGGCGCCCCGGGACCGCACCGGATCCCCGGCCTCAACGGCGGCTTCACCAGCCCCGTCACCGACGTCACCCTCATCGACGACGTGATCACCGTGGCGGACGACGAGGCGGCCGCCATGACCCGGCGCATCGCGGCCACCACCGGGCTGCTGGTCGGGGTCTCCTCGGGTGCGGCGGCGTACGGCTGCGCCGAACTCGCCCGCCGTGAGGACCTGTCGGGGCGGACGATCGTGACGATCTTCCCGGACACCGGCGAGCGCTACCTCAGCTGGTGGCCGGACTGACCCTTCGCGACGTCCCGGGGTCAGCGGTCGGTGCCGCGGTCGCGGCGGCGCAGGTAGCGCTCGAACTCCGCCGCGATGGCGTCGCCGCTGGCCTCGGGCAGCTCGGCCGCGTCCTTGCGCTCCTCGAGCTCCCGCACGTACTCGGCCACCTCGCTGTCCTGGGCCGCCAGCTCGTCGACGCCGTGCTCCCAGGCCCGCGCCTCCTCGGCCAGGTCGCCGTACGGCATCGGGATGTCGAGCATGTCCTCGATGCGGCGCAGCAGCGCCAGGGTTGCCTTGGGATTGGGCGGCTGGGCGACGTAGTGCGGGACCGACGCCCACAGGGACACCGTCCGCAGCCCGGCGGTGCCGAGGGTGTGCTGCAGCACGCCCACGATGCCCGTCGGGCCCTCGTACTTGGTCAGCTCGAGGTTGAGCGCGCGGGCCATGCCGGGGTCGCTGACCGAGCCGGTGATCGGCACAGGCCGGGTGTGCGGCGAGTCGTTGAGCAGCGCGCCGAGCAGGATGGCCAGCTCGATGCCGAGATCGTGGCAGAGCCCGACGATCTCGGCGCAGAACGACCGCCACCGCATGTTGGGCTCGATGCCGCGCAGCAGCACCACGTCGCGCTTGGCGCCCGGCGGGCGGGCCAGCAGCAGCCGGGTCGTCGGCCAGACGATGGAGCGGGTCACGCCGTCGCCGAGCTCGACCACCGGCCGGGTCACCTGGAAGTCGTAGTAGTCCTCGGGGTCCAGCTCGACGAGCGGGGTGGCCTTCCACTCGGACTCGAGGTGCGCGAGCACGCCGCTGGACGCCTCGCCGGCGTCGTTCCATCCCTCGAACGCGGCGATCAGCACCGGGTCGACGAGCTCGGGGAGCCCTTCGAACTCGATCACGCGCCGCCTCCTCACTGGCCTTGTGCAGTATGACTCAGTCCAAGACTATTCGGTGAGGGGCCCCGTACGTCACCTCCGCCAGGCACCGGCCCGTCGCGCTGCGTCTACCTGCGGCGTCGCGCCGGCGGACGTGGACCCGTCGTCCCTCACGCAACCGGTATTCCCGCTTACCGCGCGCGGACGATGTTCCGTCCGGCGGGGCCGATAGGCTTGCCTCCATGACCAGCAGACCGTCGTTCCGAGAAGTGCTGTCCGAGCGAGTCCTGATCGCCGACGGAGCCATGGGGACGATGCTGCAGTCCTACGACCCCACCCTTGACGACTTCCAGGGCCACGAGGGCTGCAACGACGTGCTCAACGTGAGCCGTCCCGACATCGTACGGGCCGTGCACGACGCGTATCTGGAGGTGGGCGTCGACTGCGTCGAGACCAACACCTTCAACGCCAACCGCGCGGCCCTGGGTGAGTACGGCATCGAGGACCGCATCTTCGAGCTCTCCGAGGCCGGCGCGCGGCTGGCCAGGGAGCGCGCCGACCACTGGTCGACGCCGGACCGGCCCCGGTTCGTCCTCGGCTCGATGGGCCCCGGCACGAAGCTCCCCACGCTCGGCCACCTGCCGTACGAGACGCTGCGCGACGCCTACCGCGACAACGCCGCCGGCCTGATCGCGGGCGGGGCCGACGCCCTGATCATCGAGACCTGCCAGGACCTGCTGCAGGTGCGGGCGGCGGTCGTCGGCGCGAAGCGGGCGGTCGAGGCCGCCGGGCGGGACGTTCCGATCATCACGCAGGTCACCATCGAGACCAACGGCGCGATGCTGCTCGGCTCCGAGATCGGCGCCGCGCTGACCGCGATCGAGCCGCTCGGCGTCGACCTGATCGGCCTCAACTGCGCCACCGGCCCGACCGAGATGAGCGAGCACCTGCGCTACCTGGCCAGGCACTCGCGGATCCCGATCTCCTGCATGCCGAACGCCGGTCTGCCGCAGCTCACGGCCGACGGCGCGTACTACCCGCTGAGCCCGGGTGAGCTCGCGGACGCGCACGAGGCGTTCACCCGCGACTACGGGCTGGCGCTGGTGGGCGGCTGCTGCGGCACCACCCCCGAGCACCTGCGCCAGGTGGTCGAGCGGGTGGGCGGCCGCGCCCGCGGCGAGCGGCGGCCCCGCCCGGAGGCGGGGGCGGCCTCGCTCTACCAGCACGTGCCGTTCCGGCAGGACACCTCCTATCTCGCCATCGGCGAGCGGACCAACGCCAACGGCTCCAAGGCGTTCCGCGAGGCGATGCTGGCCGGCAACTACGAGGAGTGCGTGGAGATCGCCCGGGCGCAGGCCCGCGACGGCGCGCACATGCTCGACCTGTGCGTCGACTACGTCGGCCGCGACGGCGTCGCCGACATGAAGGAGCTGGCCTTCCGTTTCGCCACCGCCTCGACGCTGCCGATCGTGATCGACTCGACCGAGCCCGCCGTCATCGAGGCCGGGCTGGACATGATCGGCGGCCGGGCCGTGGTCAACTCGGTCAACTACGAGGACGGCGACGGCCCCGACTCCCGCTTCCAGCGGATCATGCGCCTGGTCAAGGAGCACGGCGCGGCCGTGGTCGCGCTGACCATCGACGAGGAGGGCCAGGCCCGCACCGCCGAGGGGAAGGTGCGGATCGCGACCCGCCTCATCGAGGACCTGGTGAACAACTGGGACATGCGGGTCGAGGACATCATCGTCGACTGCCTGACGTTCCCGATCGCCACCGGCCAGGAGGAGACCCGGCGCGACGGCCTGGAGACGATCGAGGCGATCCGCGAGCTCAAGCGCCGCTACCCGGGCGTGCAGACCACGCTGGGCGTCTCCAACGTGTCGTTCGGCCTCAACCCCGCGGCCCGCATGGTCCTGAACAGCGTCTTCCTCAACGAGTGCGTCAACGCGGGGCTCGACTCCGCCATCGTGCACGCCTCCAAGATCCTGCCGATGAACCGGATCCCGGACGAGCAGCGGCAGGTCGCGCTCGACCTGGTGTACGACCGCAGGCGCGAGGGCTACGACCCGCTGCAGCGGTTCATGGAGCTGTTCGAGGGCGTGGACGCGGCGTCCATGAAGGCCGGCAAGGCGGCCGAGCTGCTCGGGCTGCCGCTGTGGGAGCGGCTCAAGCGGCGCATCATCGACGGTGAGCGCAAGGGCCTGGAGGCCGACCTCGACGAGGCCCTGGCCCAGCGGCCGGCCCTGGAGATCATCAACGACGTGCTGCTCGACGGCATGAAGGTCGTCGGCGACCTGTTCGGCTCCGGCGAGATGCAGCTTCCCTTCGTGCTGCAGTCGGCCGAGGTGATGAAGACGGCCGTGGCCTACCTCGAACCGCACATGGAGAAGGTCGAGGGCAGCAGCAAGGGCCGCATCGTGCTGGCCACGGTCAAGGGCGACGTCCACGACATCGGCAAGAACCTCGTGGACATCATCCTGTCCAACAACGGCTACGACGTGGTGAACCTCGGCATCAAGCAGCCGGTGTCGGCGATCCTTGAGGCCGCGGAGGAGCACCGCGCCGACGTGGTCGGCATGTCCGGGCTCCTGGTCAAGTCCACCGTGGTCATGAAGGAGAACCTCGAGGAGATGAACTCCCGGGGCCTCGCGGACAAATACCCCGTGCTGCTCGGCGGCGCCGCCCTGACCAGGGCGTACGTCGAGCAGGACCTGGCCGACCTCTATCGGGGCGAGGTCCGCTACGCGCGTGACGCGTTCGAGGGCCTGCGCCTGATGGACGCCTTCATGGCGGTCAAGCGCGGCGAGGACGGCGCGGCGCTGCCGCCGCTGCGCGCGCGGCGGGTGAAGACCGGCGCCGTGCTGAAGCGGACCGCGGAGGAGGATCTGCCGGCCCGCTCCGACGTCGCGGCCGACAACCCGGTGCCCACCCCGCCGTTCCTCGGCGACCGGGTCGTGAAGGGCATCCCGCTGGCCGACTACGCCGCCTTCCTCGACGAGCGGGCGACGTTCATGGGCCAGTGGGGCCTCAAGGCCGCCCGGGGCGGCGAGGGCCCGTCGTACGAGGAACTGGTCGAGACCGAGGGCAGGCCCCGGCTGCGGATGTGGCTGGAGCGGCTGCAGACGGAGAACCTGCTGGAGGCGGCGGTCTCCTACGGCTACTTCCCCTGCGTCAGCGAGGGCGACAACCTGATCATCCTGGACGACGACGGGAAGGAGCGGACCCGCTTCACCTTCCCGCGGCAGCGGCGCGACCGGCACCTGTGCCTGGCCGACTTCTTCCGCTCCCGCGAGTCCGGGGAGACCGACGTCGTCGCCTTCCAGGTGGTGACGATGGGCAACCGGATCAGCGAGGCCACGGCCGAGCTGTTCGCCAAGGACGCCTACCGCGAATACCTGGAGCTCCATGGTCTGTCGGTGCAGCTGACCGAGGCGCTGGCCGAATACTGGCACGCGCGGGTGCGGTCGGAGCTGGGCATCGGCGGTGACGAGTCGCTGGCCGACATGCTCAAGGTGAACATCACCGGCTGCCGCTACTCCTTCGGCTACCCGGCCTGCCCCAACCTGGAGGACCAGGTGCAGGTCATGGAGCTGCTCGATCCCGCGCGCATCGGCGTGACGCTGTCGGAGGAGTTCCAGCTCCACCCCGAGCAGGCCACCTCCGCGCTGGTCGTCCACCACCCCGAGGCGAAGTACTTCAACGTCTGACCGGGCGCATCGCCCTTCACACGCGCCCCTTACCATGTTGGTCCCCCCTGCTCGGGGGGACCAACGGGGGGAAGGGGCCACGTGGACGCCGTGCTGTTCGACATGGACGGGCTGCTCGTCGACACCGAAGGGGTGTGGTTCGAGGTCGAGACCGAGGTGGTCACCCGCCTCGGCGGGAGCTGGGGCCCTGAGCACCAGGAGCAGCTCGTGGGCGGCTCCTGGGACCGCACCGTCGCGTACATGCTGGAGCTGACGCAGGCCGACGTCGACCCCGCGGTGGTGGGGGAGTGGCTGATCGACGGCATGGAGAGCCGGCTGACGAGAGGCGTCGAGCCCATGCCGGGGGCCCTCGACCTGCTGCGCGGGCTCGGCGACCAGGGCGTGCGTACGGCGCTGGTCACCTCGTCGCTGCGGAACATCGCCGACGCCGTGCTCAAGGCCGTCGGGCGCGAGCACTTCGAGGTCGTCGTGACGGCCGACGACGTCACGTGCACCAAGCCGCACCCGGAGCCGTACCTGACCGCGGCCGGCCTGCTGTCGGTGGACCCGGAGCGGTGCGTGGCGCTGGAGGACTCGCCGAACGGCGTCGCCTCGGCGACCGCCGCGGGCTGCCGGGTCGTCGCCGTGCCGGGAATCCTGCCGATCGCCCAGGCGCCCGGGCGGGTCGTCATGCCCTCGCTGCTCGACGTGGACGTGGACTTCCTGCGGTCGCTCGTCCGGTAGCAGCGGGCCCCCGCGTCGTCGCCTTCCGGGTGCCAGGATGGAGGGTACGCCGTGGACGAAGGGGACCCGCCATGACATATAACGACATCGCCTGGCTGCCGCTGTGCGCCGGCCTCACCGCGGTGGGCATCGGGCTCAGCTATCTGGCCTTCCGGCGCAGGGGAGTGACCGCCGGCCTGCGGGCCACCGCCTGGTCCCTGCTGCCGCTGGCCGCCTACCTCACCGGCGCGCTGCAGACGCTCTGGAACATCGGCGCGGCGGCGGTGGGCTTCGTGACCGGCCTGGTCCTGTCGCCCGCGGTGTGGGCCGGGGTGATCCTGGCCGGGCTGTCGGCGCTGCTGTTCGTCGTCTCCGGCACGCTGCGCGGCCGCGCCCTGTCCCGCACCCGTACGGCACGGCCCGAGCCTGAGGGAGCCGCCGCGGCGCCAGAGCGGCCTGCTACGCCTAAAACGGCACAGACCGGGAAGACGGCACCGCGACAGGTGGAACAGCCCGCAGGGGACGATTTCTCCGACATCGAGGACATTCTCAAGCGCCGGGGGATCAGCTGAACATCCCACATCGTGGGACCAAGTTACCGGTCAGTGCAATGTTACAGTTCCACGACATAATCGAAACGGGACGCGGACAAACGCTCCAAGATCAACACGAATGAGTTTCGCGTGAATCACAGTTGAGCCACAGGGCACCTCTGGGGACTGGTCAGCCCAGCTCAGACCATAGATTCTGCCTCCGGGGGTCGCACACCACGCGGCCCCTTCGGACAATGTCGTCTGGGATCCAGGGGGCCTGCACCAAATGGCCGTGCGAGGCAAGGTCGTGAGCGGCCGCCGCATCTTCGTCGCCGGATCGATCCCGGGCTACCCCGAGCGCGTCACCGCGGACGCGGTTTGCTCGGGCAGGGCGAAGGAGGATCGATGACCGCGCCGATGGACGTCACCGGTGGGGACACGCAGGCCACGCCGGAGGCCGTCGTCGACGCGTCGGACGGCAAGGCGATCCAGGGCAGGTCCCTCGGTCAGATCGCCTGGATGCGGCTCAAGCGCGATAAGGTCGCCCTCGCCGGCGGTCTGATCGTCATCCTGCTGATCCTGGTCGCGGTCTTCGCGCCGGTGATCGTCGGGGCGTTCGGGCAGGACCCGACGCAGTTCAACTCCGACCTCATCGACTCCTCCACGATGGCGCCCAAGACGGGCACCGGCATCAGCGCCGACCACCTGTTCGGCATCGAGCCGGTGAACGGCCGCGACATCTTCAGCCGGGTCGTGTACGGCGCGCGGATCTCGCTGCTCATCGCCTTCCTCGCCACGCTGCTCTCGGTGGTCATCGGCACCCTGCTCGGGGTCACCGCCGGCTACTTCGGCGGCCTGGTCGACTCGATCATCAGCAAGACGATGGACGTCTTCCTGGCGTTCCCGCTGCTGGTCTTCGCCATCGCGCTGGCGGGCATCGTCCCCGACTCGGCGTTCGGCCTGACCGGCGACACGCTGCGCGTCTCGCTGCTGGTGTTCATCATCGGCTTCTTCAACTGGCCGTACATCGGGCGGATCGTCCGGGGGCAGACGCTGTCGCTGCGCGAGCGGGAGTTCGTGGACGCGGCGCGCAGCCTCGGGGCGCGCGGGCCGTACATCATCTTCCGCGAGCTGCTGCCGAACCTGATCGCGCCGATCCTCGTCTACGCGACGCTGCTGATCCCCACGAACGTGTTGTTCGAGGCGGCGCTGTCGTTCCTCGGCGTCGGCGTGCGCCCGCCCACCCCCACCTGGGGCGGCATGCTGTCGGACGCGGTGCGGTTCTACACGATCCCGCACTTCATGTTCTTCCCCGGCATGGCGATCTTCATCACGGTCCTGGCGTTCAACCTGTTCGGCGACGGCCTGCGGGACGCTCTCGACCCGAAGGCCCGCTGAGCCCCTCCCTTCCCCGTAAAGTCCCCCGGCTCCTATCACCAAGGGGTTTGCAATGCTAAGAAGAAGACTGGGTGTGGCGGCCACCGGCGCCGTGCTCGCCCTCGCCGTGGCCGCCTGCGGCGGCGGTTCGGGCAGCAGCACGCCGTCGTCCACCGGCGGCGCCGCGGCCGGCTCCGACGCCAAGAGCGAGTTCAACGCCGCCCTGACGCAGGTGGTCAACCCGTCGGACAAGAAGGGCGGCATCCTCAAGTTCGCCAACGGCGGCGACTGGGACTCCCTGGACCCGGGTGACACCTACTACGGCTACTCCTGGAACTTCATCCGCCTGTACGGCCGGTCGCTGCTGATGTTCAAGTCCGCCGTGGGCAAGGAGGGCAACCAGCTCGTCCCCGACCTCGCCGAGGACATGGGCAAGCCGAGCGACGACGCCAAGACCTGGACGTACAAGCTCAAGAAGGGCATCAAGTTCGAGGACGGCACCCCGGTCACGTCCAAGGACGTGAAGTACGCCGTGGAGCGGTCGTTCGACAAGGAGGTGTTCCCCGACGGGTACACCTACTTCAACGACTTCCTCGACTGGCCGAAGGGCTACAAGGGCGCGTACAAGTCCAAGGACGTCAACACCGACAGCGCGATCGAGACGCCCGACGACTACACGATCGTCTTCCACCTCAAGCAGCCGCTGAGCAACTTCGACTACTTCGCCCAGCTTCCCGCCACGATCCCGGTCCCCAAGGACAAGGACACCGGCGCGAAGTACAAGGAACACATCATCGCCACCGGGCCGTACAAGTTCGAGAAGAACGAGATCGGCAAGGGCTTCACGCTGGTCCGCAACGACCAGTGGGACCCGGCGACCGACCCGAACCGCAAGGCGCTCCCGGACGGCTACGAGGTCTCCACCAACGTCAACGCCGACGACATCGACAACCGGATCATCGCCGGCGACCTCGACGTCGACGTCGCGGGCATCGGCATCCAGTCGGCGGCCCTCGGCCGGGTCCTGTCCGACCCCGCGATGAAGGCGAACTCGGACAACCCGACGAGCACCCGCCTCTGGTACACCTCGATCAACGGCAACGTCCCGCCGCTCGACAACATCGACTGCCGCAAGGCCGTCCAGTACGCCACGGACAAGGTGGCCCTCCAGACCGCCTGGGGCGGCGAGTTCTCCGGCGGCCAGATCGCGACCAGCCTGCTGCCGCCGGCGATCCCCGGCCACGAGGACTTCAACCTCTACCCGCCGGGCGCCGACAACAAGGGCGACCTGGCCAAGGCCAAGGAGGCGCTGACCGCCTGCGGCCAGCCCAATGGCTTCGAGACCAACATCTCCTACCGCGCCGAGCGGCCGAAGGAGAAGCAGGCCGCCGAGGCGCTGCAGCAGTCCCTCGGCCGGGTCGGCATCAAGCTCACGCTCAAGCCGTTCCCGCAGGCCGACTACTTCGCGCTGTACGCCGGCAAGCCGGGCTACGCCAAGGACAACAAGATCGGCCTGGCCATGAACGGCTGGATGTCCGACTGGCCCGACGGCTTCGGCTTCCTGCAGCAGATCGTCGACAGCCGCGTCATCCGCGAGACCGGCGGCTCCTCCAACATCAGCGTCCGCGACCCCGAGGTCGACAAGCTCGTCGACCAGGCGATGAAGGAGACCGACACCAACGCCCGCAACGCGATCTGGACCCAGATCGACAAGAAGGTCATGGAGGACTCCTTCATCCTGCCGAACGTCTGGACGAAGACCCTGCTCGTGCGCAGCAAGAACGCCACGAACATCTTCGTCAACGAGGCGTACGGCATGTACGACTACCTCGGCATGGGCGTCAAGTAAGCGCCCGCCGAGATCAGACAGATCCGATAGACGCGTGAACGCGGCAAGGGGGCCGGTCCCACAGGGCCGGCCCCCGGAGCCGGGGGGACTGTGGTCACATACATCATCCGGCGGCTGATCTGGGCGGTCGTGATGCTCACCATCGTGAGCATCGCCACGTTCGCCATCTTCTTCCTGGTGCCCCGCCTGGCGGGCGCCACCTCGGAGAGCCTGGCCGCGCGCTACGTAGGGCGCACCGCCTCGGCGGAACAGGTGAAGATCGCGGCTGAGAAGCTGGGCTTCAACGATCCGCTGGTCGTGCAGTACGGGCGGTTCGCCAAGGGCATCGTCGCCGGCGCCGACTACGACTACGGCCCCGGCGTGGAGCACTGCCCGGCGCCCTGCTTCGGCTACTCCTTCCTCACCCGGCTCCCCGTCTGGCCCGACCTGCTCAACCGGCTGCCTGTGACGATCTCACTGGCCATCGGGGCCGCGGTCATCTGGTTGGTGGCCGGTGTGGCGACCGGCGTGCTGTCCGCGCTGAAACGCGGCAGCTTCTTCGACCGGGCCGCGATGAGCGTCGCCCTGGCCGGCGTCTCGCTGCCCATCTTCTTCACCGGCATCGTCTCGCTGGTCATCTTCAGCTATGGCACGCCGTTCCACATCACCGCCCCGGGCGGCAGTTTCACGCCGTTCGAGGAGAACCCGGCCATGTGGGCCTACAACCTGATCCTGCCGTGGATCACGCTGGCCTTCCTGTACGCCGCCGGGTACGCGCGGCTCACCCGGGCGGGCATGCTGGAGACGATGAACGAGGACTACATCCGCACCGCCCGGGCCAAGGGCCTGAACGAGCGGACCGTCGTGGTCAAGCACGGCCTGCGCGGCGCGCTGACCCCGATCCTCACGATCTTCGGCCTCGACCTCGGCCTGCTGCTCGGCGGCGCCGTGCTCACCGAGAGCACCTACTCGCTGCCCGGCATGGGCAAGTACGCGATCGACGCGATCCTCGCCCAGGACCTGCCGAAGGTCATGGGCGTCGTGCTCGTCGCCGCGTTCTTCGTGGTCTTCGCGAACCTGATCGTCGACCTCCTGTACGCCGTCGTGGACCCGAGGGTGAGGCTGGGATGAGCTTCCTGGAACTGAAGGACCTGCGGATCCACTTCCCGACCGACGACGGCCTGGTCAAGTCCGTCGACGGACTGTCGTTCACGCTGGAGCGGGGCAAGACGCTCGGCATCGTCGGCGAGTCCGGCTCCGGCAAGAGCGTGACCAGCCTCGGCATCCTCGGCCTGCACAAGGGCGGCCGCGCCCGCATCTCCGGGGAGATCTGGCTCGACGGTGAGGAACTCGTCGGCGCCAGCCTGGAGCACGTCAGGTCGCTGCGCGGCAAGAAGATGGCGATGATCTTCCAGGACCCGCTGTCGGCGATGCACCCGTTCTACACGGTCGGCGACCAGATCATCGAGGCCTACTGCATCCACAACGACGTGAGCAAGAAGGTCGCGCGCAAGCACGCGATCGACATGCTCGGCCGGGTGGGCATCCCGCAGCCGGACCGGCGGGTGGACAGCTACCCCCACGAGTTCTCCGGCGGCATGCGGCAGCGCGCCATGATCGCGATGGCGCTGAGCTGCGACCCCGAGCTGCTGATCGCCGACGAGCCGACGACCGCGCTCGACGTGACCGTGCAGGCGCAGATCCTCGACCTGATGCGCGACCTGCAGCGCGACTTCAACGCCGCGCTGATCATCATCACCCACGACCTCGGCGTCGTCGCCGAGCTGTCCGACGACATCCTCGTGATGTACGGCGGCAAGTGCGTCGAGTACGGCACCTCCGACGACATCTTCGAGCGGCCCGAGCACCCCTACACCTGGGGCCTGCTCGGCTCGATGCCGCGCCTGGACCGCGAGCCGACCGAGCGGCTGATGCCGATCAAGGGCTCGCCGCCGTCGCTGATCAACGTGCCGTCCGGCTGCGCCTTCCACCCGCGCTGCGTGTTCGAGGAGCGTACGGGCGGCCGGGCCAAGGCGGAGGTCCCCGAGCTGCTGGAGACCGAGGGCGGCCACCTCGTGCGCTGCCACCTGCCGCGCGAGCGGCGGCGCGCCATCTGGGAGAACGAGATCAAGCCGAACCTGGAGGCTTCGTGAACGAGGAGCCCTTGCTGTCCGTACAGGGGCTGGAAAAGCACTTCCCGGTCACGAAGGGCCTGCTCAAGCGGCAGGTCGGCGCGGTCAGGGCCGTCGACGGCATCAGCTTCGACGTGAAGAAGGGCGAGACCCTCGGCCTGGTCGGCGAGTCGGGATGCGGCAAGACCACCACCGGACGTCTCGTCACCCGGCTGATCGAGCCCACCGGCGGGAAGATCCTGTTCGAGGGCAACGACATCACCCACATGTCCCAGGGCCGGCTGCGCCCGCTCCGCCGGGACGTGCAGATGATCTTCCAGGACCCCTACAGCTCGCTCAACCCCCGGCACACGGTCGGCGCCATCGTGGGCGCGCCGTTCCGGATCCAGGGCATCAAGACCGAGCAGGGCACCAAGAAGGCGGTCCAGGAGATCCTCGAGCTGGTCGGCCTCAACCCCGAGCACTACAACCGCTATCCGCACGAGTTCTCCGGCGGTCAGCGGCAGCGCATCGGCATCGCCAGGACGCTCGCGCTCAAGCCCAAGCTGATCATCGCGGACGAGCCGGTGTCGGCCCTCGACGTGTCGATCCAGGCCCAGGTCGTGAACCTGCTCGAGGATCTGCAGAAGGAGCTCGACCTCACCTACGTGGTGATCGCGCACGACCTGTCGGTGGTGCGGCACATCAGCGACCGCGTCGCGGTGATGTACCTCGGCAAGATCGTGGAGATCGCCGACCGCAAGGGCCTGTACGACGCGCCGATGCACCCGTACACCAACGCGCTGCTGTCGGCGGTCCCGATCCCGGACCCGAAGCGGCGCAAGGAGCGGGAGCGGATCCGGCTGCAGGGCGACGTGCCCTCGCCGCTCAACCCGCCGCCCGCCTGCCGGTTCCACACCCGCTGCTGGAAGGCGCAGGAGATCTGCACGCAGGTCGAGCCGCCGCTGGCGACGCTCGCCCCCGGCCACCAGGTGGCCTGCCACTTCCCCGAGAACGCCCCCTCCGGAGGGGCGGCCGCGGCCCCCGCGGAGACGGCCGCCGCCCCCGCGGACTGAGCTTTTCCGCCGGTACGGCCCCCGCCGTCTTCCCCCCAGACGGTCCGCGGGAGCCGTACCGGCGGGGCGTGTTCCGCCACCTCGGCCACGCCCCTGTCACGACGCTATCGGGGCGCGCCCCCGTCCGGCATCGGCCTTCCGTACGGCTCTCGCCCACGACCACGGGAGTACCCGGCCCGCCTCGCTCCTCCCGTGGGCGTAGGCCGAAGGTCAGGAGAAGGCGCCGGGGACGATCAGCCCGGTCTCGTAGGCGAGCACGACCGCCTGGACCCGGTCGCGCAGCCCCAGCTTGGTCAGCACGTTGCCCACGTGGGTCTTCACGGTCGTCTCGCTGACCACCAGCTGGGCGGCGATCTCGGCGTTCGACATGCCCTTCGCGATCAGGCGCAGCACCTCGAGCTCGCGCTCGGTGAGCCGGTCGAGCCGCGCGGGGGTGGCCTGCTGGTGGGCGGGGGGCAGCCGGGTGGCGAACCTGTCCAGCAGGCGCCGGGTGACGCTCGGCGCCACGATCGCGTCGCCGGCCGCCACCACACGGATCGCCTGGACCAGCTCGTCCGGCGGCACGTCCTTGAGGAGGAACCCGCTCGCGCCCGCGCGCAGCGCCTCCACGATGTACTCGTCGAGGTCGAACGTGGTCAGCACGAGCACCTTCGGCACGTGGGCGCTGGGCGCGGCCTCCCGCACGATCCGCCGGGTCGCCTCGATTCCGTCGGTGCCGGGCATGCGGACGTCCATGAGCACCACGTCGGGCAGCAGGGCTCGCGACTGCTCCATGGCCACCGCGCCGTCGCCCGCCTCGCCCACGACGGTGACGTCCGGCTCCGCCTCCAGGATGAACCGGAACCCGGTGCGCAGCAGCGGCTGGTCGTCGACCAGCAACACCCGGATCGTCATGATGCGTCCGTCCTGGGATGGGCGGCGGGCCGCCGGGTGGAGGGGGACACCCTGATGGTCATGGTCTGTCCTTGAAGGGGCTCTACGTGAGGGGGCTGTGGTTGAGGGGGAAGCGGGCGCGGACCTCGAACCCGCCTCCGGTGCGGGGGCCGATCCGCAGAACTCCACCATAGAGCGCCACACGCTCGCGGATGCCGACGAGGCCGTGTCCCTTGCCTCCGATCCGCACCGACTCCTCCGCCGCGCCGCGCCCGTCGTCCTCGACCTGGATGCTCAGCTCGTCGGGCTCGTGCCGTACGGTCACCCAGGCGCGGGCGGCGGGCCCCGCGTGCCGCAGGCTGTTGGTCAGCGCCTCCTGCACGAGCCGGTAGGCGGCCAGATCCACCCCCGGCGGCAGGCCGCGCCGCTCGCCCTCGATCCACAGCTGGGTGCGCAGCCCCGCCTCGCGCATCTGCTCCACCAGCGCGGGCAGGTCGTGCATGCCCGGCTGCGGCCCGCGCTCGGCCGGGCCGTCGGTGCGCAGCACGCCGACGATGCTGCGCATCTCCGCCATCGCCGTACGGCCCATCTCCTCGATGGCGGTGAGGGCGTCGCGCGCCACGTCGGGCTTGGTGTCGAGCATCTTGCGGGCGGCGGCGGCCTGGACCGTCATCACGCTGACGTGGTGGGCCACGACGTCGTGCAGCTCCCGGGCGATGCGGGAGCGCTCCTCGGCCCTGGCGGCCCTGGTGTCGGCCTCCCGCGCCCGCTCCAGCCGGTCGGCCCGCTGCACCAGCTCCGCGAGGTAGGCGCGGCGCAGCCGCAGCGCCCGGCCGCACACCCAGCACAGGAGCAGGACGGCGGCGACGACGACGTGGTCGGTCCAGGACGGGGTGATGACCCCGGCGACGGCGCTGGCGACGTAGGAGGCGAAGGAGACGACGAGGGCGGCCAGGCTCAGCGCCAGCCCGCGGCAGGCGGCCACCGAGTAGAGCAGGACGAGCCCGCCGAACTCGCTCAGGCCGGGGTCGTAGTGGAGCGTGTCGAGCACCGCCTGAGGGACGCAGGTGGCCACCAGCAGCACGAAGGGCCGGTTGCGCCGCAGGGCCACGGGCAGCGTGCAGGCCGCCGCCAGGATCAGGTTCAGCGCGTCCGCCGGGCGCGGCGGCACGGACCGCAGCCAGCCGGCATCCTCCCCGGGGACGGTTGAGACGATCCACCACAGGGACGCGGCCGTCAGCACCACCGCGAGGATCGAGTCGTAGACCAGGGGATGAGCCCGAAGCCAGGACCGCGTACTGCCGGGGGTGGTGCGCACGTACCAAATCTAGGCGTTCGCCGCCCGCGTCCACCCTGCCCGGGAGGGATATCCCCCTCCTCCCCACGGAGGAGTCGCGCGCAGGAGTCGCGCGGAGGAGCCCCGCGGGCGTCACAGCTCGTCGCTGGCCGACCTTCTGCTCACGCGGGCGGACAGCCCGGGCTCGCGGTCGGGCACGGGCGGCGGGGTGCCGCCGAACTCCGGGCACAGCGCCTGGTGGTCGCACCAGTCGCACAGCCGTGAGCGGCGGGCGCGCCACTCACGGGTGCGGACGGCGCGCTCGATGGCCGCCCAGAGGGCCTCGACCTTGCGCTCGGTCGCCCGCAGGTCGGCCTCGTCGGGGACGTAACGGACGATCTCGCCGTTGCCCAGGTACATGAGCTGGAGCATCCGGGGGACCTGGCCGCTGCGCCGCCACAGCGCGAGCGCGTAGAACTTCATCTGGAACAGCGCCTTGGCCTCCCACTCGCGCCCCGGCGCCGTGCCCGTCTTGTAGTCCACGACCCGCATCTCGCCGGTCGGGGCCACGTCGAGCCTGTCGATGTAGCCGCGCAGCAGCAGCCCGCTGTCGAGCACGACCTCGACGTACATCTCCCGCTCGGCGGGCTCCAGCCGCTGGGGGTCCTCCAGCGTGAAGTAGCGCTCGACCATGCCGCGGGCCTGCGTCAGCCAGGCGTCCCGCTCCGCGTCGTCCTCGAACAGCCCCGCGTAGTCGGGCTCCTCGGTGAGCAGCCGCCGCCACTGGGGCTCCAGCAGATCCTGGGCGGCGGCGACCGTCCGCGCCTCCGCGGGCAGGTCGTAGAGCCGTTCGAGCACGGCGTGAACGAGCGTGCCCCTGACCGCGGCGGCCGAGGGCCGCTCGGGGAGCTGGTCGATCACCCTGAACCGGTAGAGCAGGGGGCAGGTCATGAAGTCACCGGCCCGGGAGGGGGAAAGCGCCCCGATGATGGCGCGCTCTTCGGCGAGGGTCATGCCGGAACTGTAGGACACCGGGCCGACAGAACGCTCCCGCACCTCTCCACGCGCGCCGTGGCGGGCTCAGGCCGAGCCGGACTCCGGGGTGGCGAGTACCGGCACAGGGCGCATCACCGGATCGATGGCGGGCAGCCGGACCACCAAGCGCGCGCCGCCGGCGGGGGAGTCCTCGATGTGTATGGTGCCGCCGTGCGCCGAGGCCATCTCCCGGCAGATCGCCAGACCGAGCCCGGCGCCGTGAGGATCGGCTCGGAGCGACTTCTCCGACCTGACGAACCGCTCGAAGAACCGCTCCCGATCGGCGGGCGGTACCCCGTCCCCGTCGTCGTCGACGGCCATCTCGGCGATGTCACGATCACGCCGCACGGTGACGACGATCGACCGCCTGGCGTACCGCTGCGCGTTGCTCAGCAGGTTGAGCAGGATCCGGCCGAGCTGTGTCGGCACGCCGTTGACGTACACCCCGGGCTGGAGCCGGAGCAGGACCGGGACGGGTCCGCTCTGCCGGGAGACGTTCTCCTTCACCACCTCGGAGACGTCGACCGGGCGTGGCCGGGTGGCCGCGTTCCCCGCCCGCAGGCGGCACAACGTGAGGAGGTCGTCGATGACGGATTCCAGGCGGTCGACGTCCCGCAAGCCCTCGCGGAGCAGTTCATCCAGCTCGGTCTCGGGAATGTGAAGCTGCGCCTCCTCGAGTCTCACCCGGAGGGCGGTGAGGGGGCCGCGGAGCTCGTGCGAGACGTCGGAGGCGAACCGGGAGCATCGAGCGGCGTGGTCGAGGGTGGCGTTGATGCTCTCGGCCAGTGGGGCCAGTCCCGTGCGGTGCTCCGGCTTCTGGATCCGCCCGCTGCCGCCACCGCTGTTGATCTCGTCGAGTTGCCGGCGGAACCGCTCGACGAGGGCGGGCTCGGGCCGGGCGAGCCGACGCGCCAGCCACCCTATGCGCATGAGCAGCGCCGTCGTCAGGGCGCTGGTCATGCTGTCGGACAGACGCGCGCGCAGGCCCACGTGCGCCCGATTACCCAGGAGAGCGGGGGTGACCCATACGGCGCGAAAGTATGTGCGAATCTTTACCCGGGCACGGGGGAATCCACATCGGTCGCCGTCCCGGCCCGCGCGCCGGGACGATCACACGGTGCGCGAGGGGCGGGCGAGCTCTTAGGCTGACCTCACGGCCCGGCGCGTAGCATCGAGGGGCGTGGGAGGGGAAGGCGGCCACATGAGCACACCTGTCAAGGAGTCCACCGGACTGCGGATGGGACGGCCGTTCGGCATCCCGGTCTACGTCTCGCCCAGCTGGCTCATCGTGGCGGCGTTCATCACGATCAGTTTCCAGCCCCAGTTCGCCGACATGCTGCCGGGCTACAGCGAGGCCGCGGCGTACGCCGTCGCGCTGGCCTTCGCCGTCCTGCTCTACGTCTCGGTCCTGCTGCACGAACTGGCGCACTGCGTGGTGGCCAAGCACTACGGCCTGCCGGTGCGCCGGATCACCCTCTACATGCTCGGCGGCGTCTCGGAGATCGAGCGCGAGCCGGAGACGGCGGGCAGGGAGTTCAACGTGGCCTTCGCCGGGCCGCTGCTGTCGCTGGGGCTGGCCGGCATCGGGGCACTCGCGGAGGCGTTCGTCGTGCCGCCGGGCGGCCTGGCACAGGTGCTCGTGTGGCAGTTGTGGGTGTCCAACCTGATCGTCGGGCTGTTCAACCTGCTGCCCGGCCTGCCGCTCGACGGCGGCCGGATGCTGCGGGCCGCGGTGTGGAAGGTCAGGCGTGACGCGGGCACGGGCACGATGGCCGCCGCCTGGGTCGGCCGCGGCGTCGCGGTCGCGGTGGTCGTGGTGCCGCTCCTCATGAACCTGATGGCCGGGCAGGAGCCCGGCATCGGGAGCATGCTCTGGACGGTGGTGCTGGCGTCGTTCATCTGGCTCGGGGCCTCCCAGTCGCTGCGGGTGGCCCGCGTACGGGCCCGGCTGCCGCAGTTGCGGGCCCGGGCGCTGGCCCGCCGGGCGATTCCGGTCACCGCCGAGGTGCCGCTGTCGGAGAGCCTGCGCCGGGCGCGGGAGGCCGGGGCGGGGGCCATGGTGGTGGTCGACCACGACGGGCGTCCGGTCGGCATCGTCAACGAGGCGGCGGTCAACGCAACCCCCGAGCAGCGCAGGCCGTGGGTGAACGTCGGCGCGCTGTCCCGCGCCCTGGAGCCCTCGCTCGTGCTCGGCGCCGACCTGGAGGGGGAGACCCTGCTGGACGCCATGCGGGAGACCCCCGCGCCGGAGTACCTGCTCGTCGAGCGCGGCGGCGAGATCTACGGCGTGCTCGCCACGGCCGACGTCAACCGCATGTTCAGCGGCGTGTGAGCGCGGCGTCGCCGGGGATTAGAGTGCTGCTCGAGACCGGGGCCGGGCGCTGTCCGGCCGCCCGCCGCGGACTCCGGCAAGCCGGTTCATCACTCTTTTTTGCTACTTTCTGGGGTGATCGATCCGGCACATGGCGTGCCGGCGATGGTGCCGGTCATCCGGTGGCGTTTCCGGAGGGAGAACTTCTGTGACGGAACAGGGCGTGGGGGTGGTCCGCCCGCTGCCGGGGGAGGGCGTGGTCGCCCATCTGAACGGTTTGCTGCTCGTGTGCGCCACCGGCGGCGACCAGCCGGTCGAGGACCTGCTGAACGCGGTGAGCGAGACCGCCACGACGGGCGGGGACGGCCGGGCGCTGGCCCGGCGGGTGGCCCAGGTCCTCGCGCGCGCCATGGACAGGTCGATCGGCGGCGAGCCGGTCGCCTGCGCCGTCGCAGGACCGGCAGGAGGAGGCGTGGCCGTCCTGGTCAGCGGGGCCGCGTACGCGACCGTGTCGGGCGGTCCCGACGGCGAGGTCCGCCTCGCCGGGCACGACGCGCTGACCTGGACCGATCGTCTCGTCAACGGCCCGGTGTCCCGGGTCGAGCTGCGGCTGCCCGGAGCGGGCCCGTCGAGCCCGTACGCCAGGCTGGACGGCGGTGTGGTCACCGGGGCCGGGCTGGAGTGCGACTTCACCCGTCACGGCGACCTCGCCTTCCCGCCGCTGCCCCCGCGCCCGCCGCAGCCGCAGCAGCAGGGCGTGCAGCCCCCGCCCATCGGCGCTCCGGAGCCGATCGCCCCGCGCGGGCCCGTGGTGCCCCCGTCGCCCGTGCCGCCGCCACCCGTGTCGCCGTTCCCGGCCGGCCCGATCCCCGGCGGCGGGCCGTCGGGGGAGCACGCGGCGCCGTCCCCGGGATCGTCCCAGCCGCTCGCGCCGCCGCCCGTCCAGCCGCCGTCCCACGTCTCCCAGCCGCTGCCCCCGCTGCCGCCCTCCCTCTCCGACCCCGGTCCGGCGCACCACTCGGGACCGCTGCCGCTGCCCCCGCTGCCCGAGCCCGCCGAGGAGCGGGGCGCCCCGCAGCACGATTCGGGTCCCCACGACCTGGGTGGGCTGCCGCACGACCTGGGCGGGCCGGACGGCCCGCCGAGCGGACCGTTCGAGCCGGTGCCGCACGCGCCCGCGGACGAGGAGCCGGGCGAGGCGACCCAGATGGACGCGACGCCCGAGCCGGAGCAGCGGCCGATGGTCTACGGCGTCGACTGCAAGAACGACCACTTCAACGACCCGCGCGCGCCCTACTGCGCGGTCTGCGGCGTCCCCATCGACCAGCGGGCGGTGGTGCCGTACAAGGGTCCGCGGCCGCTGCTCGGCGTGCTGCTGCTCGACGACGGCATGGCGCTGCCGCTGGAGGCCGACTACCTGCTGGGCCGCGACCCCGAGCGCGCGCCCGAGGTGCAGTCGGGCGAGGCCAGGCCGGCCAGGGTCACCAGCCCCGACGGCTCGGTGTCGCGCCGTCATCTGCGGGTCTTCCTGGACAACTGGGACGTCAACCTGCTCGACCTGGGCTCGGTGAACGGCACCCAGATTCAGCCGCCCGGCGACCCCAACTTCTACGACATCCCGCCGAACGAGCCGGTGCCGATCCTGCCCGGCACGACCGTGCGTGTCGGCGTCTCGCGCACGATGCGCTACGAGGCCCACCGCAACGCCTGACGATCCCGAGGCCGCCGGAGCCACCGGCTCCCGGCGGCCGGATCAGGGGCGCAGCCGGTCGATCTCGCTCAGGATCAGCCGTTGCAGCCGCTCGCCGGTGACGTGCGCGGGATACAGCAGCCGGTGCACGCTCAGCCCGTCCACGAGCGCCAGCAGCCGTTCCGCGACGTCCTCCAGGTCCTCGTCCGTGCGGATCTCACCGGCCTCGGCGGCGGCCCTGAGCAGGCTCGTCACAAGATAGCGGAGCTCGGCGGCCTCCCTCCGCTGGACCTCCAGCAGCGCGGGGCTGGTCAGGCTGCGCCCCCAGAACCCCACCTCCAGCCCGGTCTCCCCGGCCCGCTCGTCGTCGAGGGGCACGTTGTCGAGCAGCAGCTCGCGCAGCGCCGCCAGGCCGGTGCGGCCCGACAGCTTCTCCCGCAGCCGGTCGGCGATCCGGCGATGGGACGCCTCCAGTGCCGACAGCAGGATCTCGTCCTTGTCGGCGAAGTAGTGCGTGAGCACCCCGTTGGAGTAGCCGGCCTCCTTGGCGATGGCCCGCGTCGTCGCGGCCTCGATGCCCTCGCGCAGGATGATCCGGCGGGCCGCCGCGACGACCTCGCCCCTGCGCTCCTCGTGGTTGACGATCTTCGGCATGGTCCATCACCTCGGTTGACATTTTAGTCGGGCGCCCGTCTATTATCCGCTCATGACGGTAGTGACGGTCGGCGTGCATATCGTCGACGTCCTGGCCCGCCCGGTCGAGTCCATCCCGGCCGGTCAGGACACCCACCTGCTGGAGCAGATCCGCATCACCGCGGCCGGTGCGGCCGCGGGCACGGCCGTGGCCCTGGCGAAGATCGGCGTGCCGGTCGCCTCGATCGGCGCCGTCGGCGACGACGAGCTCGGCGACTTCCTCCTGATGATCATGGCGCGGCACGGTGTGGACGTGAGCGGCGTGGTGCGCAGGGCGGGGGAGCAGACGGCGGCCTCGATCCTGCCCATCCGTCCCGACGGCGGACGGCCCTCCTTCCATGTGCCCGGGGCCAACCTGGGCCTGGCGACCGCCGACCTCGACGCGGACCGTCTCGCCGACGCGAAGGTGCTGCATCTCGGCGGCATGGACGTCACGTGGGGCCTGCACGACCCCGCCTTCTTCGCGCTGCTCGACAAGGCCCGCGAGGGCGGCACGACCGTCACGCTGGACCTGCTGTCCAACATGCCCGATCTCATGCCCGGCGTCCGCGCGTTCCTGCCCCACGTCGACTACCTCCTGCCCAACGAGGAGCAGGCGCTCATGCTCAGCGGGGCGGCGACGCCGGAGGAGGCCGCGGCCGCGCTGCTCGCGGAGGGCCCGAAGGGTGTGATCGTCACCCTGGGGGCCGCAGGCAGCCTCGTGGCCACCGCCGCCGGGGTCACCCGCGTGCCCGCCCTGGACGTGCCGGTGGTCGACACCACGGGCTGCGGCGACGCGTACTGCGCCGGATTCGCCGCGGGACTGCTGCGCGGCCGGGACGTCCTCGGCGCCGCCCGCCTCGGCACGGCCGTCGCCGCGCGGGTCGCGGGCGGGCTCGGCTCCGACGCCGGCCTGGACGGCTCCGTGGTCGAAGACCCGGGCCCGGACGCCTGATCCCCGGCTCCCCACCTCCCCGATTCCTCCGATCTCAGGAGTGCCGCCCATGTCCCTCGACGCCTCCCTGCGGGCCCGTGCCGCGAAGGTCATCCCCGGTGGCATGTACGGCCACCTCAACGCGGCCCTGCACGGGGACCGCTACCCCCAGTTCTTCGTCCGCGCCGAGGGGGCCCGGCAGTGGGACGCCGACGGCCGTGAGTACGTCGACCTGATGTGCAGCTGGGGGCCGATGATCGTCGGCCACCGCAACCCGCGGGTGGAGGCCGCCGCCGCGGCGCAGCAGGCGGAGGGCGACTGCCTGAACGGCCCCGGCCCGGTCATGGTGGAGCTCGCCGAGTTGCTGGTGGACCTCATCCCCTCCGCCGACTGGGCCATGTTCTCCAAGAACGGCACCGACGCCACCACCCAGGCCCTGATGGTGGCCAGGGCGGCGACGGGCAGGACCAAGGCGCTGGTCGCCCACGGCTCCTACCACGGCGCCGACCCGTGGTGCACGCCCGGCCTGTCCGGCGTCACCCCCAACCAGCGGGCCGACACCATCGAGTTCACCTACAACGACCTCGCCAGCGCCGAGGCCGCCGCGGCCCAGGCGGACGGCGACGTCGCCGCAATCCTGGTCACCCCGTTCAAGCACGACTCGTTCGAGGACCAGGAGCACGCCGACGCCGAGTTCGCCCGCGGCGTGCGCGCGCTCGCCGACCGGATCGGCGCTGCGCTGGTCATCGACGACGTACGCGCCGGGTGGCGGCTCGATTTGCGCGGCTCGTGGGAGCCGCTCGGTGTGCGCCCCGACCTGACGGCCTGGAGCAAGGCGATGGCCAACGGCTTCCCCATCGCGGCGCTCACCGGGACCGACGCGCTGCGCGGGGCGGCCCAGACGCTGTACTCGACCGGCTCCTTCTGGTTCTCGGCCACGGCCATGGCCGCCGCCAAGGCGACGATCGAGATCCTGCGCGAGACCGACGGCGTCGCGCTCATGCACAGGGCCGGGACCCGCCTGCGCGAGGGCCTCGCCGCCCAGGCGGCGGCGCACGGCTTCGTGGTCCGCCAGACCGGCCCGGTGCAGGTGCCGTGGCTGTCCTTCGAGGGCGACGAGACCCTGGAGAAGGGCATCGCCTGGGCCGGAGCCTGCCTGGAGGAGGGGGTCTACCTCCACCCCTGGCACAACTGGTTCCTGTCGGCCGCGCACACCGACGAGGAGATCGACCGGGCCCTCCAGGGCACCGACGCCGCCTTCGCCAAGCTGAGGGCCGCGTACGGAGCCGACTGAGGAAGCGGCCTGCACCGGCGTGGCCGGGACGCCCGGCGGGCGTGCCGCGCCGCGGACGGCCCGCGCTCGGGCGCCGGGTTCCGGGCGGCGCCCGAGCGCGGGAGGTCCGTTCCGCGATCTCCCGCAGGGTCCGGGAGGCGCGCTCAGGGGCGTGTCCTCGCCCACTGGACGTCGTCAAGGCGGGTGCCTCCGGGCCCGGGCAGCAGCCCCTTGACGAGGTGCTCCCGGGTGAATCCCGCCCGCTCGAGCACGCGGTGGGAGGCCGTGTTGCCCGGCGCCGTCCCGGCGACGATCCGCCTCAGCGGCGTGTTCGCGAACGCCCACTCGACCAGCAGGTTCACCGCCCGCGTCACCATGCCCCTGCCGCGGAAGCCCGGACGGAGGCTGTAGCCGAGCATCGCCTGGCCGAGCGGCGGGACGACGCCGGTGAGCTGGATGTCCCCGGCGAAGTCCCCGGTAGCCGCGTCCCTGATCGCGATATCCGCCCGCTGGCCGGTCAGCCACCGGTGCCCGGCGTAGCGGCAGACGACCTCGGCGTCCGCGTACTCCGGCTGTCCGGGCGGGACGTGCGAGTCCATCACGTCGGGGACGGACGCCAGCGCGAAGTAGTCGTCGGCGTCGGAGGCGGTCAGCGGCGTGAGCCGGACGACGCCGTCGGTGAGAGAGCCGCCCGGGAACCCCCCGGGGAAGAACGGCAGGAAGGGCGTGATCGGGTCGCCCGGGTCGGTGCTCAGCCGCCCGAACACGGCGATGTCGGCCGGGGTGCCGCCCCGGGGAGTGCCGGCCCCGCGCAGCACGCCCTCGGAGGCGAAGCCGCACCGCAGGGCGACCTGCTGGCTCGTGACGTTCTCCACGTCGGCGAGCAGCCCGATCCGGGGGACGCCCCGGGCGAAGGCCCGCTCGGCGAGCGCCCGCACGGCGGCCGTGACGACGCCGCGCCCCCGGGCCCACGGCGCCAGCCAGTAGCCCACCTCCGTCGCGCCGAACCGGTCCGGCGGCTTGAGCCCCGCGGTCCCGAGGATCTCGTCCGTGACCGGTTCGGCGACGACGAAGTCGGCGCCGCCGTTCTCCCACATCTCGGGCACGGTCTTGGTGATCCACGCCAGCGCGTCGTCCCGCGAGTACGGCGAGGGGAGGAAGGGGATGAACCTCGCGATCTCGGGGTCGGCACAGGCTCGGGCGATCTGGTCGGCGTCCCCCTCCACCGGCAGGCGCAGAACGGCCGGCCCGGCGGGGATCGCCTCTTGGGGCAACATGTCCCATTGTTACCAGCAGTGACACCGCACCGGCCAGGTCTTTTCCCGGCCGGCCCCGCTCCCGCCCCGGGCAAATCTCGTCGGTCGCGGCACCCGTGCCCCTCCCGCCGATCTTTGCCCCGTCGCGTCGCCCGGAGCGGCACCTCGCCGCGTTGTCGTCGTCGCCGATGACGCTGTCATCGGCTCCTCCTCCGCCTTGCGATGCACCACTCCGGACACCGCTCCGTCCGGGCAAATCTCGTCGGTCGCGGCACTAGCCTTTTCCGCATGGGTTTTCGCAGGCACGGCCCGTTTCAGGCCGGAGATCAGGTCCAGCTCACCGACCCCAAGAACAAGCGGCACACGGTGACGCTGAAAGAGGGCGGCGTCTTCCACACGCACAAGGGGTCGATCCCGCACGACGACCTGATCGGCCAGCCCGAGGGGTCGGTGGTGCGGTCCTCCGGCGGCACGGCCTACCTGGCGTTCCGGCACCTGCTCGCCGACTACACCGTGTCGATGCCCCGCGGCGCCGCGGTGGTCTACCCGAAGGACGCGGCCCAGATCGTCGCCATGGCCGACATCTTCCCCGGCGCCCGGGTGGTCGAGGCCGGCGTGGGGTCCGGCGCGCTCACCTGCTTCCTGCTGCGCGCGGTCGGGACGGAGGGGAAGGTCACCTCCTACGAGCGGCGCGCGGACTTCGCCGAGGTGGCCACCAAGAACGTGGAGAAGTTCTTCGGCGGCCCTATGGGGCAGTGGCGCCTGGTGGTCGGTGACTTCGTCGACGCGCTGGACGAGGCGGACGTGGACCGCGTCATCCTCGACATGCTCGCTCCTTGGGAGTGCGTTGACGCGGCGGCGAAGTCCCTTACTCCCGGGGGAGTTATTTGCTGCTATGTTGCGACAACGACCCAGATGTCCAGAACGGTGGAAACCCTGCGCGAGCACGGGAGTTTCACCGAGCCTCACGCGTGGGAGACCCTGGTTCGCGACTGGCATGTCGAAGGTCTCGCCGTACGGCCCGACCACCGGATGGTCGGCCACACGGGATTTCTCGTCACGGCCCGTCGTATGGCGGACGGCGTCACGCCCCCGCCGCGGCGCAGGCGTCCCGCCAAGGGGGCGTACGGAGAGGGGATCGAGCAAGGGTGACGATTCAGCCACAACCCGGCAAAACCACGTGACACGGGAACATATGGGTGTGTTCCTAATGGTGAACCGAACAATCGGTCCATAAGGTATCAAACGCCGAACACCCAACGTAACTACACGAACACTGCCCGGCCAGGTTACGTACAGCGCCAAGATAGGTAGGGTCTTGAGTAGTCGTTCTCGACGGGGAAGGAGGTGACGGGGCGTGGCAGCTCGCGACGACGCTGAGGCTCGAGCCGCGCAGCGCGAACGGGAGGTCGCGGATCTCACAACACAGGTCTCCTTCCTGCAAGAGGAGATCACCGCGTTGCGCCGGAAGCTGGCCGAGTCTCCCCGGCAGGCCAGGGTCATCGAGGAGCGTCTCCACGAGGCGCAGGCACAGGTGGCCGCCCTCACAAGCCAGAACGAGCGTTTGGTCGCCACCCTCAAGGAGGCCAGGGACCAGATCGTCGCCCTCAAGGAGGAGGTCGACCGGCTGGCACAGCCGCCGTCCGGATTCGGCGTTTTCCTCGAGGCCAGGGATGACGGCACGATCGAGGTGTTCACGGGCGGGCGCAAGCTCCGTGTGAACGTCAGTCCGGCGGTCGACGTCGACTCGCTCAAGCGTGGCCAGGAGGTCATGCTGAACGAGGCGCTCAACGTCGTCGAGGCCCTCGGCTACGAGGACGTCGGCGAGATCGTGATGCTCAAGGAGTTGCTGGAGAGCGGCGACCGCGCGCTCGTCATCTCGCACGCCGACGAGGAGCGGGTCGTCAAGCTCGCCCACTCGTTGCTCGACCAGCCGCTGCGGGCCGGCGACTCCCTCCTGCTCGAACCCCGTTCCAACTACGTCTACGAGCGCATCCCCAAGTCCGAGGTGGAGGAGCTCGTCCTCGAGGAGGTCCCCGACATCTCCTACGAGGAGATCGGCGGCCTCGGCCGGCAGATCGAGCAGATCAGGGACGCCATCGAGCTGCCCTACCTGCACGCCGATCTGTTCCGCGAGCACAAGCTCCGGCCGCCGAAGGGCGTGCTGCTGTACGGCCCGCCCGGCTGCGGCAAGACGCTCATCGCCAAGGCGGTGGCCAACTCCCTGGCCAAGCAGGTCGCGGAGAAGACCGGCCAGTCCGGCAAGAGCTTCTTCCTCAACATCAAGGGCCCCGAGCTTCTCAACAAGTACGTCGGCGAGACCGAGCGGCACATCCGCCTGGTCTTCCAGCGGGCGCGTGAGAAGGCGTCCGAGGGCACCCCGGTGATCGTGTTCTTCGACGAGATGGACTCGATCTTCCGCACCCGCGGCTCCGGTGTGTCCTCCGACGTCGAGAACACCATCGTCCCCCAGCTCCTTTCGGAGATCGACGGTGTCGAGGGCCTGGAGAACGTCATCGTCATCGGCGCCTCCAACCGCGAGGACATGATCGACCCGGCGATCCTGCGGCCTGGCCGCCTGGACGTCAAGATCAAGATCGAGCGGCCCGACGCCGAGGCGGCGAAGGACATCTTCTCGAAGTACCTCGTCAGCGACCTGCCGCTGCACCCGGACGACCTGGCCGAGCACGGCAGCAGCCGCGAGGGCACGATCGCCGCGATGATCCAGCGGGTCGTCGAGCGGATGTACGCCGAGAGCGAGGAGAACCGCTTCCTCGAGGTGACCTACGCCAACGGCGACAAGGAAGTCCTCTACTTCAAGGACTTCAACTCCGGCGCCATGATCCAGAACATCGTGGACCGGGGCAAGAAGATGGCCATCAAGGAGTTCCTCGAGACCGGGCAGAAGGGCCTGCGGATCGCGCACCTGATGGCCGCCTGCGTGGACGAGTTCTCCGAGAACGAGGACCTGCCCAACACCACCAACCCCGACGACTGGGCCCGCATCTCCGGCAAGAAGGGCGAGCGGATCGTCTACATCCGCACCCTCGTGCAGGGCAAGCAGGGCACCGAGGCCGGGCGGTCGATCGACACGGTCGCCAACACCGGCCAGTACCTGTAGTAGCACCCCGGCTCCGGCCGGCCGGTGCCATCGAGGAGCGGCGCGATCGCGGATCGCGCCGCTCCTCCGGCTTTCCGGGCCCTTTCCTGCGCCGGCGCGCGGACGGGGCGGCAGCGGCGGGACAAAAGCGACCTTTAGTGACGATGGTGATCTGAGGGAACCAAACCCTGGAGCGATCACGTCAAAGAGGGCATGATCTTCCTTGGCCGGCGTGGGTAATCGCTGTGGGACAGCCTGTGAGACACCCCGTGCGACCGTCAGGACCGGCCGCGGCCGTGCCGGCCCCGGGGCCGGCCGCCGCCCCCGCGCGGGGCGCCGCCGCGGCCGTCAGGAGCCGCCGCCTGGTCGAGCTCGACGTCCTGCGCTTCGTGGCCGCGTTCGCCGTCATGGCCTTCCACTTCATGGCGGCGAGCAAGTCGCTGTGGGACGAGTACCCGACCAAGCTGTTCGAGCCGGTCGCCCGCCTGACCACGCTGGGCATCCTCGGCGTCGAGTTGTTCTTCCTCATCAGCGGGTTCGTCATCCTGATGAGCGTCTGGGGGCACACGGTCGGCGAGTTCGCCGTCTCCCGGGTGTCGCGGCTGTATCCCGCGTACTGGTTCGCCGTACTCGTGATCTTCATCATGTACCGCTTCAGCGGGGTCGCCGGGTTCGACCCCAAGCTCAGCGACGGCGAGTACCTGCTCAACCTGACCATGTTCCAGGGGGCGTTCGGCGTGGGCCACGCCGGCGGCGTCTTCTGGTCTCTCTGGGTGGAGCTGCGGTTCTACGTCCTCGTGGCGCTGTTCTCCCTCGTGGGGATCACGCTGCGGCGCTGCCTGGTGTTCCTGGCGGCCTGGTCCGGCCTCGCGCTGCTGGCCGAGTTCACCCAGAACGAGACACTGGTCTTCGTCTTCATGCCGCGGCAGGCGCCGTACTTCATCGCGGGCATGGCCTTCTTCCTGATCCACCGCTTCGGGGCGCGTTCGGGGGCCCTCGTCCCGTGGCTGCTCGTGGCCGCGGGCTACGGGATGTCCCTGTACGCCGCCATGGAGCGCGTGGGGGAGCGGGTGAGCCTGGTCGGCATCAAGTATTACCCGGCGCCCCCGGAGGCCGTCGTCGTCGCGATCACGGTCATCTACCTCCTGATGGCCGCGGTCGCCCTCGGCTGGCTGCGATGGGTGCGCTGGCGTCGCCTGATCGCTCTCGGGGCCCTCACGTATCCGCTCTATCTCCTGCACCAGACGGTCTCGGCCGTCGTGATCCCCGCGTACCGGGAGGTGGTCGACCCCTGGCTGCTGGCCGCGATCACGATGGCGGTCTCGATCGGGCTCGCGTACCTGATCTACCGTATGGTCGACAAGCCCGGTCAGCGCTGGCTTCGTGCCAGGCTGGGGGCCCTGCTCGACCGCTCCCGGAGGTCCCGTCCCCGGGGTCGCGGGGGTACCTCCCGGACTGCGGCGGCCATTCCGGCGCAAAGTCCCGAGGCATCTGTGCCGTAACTGTTCGGTAGCAGGGCATAGAGAAAGGGCTAGGCTCGGATATGACGGCGACGGATTTGATCGACGGCCTGAAGCAGGCGGGGTGCGAATGACGGTTCGGCGGGTGATGGGCATCGAGACCGAGTACGGCATCGCCGTGCCCGGTCAACCGGGAGCGAACGCGATGGTGACCTCCTCACAGGTCGTCAACGCGTACCTGGCGGCGTCGGCCGCCCGGGCTCGCCGGGCCCGGTGGGACTTCGAGGAGGAGAACCCGCTCCGCGATGCCCGAGGGTTCGACCTGGCCCGTGAGGTGGCCGACCAGAGCCAGCTCACCGACGAGGACCTCGGGCTCGCCAACGTGATCCTCACCAACGGCGCGCGCCTGTACGTCGACCACGCCCACCCGGAGTACTCCACGCCCGAGTGCACCAATCCCCGGGCCGCGGTGATCTGGGACAAGGCGGGCGAGCGGGTGATGTACGACGCCGCCGTCCGGGCGTCCTCCATGCCCGGCAACGCCCCCATCCAGCTCTACAAGAACAACACCGACGCCAAGGGCGCGTCGTACGGCTGTCACGAGAACTACCTCATGCGCCGCGCGACGCCGTTCGCCGACATCGTCAGGCACCTCACGCCGTTCTTCGTGTCGCGGCAGGTCGTCTGCGGCGCGGGCAAGGTCGGCATCGGCCAGGACTCCCGCGGCGAGGGCTTCCAGATCAGCCAGCGGGCCGACTTCTTCGAGGTCGAGGTCGGGCTGGAGACCACGCTCAAGCGGCCGATCATCAACACCCGCGACGAGCCGCACGCCGACCCGGAGAAGTACCGGCGGCTGCACGTGATCATCGGCGACGCCAACATGTCGGAAATTTCGACATATTTGAAGCTGGGTACGACGGCGCTGGTCCTGGCGATGATCGAGGAGGGGTTCCTCACCATCGACCTGACCCCCGAGTCGCCGGTCGCGGCGCTGCGCGCGGTCTCCCACGACCCGACCTGCAAGTACGAGATCGCGCTGCGCAACGGGCGGAAGATGACCGCGGTGCAGTTGCAGATGGAATACCTGGAGCAGGCCCGCAAGTACGTCGAGGACCGCTTCGGCTCGGGCGTGGACGACCTCACCAAGGACGTGCTCAACCGCTGGGAGTCGGTGCTCACCCGGCTCGCGGAGGACCCGATGCAGCTGTCCCGGGAGCTCGACTGGGTCGCCAAGCTGGAGATCCTGGAGGGCTACCGCACCCGCGACAAGCTGCCGTGGTCGCATCCGCGGCTGCAACTGGTCGACCTGCAGTACTCCGACATCCGTCCCGACCGCGGCCTGTACAACCGGCTGGTCGCCAGGGGCCGCATGCAGCGCCTGGTGACCGACGAGGACATCGACCGGGCGGTCGAGATGCCGCCCACCGACACCCGGGCCTACTTCCGCGGCCGGTGCCTGCGGCAGTACAGCGAGTCGGTCGCCGCCGCCTCCTGGGATTCGGTCATCTTCGACATCCCGGGCCGCGAGTCGCTGCAGCGCGTGCCGACACTGGAGCCGCTGCGCGGCACCAAGGCGCACGTGGGCGACCTGCTCGACCGGTGCCGTACGGCCGCCGACCTCGTCGCCGCCCTCACCGGCGAGGGCTGAGGGGAAGCGGCGCGGGCCGGCGCCCCGGTCAGTCGTGCCGGGTGATCCGGGGGACCGGCACGCCGCCGGCGCACCGCACCTCCACCTCGAGCCTGCCCTCGTCCGACTCGAACTTCACCCGGGCGCGGTCGTCCGGCCCCGGGTCGACGTCGTCGACCTCGTAGCCCTGTGCCGGGGTCCACGACTGGAGCCGGACCAGCCCGCCGTCGCACCGGGCGATCAGGCTGCCCGCGCCCGTGGAGACGAGCCTGCGTCCGGTCGCGGGCGCGGCCTTCGGTGTCTCGCCGCCCGGCGGGTCCGCCGGGGCCGCGACGGCGGGGGTGGAGGCCGGGGAGGGCGGGCCCGGGGTGTCCCGGGCGAGCGCGAGGCGGATCTCCTCGGCCGTCATCGGCCGCTCCGCCGGGCCCGTAAGCGGCCGGCCGAGCAGGCCGAGCACGGCGACGCCCGTACCGGTGGCGAGGGCGGCGGCCAGAAGCCACCCGGCGACGGCGAGTGCGAGGCGGCTGTTCACGCCGCCACTCTCCCACCCCGAACGCTAAGGGATTGCTAAGGCCCGGATAACGGACTTATGCCGCATCCGCCGGACGGCTACCGTAGCGCTCAAATGCCAAGCGTGCTGCTCATCGAAGACGACGCCCCCATCCGCACCTCCCTCACCCGGAGCCTGCGTGATCGCGGCCATGCCGTCTCCTCCGCCTCCACCGCCCTCGACGGCCTGCGGTCGGTCGTCGAGGACCGCCCCGACCTGATCGTGCTCGACCTCGGCCTGCCCGACATGGACGGCGCCGACCTGCTGCGCATGGTCCGCGCGGTGAGCCGCGTCCCGGTCATCGTCGCCACCGCCAGGGACGGCGAGGCCGAGATGGTCCGCCTGCTCGACGCCGGCGCCGACGACTACGTGGTCAAGCCCTACAGCGCCGCGCAACTCGACGCGCGCATCCGCGCCGTGCTGCGCCGGGTCGACACCGGGCGTGCGGACACCTCCCTGACGGTGGGGACCCTGCGCGTCGACCCGGGCACCAGGGAGGCGACGCTCGACGGCGCGGCGCTGGACCTGACGCCGCGGGAGTTCGACCTGCTGCACTATCTGGCGGCCCGGGCCGGGCAGGTCGTCACCAAACGGGAACTGCTCACCGAGGTCTGGCGCATCCCCTACGGGGGCACCGACAAGACGGTCGACGTCCATCTGTCCTGGCTGCGCCGCAAACTCGGCGAGACCGCCCAGCGGCCGCGCCATCTCCAGACGGTCCGCGGGGTGGGCGTGCGCCTGACCGCACCGCCCGCCGCGCCCGGGGAGTGAGCCGATGAGGCGCTGGCTCGCCGCCCTCGTCGCGGCGACCACGTCGCTCGTCCTGGTGTCGCTGCTGGTGCCGCTGGCGTTGCTGGTGCGGTCGGTGGCCCGGAGCGAGGCCGTCGCCTCCGCGACCCGGGCCGCCGAGTCCGTCGCCGTGGCCGTCGGCGCGGTGGACGAGGAGACGCTGCGGCTGACCGCCGAGCAGGCGGGCGCGTCGAGCGGACACCCCGTCACGGTCTTCCTCGCGGACGGCCGTGTGCTCGGGGCCGTGGCGGCCCGCACCCGCGCCGTCGACCTCGCCGCGCGCGGCCGGAGCCTGACCGCGGCGGTGCCCGGCGGCAGGGAGATCCTGGTGGCGGTGCAGGGGGCGCCGGGCGGCACCGCCGTGGTCCGCGCCTTCCTCGGCGACGACGACCTCGACCGCGGCGTCCATCGGACGTGGCTCGCGCTGCTGATCCTCGGGGTCGCCCTGGTCGGGCTCGGCATCCTGGTGGCCGACCGCCTCGCCCGCGCGGTCGTGCGGCCCACCACGGCGCTCGCCCAGGTCTCCCACCGCCTCGCCACGGGCGACCTGACCGTCAGGGCCACCCCGCAGGGCCCGCCCGAGGTCCGTACGGCCGGCCTGGCCCTCAACCACCTCGCGGGACGCATCTCCGACCTGCTCGCGGAGGAGCGCGAGACGGCGGCGGACGTCTCCCACCGGCTCCGCACCCCTCTGACCGGCCTGCGGCTCGAAGCGGAGTCGCTGGCGGACCCCGGCGAGGCGGCCAGGATGGAGGCCCGCGTGGACGCCCTGGAGCGGGCGGTCACCGCCGTGATCAACGACGTGCGGCGGCGGTCGCGGGAGCGGGCGTCCTGCGACGCCGTCGCGGTGGTTCGCGGCAGAGTGGAGTTCTGGTCGGTGCTGGCGGAGGACCAGTCCAGAACCGTCGCGCTCGACCTCGTGCGCGGCCCGCTGCCGGTGGCCGTCCCGGCCGAGGATCTGGCCGACTGCGTCGACGCCCTCCTCGGCAACGTCTTCGCGCACACCCCCGACGGGACGGCCTTCCGCGTCCGGCTGGCCTCCGGACCGGGTGACACGGCGGCCTTGACGGTCTCGGACGCCGGGCCCGGCTTCGGCCCCGGCGATCCGCCGGCGCGCGGGGAGAGCGGCGCGGGCTCGACGGGGCTCGGGCTGGACATCGCCCGCCGCGTGGCCGAGGATTCGGGCGGCTCCCTGGCCGTCGGCCGATCGGACCTCGGCGGCGCGGAGGTGCGCCTGCTTTTAGGGATCGCTTAGCGCGGCCCTAGCATGATCGCTGCGAACCTCGGGGCATGAGACAGACAACGAAGATCGCTCTCGCCGCCGCCGTCACCGTCACCGCTCTGGCCGCCGGGGGAACCGCCGCCGCGGCCGCGCCCACCTCTCTCTCCGCGCCCACCTCTCTTTCCGTGCACGCCTCCGCTTCCGTCTCCCCGACCTCGGTCACCCGGAGCCAGGCGGTCGCGATCGCGATGAGGAGGGTGCCCGGCGCGCGGGTGACCGAGGTCGAACGCGAGTGGGAGCACGGCCACCGCACCTGGAAGGTCGAGCTGCGCAAGGGCCACCGGGAATATCACGTGTACGTGTCCGCCGCGAGCGGGAGGATCGTCAAGTTCCGGGACAGGCACGACGACCGGGGTCACGACGACCGCCGGCACGACGACCGCCGGCACGACGACCGCCGGCACGACGACCGGGGTCACGACGACCGGGGTCACGACGACTGATCCTGGGCAGGCGGGCCCGGGCGGCACGGGGGCTACGGGAGGCGTGGAGGCCTGGGCCGGCGAGGCCCGGTCGTGGGGGAGGGCCAGTAGGGATTGTCCCGGCGACGCGACTCCACGTCGTAGAAGCGCCCCGTCGTGAGTTCGCCGGGCGCTGGGAGATCCCGGGGTGCTGTGAGTTCCCGGGGGGCGAGGGGCCACCCATGGCCGGAGGAGCGGCCGGGGTGCGCCCCGCCCGGTTTGGGCGGCGTGTTGGGCGCCGTGTTGGGGGTGGTGTTGGGCGTGGTGCGGCTTGGCAGCTCGCCGGCGGTGCGGCCCGGCGTCGCCGCCGGGATGCCCTGCCGCCGCAACACGTCCACGAGCACGTGCATCGCCTGGTCGACGCTGAGCCGCTCGTCCGGGTCGTGCCGCAGCAGGCCCTCGATCAGCGGCCGAAGGGGGCCCGCCCGGCGTGGCGGCTCCGGCTCGCGGCCGAGCAGCGCCGCGGACGGCAGCGCCTCCACGGCCGGGTACGGCGGCCGCCCCTCGACCCCGCAGTACAGCGTGGCGCCGAACGACCACAGGTCGGCGGCGGGGGCCAGGCCCTTCCCGCGCAGCCGCTCCGGGGCGAGATAGGCCCCGGAACGCGCCACGGGCACGGTCGTCGACCCGGTGGGGTCCCGGTCGAACGCGGCGATGCCGAAGTCGGTCAGCACCACCCGGTCCTCGGTCAGCATCACGTTGGCGGGCCGGATGTCCCCGTGGACGACGCCCATCGCGTGCGCGTGCCGTACGCCCGACAGGAGCTGGAAACCCACCCAGGCGGCCCAGTGGACCGGCAGCCGCCCGAGGTGGCGGACGGTGTCGCCCAGCGTGAGGCCCTGCAGGAGCTCTGTGACGATCCAGAGCCGGCCCTTGTCCTCCAGGAGGTCGTGCACGGTGATGACGGCCGGATGGCTGAGGCGGGCCGCGGAGCGGGCCTCCCGCAGCGCCTGCCGGCGGGCGGCCGGCAGGTCGGCCACGTCCACCCGGTACGGCGGCTGCACTTCCTTGATCGCGACATCGCGCTTGAGTCGGAGATCGTGTGCCTGCCACATGATCCCGCCGCCGTCGCGCCGGAAGGGCGTCAGCAGCTTGTACCGATCCGCCAGCAGTTGCCGTGCGTGCGATGCCATCGACCACCCGTGCGCTAGGTCGTGCCGTGATCCATCAATTGTCGTCCCGGACCCGGTCGCTCTGCGCCGAAAGGCGGCCACGGGGCGTGTGACGTCGATAACGATCCGGTCTAACGAAGGCGGCCTCCGAGGGCCGATGTGCCCGCCGCGAGGCCGGATCCCGCGCGTTTGCCTTCCCGGGCCTCACCGGGTTGTCTGGCCACAGCGGCCCGGCCGAAGATCGCGCGCTCTTTCGCGCGCATTGTCGGTCGGTTCGGGGAAGATATGGGGAGAGGCGTCCCCCCGAGCAGCGGAGGTGTCAGGGATGGCGACCAAGGAGAGCGGCGGCCAGAAGCAGACCGGGCGCCAGGAGCACGAAGTCGAAGAGGTCGAGGCGCAGGCGTCCCCGGACGTCCAGGAGCGTCACGAGAAGCTCACCGACGACGTGGACGCGATCCTGGACGAGATCGACGAGGTCCTCGAGGAGAACGCGGAGGAGTTCGTCCGTTCCTACGTGCAGAAGGGCGGGCAGTAGCCCGGGCGGGAGGCGTCCGGGCCGGTGGCGGCCGCGCCGGGGAACGTTCCCGGCAGGGCCGCCGTCGGGCCCGGAAACCCCCGTCGAACGCGTCCTCGTCCGCCGCGCCGCGATGACCGGCGCACCAAGCCGCCCGCGGCGGCGATGCGGCAGACGATGACCCGTCAGCCGACGACGCGGTGAGCGGCGCCGGCAGGCCGCCCCGGCTCCAGTGCAGGTCGCGCAGGCCGGGCGTCAGGCGCTGCCGAGATGGGCGAGATGGACGGTCGCGATCTCGAAGGGCTTCAGCGGGACGCGCACCGTCCGCCACGACGCCGCGGGTTTCTGCCCGTCCGCCCAATCGCCGGGGAACACCTCGTCGCGGGACACCTCCAGAGGGCTCAGGGGAGAGCCCAGCACGCCGGCCGTCCAGGCCGCGGTGAAATCTCCCCGGACGACCGCCTCGGTGGCCGTGGGATGCTCGGCCACCAGGCGGACCTCCAGCCGTCCGTCCCGCTCGCGCAGAGCGGCCATCATGACCCCGTCCCCGCTGATCGCGACGCGACCCCCTCCGCCCGGGCCTTCCCCGTCCGCGTCGCTCGCACCGGCGGCGCCGGTGCCCGGCACGGCGAGCAGGTCGTGGCGGAACTCCTCGGCGAGCCTCGGCAGCCCGGCCTCGTGCCACTCGCCCGCGTACGGCAGGACGGCGAGGCGCACGGTCAGCGGCCCCTGGCACTGGGCGGCCGGGGTGGGCACCTCGGGCCCTGCGGGCTCGTCGCGGTAGGGGTTGCGGTTCCTGGACAGGTAGCCGACCGACCGCACGAGCGTCAGCGCCATCTCGGTCCCGTCCCCGCTGCTCCCGTCCCTGACGATCTCGTACTCGGTGACGTGGTCGAGCAGCACGGCCAGGCCGCCGGCGGCGGCGAAGGACTCGGCGGGGAAGGTCGGGATCGGCCGCTCGCCGCCCCCGTCCCTGCCTCCGCCCTCGGCCGTGAGACCCCGCCGCACCACGGCGAACTGTCCTTCGGCGTACGATGCGGCCGCCGCGCGGGGCAGCGGCGCGTGCCAGCGGACGCGGTGGTCGCGGCAGCGCACGTCCATGGTGATCTCGCACCGCGCGAACGGCTCGCCGGCCCTGAGCTCCACCCGGGTCGTGACGGCCGTCGGCACCGTCTCGGCGGCCTCGTCGTCGGCGTCGCCGAGGCCGGCCGGCCAGTCGTACACCCGCGTGATCGCGTACGCGCCGGTCAGCGGGCCCGAGCAGACCTCCTCGACGACGACGCGGGAGGGCCGCTCGACGAGCCGGTCGTCCGGCGGGGGCGCGTGGTTGTAGGTGTCGCCGGCGTCCCCGCCGTGGACGATCCGCCCGACGCCGTGGATCTCGGTCCCGTCCGCGCCGCGCAGCGAGAGCGTCCCGTCGCCGGCCACCCGCACCCGCAGCAGACCGTTGTCCAGCACCGGCTCGAACCCGCAGGCGTCGGTCGTCAGCGCGCCGGCGACGGGGGCGGGCCGGCCGGGCGCGGGCGGACGGGCCGTGAGGACGGCACGGCCGAGCGGCGGCACGGTGACCAGCGCGGCCACGGTGACCACGGGCTCGGCCACCGTGCGGACGACCCACGGCCCCGGACCGGCCTCCAGGACGGCCCGGCGCAGGTCCTCGTAGGCGTACGCGCCGGAGGCGTGCCTGCTCACGGTGACGGTGAACACGCCGTCTCCGGCGTGCCAGGAGACGATCTCGTGGCCGTACAGTTCCCGCTCGTGCACGCGCCCGAGAAGCCGGGACAGGTCGTCCATGACGGTCTCGTCGAGCAGGGTCGGCGCGTGTTCCAGCCGCTGCACGGGGACGGCGCGGCCCGAGGAGTCCGCCAGGGACGCGCGGTCCTCCGGCAGGTCGGCGAGCACCAGGCCGGTCCGCTCGAACGGGGACGGATTGACGACCACGAGCGCGCCCTTCGGCGCGGCCTCGGCGAGGGACGCCGCGACCAGGTCCACGACCGCCTGGGCCGTCTGCCCGGCCTCGGCGATCCTGGCGCCCACCTGCTGGGCGGTCTCGTCCGAGCCGCACCCGGTGACCGAGTCGTGCCCGCTGCAGGCGATGACCGACCGCCAGGCCATGTCGACGAGGCGCTCGCAGGCGGACCGGTCGGCGAGCCACAGCGCCGACAGCGGTTCGGCGTAGCGGGTGAGGATCCGCTCGGCCCGCGCCATGGCCTGCTTCAGCGGCACCCGGGCCGAGATCACGCCGGGCAGGATGTTGGCCCGCGCGTGCGAGCGCAGCTCGCCCACCACCCGCGGCACCTGTCCATGCGCTCCGTCCGCGCGATCGCCGGTCAGGGCCTCGGCGAGGGTGGCGACGCGGAGCCCCGAGGCGGTGATCTCGCGGGCCGGCGCCGAGTGGTCCGCGCCGTACATCGCCAGCAGGGTGTCACCGGCCGCCCAGCCCTTCGCCGTGGAGACGAAGGCCGTCACGCGGTCGGGCATCGCCTCGGCCGGGCCGGTGAACAGCCCGAAGGCGTTGCCGTACCCGCCGGGCAGATACCTGGTCCTGATCGTGGTGCCGTCGGCGCCGGTCCAGTCGAAGGCGTCGCGGTCCACATGCGCGGGCACGCCGCGCCACAGGCACGCCAGGCGCAGCCCCGCCAGCGCCAGCATCTGCGGCATCTGGGCGCAGTGGCCGAACTGGTCGGGCAGGTAGCCGACGGGCATGGCGCCGCCGAGCGCGGCGGCGCCCCGCATGCCGTACTCCAGGTTGCGCAGCAGGGTCTCACCCGAGCACAGGAACTCGTCGGCGAGGATCAGCCAGGGCCCGACGGCCAGCCGTCCCTCGGCGACGAAGCGGGCGACGTCGCCGCGCCGCGCGGGCCGGATCTCCAGGTAGTCCTCGATCGCCGCGAGCTGGCCGTCCATCGTGAAGCGATAGGCGGGGTCGGCGGCCATGGCGTCCACCACCTCGTCGAGCACCCGCACCAGCCCGACCCGGAACCGCTGGAAGGGCAGATACCACTCCCGGTCCCAGTGCGTGTGCGGGACCACCACGATCCTGTCGCTATCTGCTGAGGCTCTCCTCGGCGTGACCGCTGGCTCCACTCCCGCCCTCCTCGGCGTAGCTGCTGTCGGCCCCGGCGGTCGCCTCCCTCGGGGCGCCGGTGACCTCCTGGGCGCACTCCCCGCCGATGGGGATGCCCGCCCACCGCGCGTACCGGTGCACGATCCGCTGCGCGGTGACGATATCCTCCAGGGCCCCGTCGAGTCCGGTGAGCGGCGGTTCCTCCTGGGTGACGAAGCGGTGGAAGGCGCGCAGCTGGCGTTCGAACGCCTCGGCGACGTCCTCGTTGACGACCGTCCGCTCGGTGGTGCCGACCCGGCAGGTGACCGTCAGCCGGGTGGGCGCGTTCAGCAGATAGGGGGAGGGGAAGCGCAGCTCCAGCGAGCCGTGCTCGTGGTGCAGCGTCATGACCTCGTGATAGGCCGGGTAGCTCGTCAGGTAGTGCCACCGGATGCCGTACCTGCCGGAGCACTCGCCTCCGAGCGTCCCGCTCACCTCGAGGGACGGCGGGAACGCCTCCACCGGCCAGACGGCCACGTGGTCCACGGTGTCGGGTGACCCGGTGAACAGGCGCATCAGCGACAGCTCGTGGCACAGGCTGCTCAGCAGCACCTCCGCGTACAGGCGGCGCAGCCGCTCCGACGACGTGCCGAGCGCGGCGGTGAGCGCCCGCTCGTCGGCCTCCGCGTAGGGGGCCACCCGCTCGGGCGCGGGCCGTCCGGGCCGCGCCCGGGCGAACAGCAGTTGCGACTCCTCCGACGGGTGCAGCACGGTCGCGTCCAGGTGGCGGACGACCTCCGGCCCCCCGGCCTCGTGCAGCGCCTCCAGCAGCCGCTGGGAGGCCGGGTCGTACTGCTTCATGTAGCCGGCCATCAGCCGCCGGCCGGAAAAGCCGCTCAGCTCGGCCCGGCTGTAGGCGAGGGGCTTTTCGCACAGCACCCACAGGCCGCGTTCGAGTGCGGCCCGCACCAGCGGCCCGTGGGACCCCGGCGTGAGCACGATCAGCGCGTCGAACCCGCCCCTGTCGAGCATCGCCAGCGGGTCGTCGTACGCCGGGACGCCCGCCTCCCGGCCGACCGTCTCCGCGTGCCCGGGGTCGAGGTCGCACACGGCCGCGATCCGGAACAGGTCGCGCCGCCGTGTCAGCAGGGGCAGGTAGACGACCTGCGCGACCACGCCCAGCCCGGCGATCCCCACCTTCACCGTCTCCACGTCCTCACCCTCCTCCGCTCGGCGACCTGCCCTGCACCTCCCCATCGGGGGCGGAGCACAACCCCGTCACGTGCAGACGGCCACCACCTCGTTGGCGGGCGTCTCCAGCCGGTGCACCCCGGGACGGGCGGGCAGGAGGGCGAGGTCCCCTCGGACCACCCGCCGGGTCCGCGGGCCCCACAGCACCAGCCCGTCGGCGTCCACGGCGAGGAACTCGTCCTCCAGCCGCAGCAGCAGCGGGGCGCCGGGGGAGGCCGACACCGCCGTCCGCCCCTCCGCCACGGCCCGTACGACTTCCCCGGCCGCCTCGGGACCCCGGCCGTCGCCCTCGGCGAGCACCCAGGTCGTCGGCGCGCCGGGCAGGTGACCCTCCTCGGGCCGGTGGTAGTCGCCGCCGCCCACCACCACGAGATCGCCGGCCGGGTCGCCGGTCGAATCGCCCGTCCAGGCCTGCGCCCAGGCCAGCGGCGCGCCCCAGCTGCGGTCCTGCCAGCTCCAGTGCCACAGCTCGACGACCCGCGGCCGGTCGGCCATCGGGTGCCGCCAGGCGCAGTCGGCCGCCACCGGATGGTTGACCGACAGCACCCCGCCCCGGTCGCGCACGACCTTCGCCCACTCGTCCGGGGGCCGCCGGAAGTCGATCCAGCCGACGTCCCCGAGGGCTCCGGCGTGCCCGAGGTCGGTGGTCACCTCCTGCCCCGGCACGAGCACGATGCCGGCCAGCGCCGAGGCCGCCGCGAGCTCCACGTGGTGGCTGACGGTGTTGTGGTCGGTCACCGCGAGGAAGTCCAGCCCGGCCGCGGCCGCCACACAGGCCAGTTCGTAGACGCTCAGCGTCCCGTCCGAGTGGTCGGTGTGCGCGTGCAGGTCCCCGGCGAGCCAGCGGTATCCCGGCGGCGACGGCAGGCGGCGCCGTACGGCGGCGGGCTCGGGCGGAACGGGCCCGGGCACCCGGGAGAAGCGGGTGCGGCGCCGGCGCGGCCGGACGGGCGGCCGCACGTGCCTGATCACCCGGATCTCGTACGGCAGACCGCCGAGGGGCACCCGGTGCAGCCCGACCAGCACCCGCCACACCCCCGGCTCGATCTCGCCGGGCAGGTAGCCGGGGGTGGCCCAGGAGGGGGTGATGGTGTACTCCGAGCGCGCGCCGCCCGACCAGCCGCGAAACCCGGCGGGCCCGGCGCAGCCGAGGTCGAGCACGCCGGCCGACCGGTCGTAGGACAGGCGCACCGTGAGGGCGGCCGTGCCGGGCCGCACCTCCACCGGCACCTCGGCCACCGGCCCGGCCAGCCGGTCGTCCAGCGTCCACGTCCCGCTGATCGCGGCCCTTGTCGTCACGCGCCACCCACCAGGGCGTCGTCCCGGTAGAGCAGCGCCCGGCCGGGACGGGGCACCGCCCAGGCGGCCGTCCCCGGCGGGGGCTCGGCGCCCTCGGGCACCACCACCTGCAGCAGGTGGTCCGCGCACTCCAGCGTGACGAGATGGGCCGTGCCGAGGTTCTCCACCACCGCCACCTTCCCCCGGAACGCTCCCTTCTCCCCGGGCTCCCGGGTGGTCAGGTCGGCGTACTCGGGCCGCAGGCCGTACAGGACCTCGCCGTCGCGGAAGCCGTTCAGCAGGCGCAGGCCGTCCGGCAGGGGGAACTCGGCCCCGGCCACCCGCAGCACGCCGTCGTCGGCGACGCCCGGCAGCAGGTTCATCGGGGTGGACCCGATGAAGGAGGCCACGAACGTGGTGGCCGGGCGCCGGAACACCTCGGACGGCGTGCCGAGCTGCGTGATCCGCCCGGCCGACATGACCGCGATGCGGTCGGCGAGCGCGAGCGCCTCGCTCTGGTCGTGCGTGACGAAGACCGTGGTCACCCCCAGCTCGCGCTGCAGGCGTTTGAGGAACGTGCGGGCCTCCAGCCGCAGCCGGGCGTCCAGGTTCGACAACGGCTCGTCGAACAGGAACGCCTTCGGGTGGCAGGCGACCGCACGGGCGAGCGCCACCCGCTGCTGCTGCCCGCCCGACAGTTGCCCGGGCCTGCGGTCCAGCAGCTCCGACAGGCTGAGCCGCGACGCGGTCTCGGCGGCCTTGGCCTCGCGCTCGGCCCGCGGGACCTTCTTGATCCGCAGCGGATAGGCGATGTTGGCGGTGACGTCCATGTGCGGGAACAGCGCGTAGTCCTGGAAGACCATCGCGACGTCCCGCCGTCCCGGGGGCGTCCCGGTCACGTCCACGCCGCCGATCTCGATCCGGCCCGCGGTGGGGGTCTCCAGGCCGGCGATCGTCCGCAGCAGCGTCGTCTTGCCGCAGCCCGACGGGCCGAGCAGCGCGAAGAACTCGCCGTCGCCGATCTCCAGGTCGAGCGAGTCGACCGCCCGCACCCCGCCGGGGAACTCCTTGGTCAGGCCGCGCAACGCGATCACCGCTTGATCCCCCCGTGGAAGCGGAAGCCGTACCTCCGGCTGACGAACACGTACATCACCACCACCGGCAGCGAGTAGAGCAGCGAGAACGCCGAGATCACGTCGAGGCGCGGCGCGCCGCCCTCGGTGTAGAGCGTGTAGAGGATGACCGCGCCGGGGGCCTTGTCCGGGTCGCGCAGCAGGATGAACGGCTGCAGGAAGCTGCCCCACACGTTGGCGACCGCCCACACCGCGATCGTCGCCAGGCCGGGCCGCACCAGCGGGATCACGACGTGCCGCAGCACCTGCCCCGGCGACGCGCCGAACACCCGCGCCGACTCCTCGTACGACGTGGGCGTGGCGTCCATGAAGTCCTTCAGGATGAAGATCGCGGCGGGCAGCAGGCCGCCCGACAGCGTGAGCACGACGCCGAGGTGGGTGTCGATCAGGTTGAGCCGGGTCGCCAGCTCGAACAGCGGCACCATCGCCGCCGTCCCCGTCACCACCGACGACAGGAGCAGCAGCACGTACAGCAGCGCGTCGCGGCCCGGCACCCGCGCCCGCGACAGCGCGTACGCCGCCAGCGCGGCCAGCGTCACGACCAGGGCCGCGCTGCCGCACGCCTGGATCAGCGAGTTGCGCAGCGAGCCCAGCGCGTACGGGTTGTCCAGCAGCGCCCGGAAGTTCGCCAGCGTGAACTCCGGCACCGAGGCCGTGATCGACGGGTGGGCGTCGAACGGCGCCGAGGCCAGCCACAGCAGCGGCAGCGTGAAGAACCCCAGCACCAGGGCCAGGAACGTGGCTCGCCCGAGGACCGCGAGCGCGTGGCGCACCGGCGGGGTCACGGCGTCCTCACCTCGCCCCTGGAGCGCAGGAGCCGCAGGTAGGCGAACGCCAGGACCAGGTTGACCAGCAGGACGAGGAAGGAGACCGCCGCGCCGAAACCGAGCCTGCCGCCGCTCATCGCGACGTTGTAGATGTAGACGGGCAGGATCTCCGACCGTCCCTCGGGGCCTCCGGCGGTCAGCTGGAAGGCCGTGAAGTCGTTGAACGTCCACAGCGTGATCAGTAGCAGGTTCGTCAGCACGTGCCCCTTGACGTGCGGGAAGACCACGTCCCTGAGCTGCTGGAGCGTCGAGGCCCCGGAGAGCCTCGCGGTCTCCAGGTGCGACGGCGGCACGTTCTCCAGCGCCGCGCCGTAGAGCATCATCGAGAACGCCGTGCCGCGCCAGACGTTGAACACGACGATCGACGCCATGGGGTGGTCGAGCAGCCAGGCGAAGCCGGGCGTGTGCAGGATCGCGTTCAGCGTCCCGCCGTCGCGGTCCAGCAGCGCGATCCACAGGAACGCGACGACCGACGACGGCAGGATCCACGCCAGCAGCACCAGCCCCTCGGTGAGGCTCTTCAGCGGCCCCCGCCGGTCGCGCAGCGCCCACGCGATCGCGAACCCGAGCACCGCCTGCCCGAGCACGGCCGAGCCGAGCACGAACTGCACGGTGAGCCACAGCGACGTGCGGAACCGCTCGTCGCCCAGCGCCTCGGCGTAGTTGGCCGCCCCCACCACGTGGGGATCGGCCGCCGCGAGGCCCGTGAGCCGGTAGTCCGTGAGGCCGAGGTAGACGGTCCACAGCGCGGGGAAGACCAGGAACACCCCGATCAGCACCAGCGCCGGCACCACGAAACCGAGCGCGCGAGGCGTGCTCAGCGTGCCGGACTCAGCTCGCGACATGCTCAGCTCGCGACATTGGCGGGGCCGCCGACGAGGGACTCGACCTTGCGCTGGTAGGCGGCGGCCGCCTCGTCCACGCCCGTGCCCGCCACGACCGCGGCCGTGGCCTCCTGCAGGGCGACCGACACCTGCGGGTAGACGGCCAGCGGCGGCCGGTACGCCGTGAGGGGCAGGACCTCGTCGGAGACGAACTTCAGCATCGGGTCGGCCCCCAGCACCGTGTCGTTCACGTCCTTGCGCGCCGTGATCCGGGCGGCCCCGGCGAGCTGCGACGTGGTGGCCTCGGCCGAGTGCATGAACGACAGCAGCTCCCAGGCCAGCTTCGGGTTCTTCGAGTTGGGGTTGAGCACCCGCACGGCGCCGCCGGACATGCTGACGAAGTCCTGGCCCCGGATGCCGGCGCCGGGACGCTGGGCGGGGATCAGGGCGTAGCCGACGAGGGAGTCGCGGTCCTTCATCGGGGCGACCCCGGCCTTGGGCTCGATCACCGACCGCCAGAAGTAGTCGCCCTCCGCCAGGATGGCGATCCTGCCCTCGGCGAACTGGGCGAACGACTTGTCCCGTCCCCGCGCCTCCTGCTGGAGTCTCGGGTCGCCGAGGCCGCCGGAGTAGACCTGGCGGTAGAAGCCGAGCACGTCCCTGAGCGCCCGGGAGGCGCCGGTCCACTTGCCGTCCGCGTAGATCTGCGCCCCCGCGCCCGCCAGCAGCGGCAGCGCGCCCTGCATGGTCGTCGCCTCGCCCATGGCGGTGCCGGCGTCGATCTGGATCGGGACGGGGACGCCGGCCCTCTTGAGCGCCGCGCCGGCGTCGAGGATCTCCTGCCAGCTCCGCGGCTGCCAGCGGTCCGGCAGGCCGGCCTTGCGGAACAGGGCCCTGTTGTAGAACAGCACCCGTCCGTCGGTGCCCTGCGGCAGGCCGTACCTCCTGCCCTCGAACGTGCCGAGACCCTGCACGGCCTGCGGGATCTGGCTCCAGCCCTCCCAGGAGTCCGCCTCGGGACCGGCGACCTCGGCGAGCGGCTTGATGTACCCGGCCTGGGCGAACTCGCCCACCCAGATGCCGTCGAGGTCGATGACGTCGGCGCCCGCCCGCGACTTGAGGTCGAGGGCGACCTTCGTCTTGTACTGCTCGTCGTCCACGCCGCTCGGCTGGAACACCACGCGGACGTTCCGGCCCTTGGCCTTCTGCGCGGCCTCGAACCGGGGGATGACCCACTTGGCCGTCCAGTCGGCGGTCTCGGCGTTCTTGCCGCCGGAGATCGCGTTGGCGGTGATGGTCAGGGTGACGCCCTCGCCCGTGGAGCCGCCGGAGCCGCCGGTGCCGCAGGCGCCCAGAGTCAACAGGGCCACCGCCGCCACCGCGAGCGCAGGTCTCATGATCGACCTCCCCGTAAGTCCTGACGTACGGACAAATCGACACTCGCACGCGATTACCGACACGTAAAGAAACGGTTTGGTGAACGAGTAAGGGACGTGCGCCCGGCCTCTTGTGGGATGTCTGGTTCGCGCTGAGCTGATCGGGAAGAGTGCAACCAGCGCTGAGACCTGAGTAGGGTCGGGCTTAACAACGCATGCTTGGAGGGAGTCGCGTGGCATCTCAGCCAGCCTGGATGAACAGCCTCTTCACATATACGGGATCGTCGTCGTTCTCGGAGTTCCTAGGCGTGCACGCGCCGAACCTGCTGCCCGCCCGCAACGAGTCGCTGGCGGCGCCGGTGGGTGACGAGATCCCGCACGCGACCACCATCGTCGCGGCGACCTGCGCCGGCGGCGTGGTGATGGCGGGCGACAGGCGTGCGACCTCCGGGAACATCATCTCGCAGCGGGACATCGAGAAGGTGTTCCGCACCGACGACTACTCCTGCATGGGCATCGCGGGCACCGCGAGCACCGGCCTGGAGCTGGCCCGGCTCTACCGGGTCGAGCTGGAGCACTACGAGAAGACCGAAGGTCGCTCGCTGTCGACCGAGGGCAAGGCGCACCGCCTGGCCACCATGATCCGCGGGAACCTGCCCATGGCGATGCAGGGCCTCGTGGTCGTGCCGCTCTTCGCGGCCTACGACCCGGCCCGCGACGTCGGCCGGATCTTCAGCTACGACGTGGGCGGCGGGCCGTACGAGCAGAAGGAGTTCCACTCGATCGGCTCGGGTTCGATCTTCGCCCGGGGCTCGCTCAAGAAGCTCTACCGGGAGAACTCCAGCCCGCAGGACACGGTCCTGGCCTGCCTGCACGCCCTGTACGACGCCGCCGACGACGACTCGGCGACCGGCGGCCCCGACGTGATGCGGAAGATCTGGCCGGTCGTGTCCGTCATCACCGCCGACGGCTTCCGCCGCCTCCCGGACGACGAGGTCGCCGAGTTCGTGGAGTCCATGCTGGAGAGGCGGATGACCGCCCCCGAAGGCCCGACCGCGCCGCTGCGCTAACCCAAGAGAGGATCACCCCCGGTGTCCATCCCCTTCGGAGGATATGCCTCACCCGAGCAGATCATGCGGGACAGGGCGGAGTATGCCCGCAAGGGCATCGCTCGCGGTCGCAGCGTGGTCGTGATGCAGTACGCCGACGGCATCCTGTTCGTGGCGCCCAACCCGTCCAAGGCACTGCACAAGATCAGTGAGATCTACGACCGCATCGGCTTCGCCGCGGTGGGGCGCTACAACGAGTTCGAGTCGCTCCGCCTGGCCGGCATCCGCTACGCGGACATCAACGGCTACACGTTCAACCGCAACGACGTCACCGGCCGGGGCCTGGCGAACCTGTACGCCCAGCAGCTCGGCATGATCTTCACCGAGTCGATCAAGTCGTTCGAGGTGGAGATCGTCGTCGCGGAGGTCGGCGACGCCCCCGAGGACGACCAGATCTACCGGATCACCTTCGACGGCTCGGTCTTCGACGAGCAGGGCATGGCCGTGATCGGCGGCCAGGCCGACGCCGTCGGAGGTCGCCTGAAGGAGCGCTACAGCGAGGGACTGCCGCTGCCGCAGGCCCTCGACGCCGCGCTGAGCGCCCTGACCGAGCCGGGAGGGGAGCGCCCCCCGGCGCCCCAGATCGAGGTCGCCGTCCTCGACCGGGGCAGGGAGCACCGCAAGTTCCTGCGCCTGACCGGGCCTCGCCTGGAGAAGCTCCTGGAGACCGCCAAGGAGAGCCAGGAGGGCGCGCAGCGGCCCGCGGCCGAGGAGTCTTCCGCCGAGCAGGCCGAGGCGGAGCAGGCTCCCGGCACCGCCCCGCCGATCGCCCCCGAGGGCGACATCGACACGGGCTCCGGCGAGTAGCCGGGCGGTGGTCTCCGACCTGATCGAGACGGTCAGCGGCACCACCTACTTCGTGAAGAAGATCTCCGGCG